>CAKTFH010000003.1 GCA_934555895.1 uncultured Muribaculaceae bacterium | reverse complement strand
AAACTAAATTTTGACTCTCCCAAGAATGTTTTCTTCCGACAAATCGATAATTTTGCACTTGCCAGTTGAGAGTAGGATGTAGCGAAGCCGGCAAGAACGAGAAAAATCGACTTCCATCCGAAGTTGTCGGCCATTATGCCACCGATTACAGGCGACGATGCCGGTGCGAAACCGTTGATAGCTCCCACAAGAGCCATTAGTTTGGCGAGCTGGCGCCCTGAATATACATCGGCCGGAATGGTTTTGGCCAGAAAATAGCCGGCTGAAGCCCCCAGCCCTTGGAATAACCGATACAGATTGAATACATGGATGTTGGGCGAGAAAATGCTCGCCACTGCCGCCACAATGAACAAAAGCGTGGCGCCAATCAGCACCGGCTTGCGTCCGTATTTGTCGCTGATGGGGCCGAGAAGCATCTGGCCTATGCCGAGCCCAATCATGCCCATGGTGAGACCGAGCTGCGAGAGCGAAACCGTGCAACCGAAAAATTTGCACATTCCCGGTAGCGCGGGTGAATACATGTCGTTGACAAACGATCCCTGAGCGCTAAGCAGAACGAGGATGAGTACGAGATAAATATAGTAGTTTTTAGACACCTGCAGTTTGCGCTGCATGGGCGAAATGTCGGAGGAATGACCTGAGGCTGACTGTAGGCTGTTGGTTTTTGTGCCTGTAGTATCCATGTGGAATCTTTTTGCTGAGATCGGACGGGTGTTAATAATAAAAAACAAACATAAATCCGACTTGTGAAGTTCAGTCACGATGAGGGGCTGTCAGGGGGGCAACCGGGAGATGGAGCGCTCTGGAAAAGGTGGCAAAATAAAAAGGCGCTTATCACTAAGCGCCTTTTTATTGGTTTCCAATAGGTACAATTTCTAAGGTAAAAAAGATTGTTTTAGGTTTGCGATACAAAGGTGGCGCTTTTCCAGGGGGCGGCAAAATATTTTCATATGTTATACGACATAGTTTTATAGCTATATGGGCTTTTTTTGAGCGCGTGGTGCTCTTTAAATATCGATGTATCAGAAGGTATTGTATATGGTTGCTCCAGATTGCTATTATTGTTAAAATTGGTTAATATCCTATTGGGAGCTTACTTTTTGCAATTATTTCGCCATTTCGGCAGGGAGAATGGTTTAGCTGTGATACATAATATTGCTATGAAATTTTCGGTCGTAGCTGAATGATTTTTATTGTTTATGACACGTTTTTACAGGCTCCGTTTTGTAGGGGGGCAACGGTGTGCGGCTCATGCCTCGAAGCAGTGGAGAGTGAAATGTTCCCCATCGAAAACACCGTAAGAAAAATGTCTGATCCAGTCGCCTAATATTATCATATGTGCGCCGTTGGTGCCGAGCGGATAGTCGACAAGCACATGTCGGTGGCCGAAGATGAAATAGTCTACCTCGCCGGGATGTTTTTTCTGATATTCCCGGCAGAATGCTATCAGCGGCTCGCCCGGCTCACCTTCGAACTGCGGCTCGTAATGTGCGAAATCGCGCGAGTGGCTCGACCATTTATAGGCGAACGGCACAGTCCATCGTGGGTGTATAGCCGAATAAAGTCGCTGGGCCATGCGGTTGCGGAACAATGCTCTTATCGCACGGAACAGTGGCGGCAGTTTTCCGAGGCCGTCGCCATGACTGAGGAAAAATCGCTTTCCTTTTATTTCGGTGAGCATATAACCGTCGATCACCTTGAGGCCGATTTCGTCGCGGAGATAGTCGAAAAGCCAAATGTCATGATTGCCTATGAACCATGTGATTTTTACACCGCTGTCGGCCATGCGTGCGAGCGTGCCGAAAAATCGGGTGAATCCGCGAGGCACCACTGTGCGGTATTCATACCAGTAGTCGAGTATATCGCCTAACAGAAAAAGCTCGTCGACATCGTCGGCTATCGAATCGAGAAAGCGCACCACCCTCCGTTCGTAGTCGAGCGGATTGCTGAAATAGTGCGCACCGAGATGCAGATCTGATATGAAATATGTTTTTTTGCCCACGTGTAGTTTTATATCGGTTTCAGAGCATGCCGAGCTCAAGCTTGGCTTCTTCGCTCATCATGTCTTTGTTCCATTCAGGCTCGAAAACGAGGTTGATGGTGACCGATTTGATGCCTTCGATTGATTCGAGTTTCTGGCGCACATCTTCCAGGATGAAATCGGCCATAGGGCAGCTGGGTGCGGTCATAGTCATATCCACGGTAAGGTCGCCGTCGTCAGTGAGGTCTATGCGGTACACAAGTCCGAGACTGTAGATGTCGACCGGAATCTCAGGGTCAAACACAGTCTTGAGCATCTCCACCACTTTCTCTTCGAGTTCAAGATGTTTCTTTGGGTCCATTGTTCTGTGCTTATTTATTGCAAAGATAGTTGATTTTCGGATAATAATTGCTACTTTTGCCACAAACCAGAGTGGTAAACACCTAAAAACACTAAGTTATGAGAATAATCAAAGCCATGCTCATGTCGGCAGTTGTATTCTGCACGATGCTTTTTGCGGGTTCCCAGGCTGCCAATGCAGGTGGTCTGTTACGTTATGGTATCAAGGCCGGTATCAATGTCAATGAGCTCAAATTCAACGAAAAAGTTTTCGATGCCCCCAATCGCTCAGGCTTCACCGGCGGTTTCACACTGCAGTTTACGGCTCCAGTTATCGGTATCGGAGTGGATGCCTCGGCCATGTACACTCACCGCACCAACCGCATTACAGCCACTGATGCTACGGCTACAGCCGTGACAGTAAATCGCGACTATATCGAGATTCCTGTAAATTTCCGTTGGAATATATCACTGCCTTTAGTCGGGAAGGTCTTCTTGCCTTATGTCTTCACGGGTCCCGATTTCTCTTTCCTTCTTTCGAACAAGAATGTGAAAAATGCCTGGAATAACCGCACGTTCGACTTTGCGTGGAATTTCGGTCTGGGCTTCCGTTTCTTCAACCATCTCGAGGTTGGAGCCTCTTATGGTCTTGGCATCACTAATTCGTCATCGGCCGATAACGCTCTGTATGGCAAAAATCTGGCCGACGGCAAAAACCGTTTCTGGACAGTCACAGCTGCCTGGCTCTTCTGAGAGCACACGCTCTCATAGACAAGCCACAGTATTATGGTACTAAGAGCTTTGGCGCGGATACCTTTAGGTTTCCGCGCTATTTTTATGATTTGCGATTTTAACTATATTAACATAAAATGGGTTTTGTTGGCCCTGTAATATTTTTATGCCCGCTCTTTTTTGATTAAATTTGCGCTGTCGAATTTTTTCAATAACACGGCAACCCTCTTTCCTTAAAATCTAATGTACAAAGCAATCGTCATCTCAATAATAAGCTTTTTTGTAGCGGCGCTTCCAATGGCGGCGCAGAAAAAAAGCACGCATAAGGCACATGATGCAGGGGAGATGACCTATGCTTCGATTTCCAAAACAAATCCTTTCGAGATAGTGCCTGCCGCAGGGATGGAGTTGCTCGACGGTGATTCCGGCTCTGAAGGTGCACTGATGGCTGCCGACATGATTTCTTTCGCAAAGAAATTTATCGGCACACGATATGTGCGCGGCGGCAAATCGCCCAAGGGGTTCGATTGCTCAGGCTTTACCGGATATGTATTCAACCAGTTCGGCTATTCGCTCGGTGCTTCGTCGGCCGACCAGTACAACTCCGGACAGAGCGTGGCCCGCGATGAGATTTCGTGTGGCGACCTTCTTTTTTTTACCGGCCGCAACTCCCGTTCGGGCCGTGTGGGCCATGTTGGTATTGCCATTTCCAATGATCCTGTGACCGGAGAGATTACTTTTATCCATGCGGCCACTTCGGGTGGCATTCGCATTGACCGCATCTCGGCGCCTTATTATGCTTCGCGTTACATCGGCGCGCGCCGTGTGCTCTGATTACAACATAACCAATTCATATTTCCTTATTTTATTTTTTGCAAATCAGCATGAAGTTTATCAATGGGCTGAAACGCTTCGGCATGTCCGCATGTTTCGCACTGCCTGTTATCGGATCGTTTGCAGCTGACCGCATGGAGCGTGATTTCAAGACGCCTCCCGAATCTGTCAAGACTGCCGTCTACTGGTACTGGATAGAGGGCAATATCACTAAAGAAGGTGTTATCAAAGACCTCGAAGCCATGAAAAAAGCTGGTATCAACCGTGCTTTCATAGCTAACATCGGAGGTACAGGCACCGGTGACCCCAATGCCCCTCACAAAGTGGAATTTATGAGCGACGAATGGTGGGACATCACCCACGCGGCCCTTAAACGCGCGTCGGAGCTCGATATCGAGATAGGTGTGTTCAACTCACCCGGCTGGAGCCAGTCTGGCGGTCCATGGATAAAGCACAACGAGACCATGCGCTATCTCGCATCCTCTCGTACCGACCTCAAAGGTCCGGCCAAGGTAAGCGTCAAGTTGCCTCAGCCTAAGGATGAGTTTGAGGATGTAAAGGTACTCGCTTTCCCGAACCCGACTCCGGAGGGCACATGCCTCGGAAGCGGCAACACAACCATTACAACCCTTCCCGCAACCGAAAATACGGCGTTGATTGCCGACGGTGACATGAACACCGGCATGAAGTTTCCCGAAGGACGCGAGCTGACTGTAGATTTTGTGCCGGAGAACGTTTTCACCGCACGCAGCATAGTGGTGCGTCCCATGGCGGCTCCAATCAACACCGATGTGGAGCTCCAGGCCCGTGAGGCCGACGGTAACTATCGCACGGTGAGCGCCTTCAACATCAACCGCACCCGCGACTGGAAAAAGGTGGGCTTCGACCCCTATGCCGAGGTGGCCATGTCATTCGACCCGGCTACCGCCGCCGCTTTCCGCGTGGTATTCCGGAATACCGACCCCAATGCCGGCATCGCCGAGCTGACAATCTCGTCGGTCCCCAGAGTGGAGCGTTTCAAGGAAAAATCGCTCGCGAAGCTGTTCCAGTCGGAGGTGCCGTCGTGGCACGAATATCTCTGGCGCGAGCAGCCCGATGACCATGCATATGCCCTGAAGACATCGGAAGTGCTCGACATAACCGACTGCCTCGGAGCCGACGGCACACTCAACTGGAATGTGCCCGATGGCGAATGGACCGTTCTGCGCATGGGTATGACACCCACGGGTGTGGTCAACGAGCCCGCATGCCCCGATGCCACCGGTTATGAGGTGGACAAACTGAGCCGCAAACATGCCGAGACGCATTTTGAAGCCTATGTTGGCGAGATGCTGCGTCGCATACCGGCCAAAGACCGCAAGACTTTCCGCGTGCTTGTGCAGGACAGCTATGAGGTGGGCGGCCAGAACTTCACCGACAGCCTCATACCCGCTTTCAAAGACAGATACGGCTACGACCCCACACCTTATCTGCCGGTGCTCAACGGCATAGTGGTGGGAAGCCAGCATGATTCTGACGCATTCTTGTGGGACCTCCGCCGCCTCGTGGCCGATATGATTTCATATGAATATGTGGGCGGGATGCGAGATGTAGCGAACCGCCACGGCCTCACCACATGGCTTGAGAACTACGGTCACTGGGGTTTCCCGGGTGAGTTTCTGCAGTACGGCGGACAGGCCGACGAAGTCGGCGGTGAATTCTGGGTAGACCCTCCCTACGGAGAGATTGAGAACCGCCTCGCCACTTCGTGCGCTCATATCTACGGCAAACGCCTCACTTCCTCGGAGTCGAGCACGAGCGCCGGTCCGGCCTATCTGCGCACTCCCAATGACCTAAAACCCCGTATGGACCGTTATTTCACCTACGGTGTAAACAACACGGTGCTTCACCTCTATATCCAGCAGCCCGACGAGCGCCGTCTGCCCGGCTCTAATGCATGGTTCGGCACGGAATTTGACAGAAATAACACATGGTTCAGCCACATAGACCTTTACACTACATATATCAAACGCTGCAACTACATGATGCGCCAGGGATGGTATCAGTCGGATGTGGCATATTTCATCGGAGAGGACGCTCCCCGCATGGTGGGCATGATGGAGCCCTGGATTCCGGCCGGCTACCAGTTTGAGCATATCAATGCAGAGGTAATCATACGCGACCTTCAGGTGAAGGACGGCCTGCTGACACTGCCTCACGGCATCACTTTCAAGGTGCTCGTGCTTCCACCTTACCTGAAAACCATGCGTCCCGAGCTGCTTACCAAAATCGAGCAGCTTGTGGCCGACGGAGCCATAGTAATGGGTCCGGCGCCCGAGCGTTCGCCGAGCCTAGAGAATCAGCCGACCGCTGACCGCAAGGTGAAGGAGATTGCCGCAAGGGTCTGGGGCGATGTCGATGGTGTGAATATGAAACAGCGCCGCTACGGCAAGGGGCTCATCTGCCACGGTATCAGCTTCGAGGAGCTTTTCAGTCAGCTCGGGTATCTGCCTGATTGCAAAGTTCCCGATGGCATGAATATTTATCAGGGCCACCAGAAGGACGGCGATCGCGACATCTACATCCTTTCGAACCAGGAAGACCATCCGGTGACAATGGATGTGAAATTCCGTATCACCGGCAAGCAGCCCGAGCTTTGGGAGCCGCTCACGGGTGAAATACGTGACCTTCCGGCTTACTCGTTCACCGAAAAGACCACTGTAGTGCCAACGGAACCTGAGTTTCTGAATGAATACGAATGAATTTGAATGGTTTGTTTAGGCAAAATGTTGAATAATAGCGCAATATGAACTTTGATGAATTTTGGGGATTTTCAGATTTATTCAAAAAGCGTGGTGACCTGCGTGGTGACCCGACTTGACAAAATGCGGTTTGGGTTGTTATATTTGCAGAACCAAAGTGGCTGATTGTGAATAACTGTGAATGCCACGATTCAGAAATTTATAACATCGAAGATATGACAAAATCACCCTCTCCGAAATCATCGACGCAGTCGCTTCGTCCCGCGAAGAAATTGACCCCGTTTCATGTCCGCACCAAGGATTTGAAGAAGGACACCGCGACTCTCTTTATCCGTATCCATACCCGCAAGGTTGACGTGCTTGTATCAACCATGCTTCAGGTCGAGGTTGCCGAATGGCAGAAGGCTACGGCATCGCCCCGCGCATGGCTTGCGCATCAGAAGAAGAATTATCAGCTCCATGCCAAGCTGACACAGATTGAGGGCATAGTAAAGGCTCATCTCGCAAAGGTGAACTTTGACCGCGAGGCTCTCGACATGAATGTGCGCTATATCTCAGAGCCGGAGAAAGTGGATGCTGAACGCCGGGCGATGGAGGAAGCCGCCGAGGCTGAGCGTAAAGCTATCGCAAAACGTGAGGCGGCGAAAGAGAAAGCTCGCAAGAAAGCCGAAGAAAAGAAGCGCATAGAGGATGAGAAGAATCGCCTTATCTGGCCGTTTCTTATCCAGTTTGTTGATGACATCAAGAGCGGGGCGCGCAAGATTGGCAGCGACGACTATGCACCCGGCACCTGCAAGGCATGGAAAAGTTACATCAGTGTCTATGAGGGCTTCGATCCGTTGCACAAATTCGGATGGGCGGACATTGACCGTGCGTTTGTGGCACGCTACATCAACTACTTGCAGAAACACGGATACATGGCAAAGGTGGTCAACAAGCATCTGACAAATCTGAAGGCTCTTATCAACGCCGCATTCGTTGACGGCGTACATGACAATCAGAGAGCATCCGCGCTAATTGTCAAGAAGAAGATTGAAAACCGCGACAAGGCAGTGGAGATTTATCTCACCGAGGAAGAGCTGCAAGCCCTCTACGAAATGCCGTTGACCGGGAAGAAGGAGCATATCCGCGATGTTTTTCTCATCGGCTGCTACACCTGTCAGCGCGTAAGCGATTACAATAACCTTAACGCTGATAATTTCGAGACCACCCGTAAGGGAACACGCATAATTCGCCTTGTCCAGCAGAAGACCAAGACCGAGGTGACCATACCTATTCTCAACGAGAACCTAATCACCATATGCGAGAAATACGGTTACAACATACCGAAAGCCAACGAGCAAGTGCTTAACCGTTACATCAAGGATATTCTGAAAGACCTGTCGGAGCAGTTGCCGTCACTGAAAGAGAAAGTGCCGACCAAACTCACAATGAAGCAGAAGGAGGCGTTGAAAAAGGAGAAGAAAGAGCCGGAGACCGACCTTAACGGCAATGTGATTGTGCCACGCTATGACTGCGTGACAAGTCACACCGCCCGACGCACCGGCATCACCAATATGTATCTCAGCCACAGGTACACTATCCTCCAGATGATGCACGTCAGCGGTCACAAGACCCAAAAGACCTTCATGGACTACATCAAGCTATCATCTGAGGAGATAGCAGATGAAATCGCCGCCATGTCCAAGAAAGAGAATGATATGTGGTAAGCCTTAAATAGCTTGTAGCCACCAATTCAAAATAATTTATTAACTTTGCATTTGTTATGAAGCCAGTAAAGCAACAACCTATATTGCCGGATGATGACGCAGGGTTTGAAAATCTTGTGAACCGAATCGTGTCTTTGGTTTCCGAATCCAAGACAAAGATTTTGCGTCAGATAGATGATACTCTTGTAATAACAAATTGGCATATTGGAGAGTATATCGTAGAATTTGAACAAGACGGTAATGCCAGAGCAACATACGGGGAGGGGCTTATGCGTAAATTATCGAAACGATTGACATTGCAGCTTGGCAAGGGCTACAGCCTATCCAATCTACACAACATGAGGCGATTATACTTGTACTATCCAAAATTCCAGACAGTGTCTGGAAAATTGAGCTGGTCGCATTGGTGTGAGCTGTTGGAAATTGATGATAGTCTTGAACGGCAGTTTTACGAAAATGAATGCCTATCACAACATTGGGGTGTCCGTTCCCTCCGCCGACAGATTGATTCCGGGCTGTTTATGCGACTTGCACAAAGTCAGGATAAGAAAGGTGTGTTGGCTTTGGCTGAGAAAGGGCAGATAATCCGTTCTCCACAAGATGTAGTAAAGGATACTTTTGTCCTTGAATTTTTAGGTATCCCGGAGGGAAAGCGATACTCGGAATCAAGCCTTGAAAAAGCCTTGATTGACAATATGCAAAAGTTCCTTCTAGAACTTGGAAAGGGCTTTGCTTTCATCGGTGAACAGTATCCGATTCAGATTGGTAGCACTCATTATCATGTTGATTTGGTGTTTTACCATGCCATATTGAAATGCTATATTTTGATAGACTTGAAGCGAGCTGGTGTAAAACATTATGACATAGGGCAGATGAATATGTACCTCGGTTATTTTGCCAACGAGGTATCCCAGCCCGATGATAATAAACCCATTGGAATAGTTCTATGCCATTCAAAAAATGAGCTTGTAGTCGAATATGCGACTTATGGCATGGACAGTAATATTTTTGTTTCAAAGTACCAACTGTATCTTCCTAACCGAGAAGAACTACGTCGTATGGTGCAATCCATTATCGAAGCAGAATAAAGCAGAATAAACGCTTGCGATATTTGCAGAATTAACGGAATCGAGCTAAATTTACACTTGATATGACCTCCCACGCTTCCCGTAAGATTAGCGCACCTGGGGAGGTCTTCGAGTTTTATATTATCCGTGATAGATTAAATCCGTAATAGAGGAAGAGGGTATATAATGTATTATCTTGGGGAGAACGCTTAAAGGGCGAACTAAAGGGCGAACTTTTATGCTTTATGAGCCATTACAACTTGAAAATATCCCCTTATCATATTGATAATTAGACCTAAATATTCATTATCAAAAGGCAAAAGAATTGTAAAACCTCGTTATAATCCGCCAAAAGTGGGTCGAAGGACATAGTTTTGGCGGATTATAAGCATATTTTGTAGGGCAAGGGGTACTCAGAAAGGAAAAGAAGGTACCCAGAACGTAATAACGGGAACCAGGCCCGGAGTAATTTGGAAAGTCCGTTGAGGTGGTATTATCTTTGCCGGGGAATTGAGAAGCTACCATCGCTATACAGGTTGTATATATCAAGATACATGTACAACCTTGTGTTATATCTGGCGGAAAATATTTGGTGGGATTGAAAATTACACTTTATCTTTGCCGCTGAAAAGAAGTCCCGAGCCAGCAGGGAACAATGACCGGCCATGCACTATTTTTGGCTATGGATGATATTTTTCGCTGAATCGTGAACTTTTTTGAACAAAGCTTTGTTTGGAAAGTTGCGGTGGCAAATTTCGCTACCATAGCGGAGCGTCAGATTGCTCTGCCGTGACGGTTGTACCCTTATCCGCCGCAGACATAACCCGCAGCCCAAGAGTGGGCTGACTCACTATGAGCCGACCCCGATGGGTCGGACTCGATGCACAACACCCGTAGGTGTGTGCCTGAATTTCGCAGCCGGATGCGCAAGCATTGCGAACAAATCGGTGTGCGGGTACTTGCCCGAGCCTTACACCGACACCGGTGCCCATATTCAGGCGTGACACTTGTGGCCGCTATCGACACACACATACACCATACACGCACGATAGCCGACAATGTCAACCGCCGACGGGAGATTGTGCAGATTTGGAAATCTCGTAAAATTTTGTTATCTTTATGTAACGATTGAAGGCAGCGCACGCCCGAAGCGACACGTTCAGCTTTATAGACCGGAACAGGAACGATGCTCCCCAACGGATGCCATGCCCGATATTGACACTGTAACAATAATAACGAGGTATCTGATCAGAAGACCGGACTCAGAATCCGGAACCACTATGAAAAGCCTGCCGTTGAATGCGGAACGAACCGCAACGGTTTAACCCGATATCAACTCGCACTAAGGAAGCGATGCTCAACGGATTAAATACGTGGAACAACGGCAGAAGAAGAAAGAACGGCACAGACATAAACTGTCATTGAGCCTATACGAGCTGAATTTTGCGACAGCCACAACTGTGCCCGTACAGAATCTGTACGTCAAAAACAATCAATTAAAAAGAAGAAAAAATGCGAATGCCTTACCTTATTGCAAAGTAAGACACAATCGCCCTTGTATCTGCCCCGTATAAGGAACAGATACCCCTCATGTCGTTGTCTTTCGGCACGATGTGGGAAAGGGTGAACTACGCCCTTTGCCGAACCGTACAGCTCGGCATAAACCGTCGTCGGCTTTAGAGAAAAATAGCCGATAGCCCTTCCTATGTCCTTTCGGGGACACGTCACCGCAGCCTCTTTCGTCGCCGGGGCTGCGTGTGATGCGAGTTACTTGGCGATATAATCCTCAAATTCATTTCCCTCAGATGAAATTGAATCTTTTTGACCTTCTTCAGGCGTCGGCACTCGACCCTGACTCCCCCGATATTCTCCTCAACGTCCGCCTCTCTGACCTCCATCAGCTTGTGGTGGACACAATCGAAGCCACCCGCGAGCGTCTGCTCCCCCTCTACATGGAGGCGGAGCAGGACAAGTCAATCTCCAAGAAAGAGGTTGCCGAGCGGCTCGGTGTCTGCGAGACCACGGTCTATAACATGACCAAGGACGGCAGACTACACCCATTCAAGGTGAACGGAAGCACCCGCTACAGCCTGCGGGAAGTCAACTCCATTATCAACCCCTCCAACGATGACTGAGCTTATGGAAGACGTAATAGTTACACCTCCCGCCGACGACCGCTTCGAGCGCATCGGTACCACTTACTACAAGATTGTCCGCCAGCCCAACGCTGCCGGACAGCTCATCGAGCGCAGCATACCGTGGACCATCGAGGCAATCCGTCAGGACTACGGCAAGGACTTCCTTGCCAACGTGCCCAAATACGACGGCTTCTGCTGTGTCCCGTCGCATCTGGACTATCAGCCAGTTGTAGGCAGTTTCAAGAACAAGTATTCACCACTCAGCCATATCCCTGCCGAGGGAGAATGGCCGTGCATCGAATCGCTTGTGCGCCACATCTTCGGCGAACAGTACAATCTCGGTCTTGATTACCTGCAAATCCTCTACACCATGCCGTTGCAGAAATTACCTATTCTGCTTTTGGTGTCGGAGGAGCGCAACACAGGCAAATCCACCTTCCTCAATTTCCTCAAATCGCTTTTTGAGGCAAACGTGACCTTCAACACCAACGAGAACTTCCGCAGTCAGTTCAACGACGACTGGAACGGCAAACTCGTCATCGTGGTTGACGAGGTGCTGCTCAACAAGCGCGAGGACTCCGAGCGCCTGAAGAATCTCAGCACCACCTACAACTACAAGATGGAGGCAAAAGGGCGCGACCGTGAGGAGGTGAGTTTCTTCGCCAAGTTCGTGCTCTGTTCCAACAACGAGTATCTACCCGTGGTCATCGACCCCGGCGAGACCCGCTATTGGGTGCGGAAGGTTCCGAGGCTCACAACGGACGACACCACGTTTCTGGAGAAAATCCGCTACGAGATACCGGCCTTTCTCCACGCCCTAACCTATCGGCAGCTGACAACCGCCGAGGAAAGCCGCATGTGGTTCAATCCCGCGCTGCTCGACACCGAGGCATTGCAGAAAATCATCCGTGCCAATCGCAACCGTGTGGAGCTGGAACTTGCCGAGCTGCTGACCGAGATAATGGACTCGCGCAAAATCGACGAGGTCGATTTCTGCTTCAACGACATCCTGAGTCTTTTCGGCTACCGTCAGGTCAAGGCTGACCGCAGCCAGCTCCGGAAGGTAGTGCAGGACTGCTGGAAGCTCAAACCAGCCTCCAACTCGTTCTGCTACACGACCTACACCGTCGGGATGTTCCTCAACGAAGAAACATACGTTGAGACCCGCCGTTGCGGACGATACTACACCGTCACCCGTCAGATGTTGGAAAATTTATAATTTTTTCTCGTTGAAATTTGATGAACTGATGAAAGGAGAGACAGTCTATTGTTTTTCAGTGCCTTTTCTTCTCATCGGTTATTCATCAACGCTTCATCAAAGGATGAAAGGCAATGAAAAGAAAATATAGTGGCACTGAGAGAAAACCTCAATTTTCTTTTCCCTCGCCGAAATTTTCTTCTCACCGCCCATATAATAACGATGAAACAATGATGAACAGATAACGCACTGATATGATTAAATATACCTGTCCGATTCATCAGTTTATCAAATTCAACACCTCACCCGGTCGCCGAGACTTTTATCTCGGTGTCCACAATTCACAATGATATGGCAAAATCAACCAAATCCAACAAAGCATCAGGTTTTGATGCGGATAAATACCTTGAGGAACTGGAAGAGGAGTCCCGAAAGGAAAAAGAAGCTGCAAAGAAAAAGGAAGCTCGCATTATGGAATATTCAATTCCATGGAACATGACAGATAGAGAGCCTCCGCTCCCGGAAATGAAGTTGAACGCATGGCGTTTCAGATGGGAGCCCGAGAATCTGGAAGAGTTCATACCGAAATATGGCGAAGATTGCAAGAGGATAATTGCGGAAATCAACGCCGAAAAGGAAAGACGACTCGACACGATTCCGGACGTAAGGCGACCGGGCTACTCGGTGACAGGGAATAAGCTCGATACTGATGAGCCAGCCAATCAACCGGATGCACAGGCAAGCAGTCAACCGGAACATCAGTCAACCAAGACAACGGAGACCGAGATACCGGACGATGCGGTGCAACCGCAACCTCAGTCTACCGGTACACCGGTTACACCGTCCGCAGCTTCCGAGCCGGAGGTGAAAGATGTATTGCCTCCGTCATCGCCGATCACCGATGCTCCCGACGTTCAGAACTCCGACACGGACACAGCTTCTGTTCCGCCACAAGCTGAGTCGCGGCCAAACTCCGCCACCGTGGAACAGCCAAAGAAATCGCGCGTCAGTGCCAAAAAGATTGATGCCGATTTCGATGAGTTGAGCCGTGAGTTTCTCCACCTCGTCAGTCTCGGCGAGAAGAAGCCGGTGTTTCTTCCTCTCGAACTCCGCAACGCACTTGAGACGCTCGCACGGTTGAGCGGCGTGCCGAATCTGGCTCCGTCCCATATCGTCATCAATATTCTCAAAGCGTTCTTTGATGACAACCGCGAACTTATCAACCGCAAACTCTCGGGTGTAAAAATAAGCATCTGAAATCTATCTGATTCAGGGCGCGGCGGTATCTATCCACAAGGGTAATGGAGGGGCAAAGCGAGGTTAGATTTTTGTGATACAAAAATCGTCGCGACCCTGTCGCTCCCCTCGCCACCCTCCATTGCACCGGGTGGAGCGGTACACCGGTGTACCGAAACCGCCATGCCCCTCCATTTTCAAACCCTCAATCCCCCCAGCCAATGAAACCCAAATCCCCGACCCGTAAGTCGAATATCAAGGAAGGGCACCGCAACGGTCGTCCCTCCCTGCCGGAAGAGGAGCGCCAGTCCTACGTCCGGCATACAAGATACAACGAGGCTGAAAACGCCCTTCTGCTTGCCAACGTCAGGCGAGCCGGTATGAAAAATGTCAGCGAGTATATCCGCTCGGTGACGCTAAATCCCAACATTGTTCCACGGCTCAATGAGTCTGAAATGAGAATCGCCCGCAATCTCTCCGGCATGAGTAATAATTTCAACCAGCTCCTGCGCCTGTGTCATCAGCGCGGACTCGATGCCATGGCCCGTGATGTGCAGTTCTACCTCAGTCAATTCCGCGAACTCTTCGCAAAATTAAGCTCTTAATTTCCTATGATAGCATATATAATAGGCGGCTCCGGTTTTGGCGGATGTGTCGATTACGTTACCCGCCGCAAACTCGAAGAAAAGCTCCGGATAGAACAGTCACGAGGGCAGAAAGCCGATGAACGGAAGTATGAGAGTAATAAGGGTGAGGATATAATCGACCATCTTTCCAAAGACTGGAAACTCATATCCTCATCCGGCGACATAAGGATATATGAAGGCCGCAAGGCTATGGCTGACGACATCGCCCGACCGTCGCGACAGCGTAAGCCTGTCAAAGACCCGGTCGGTCACATATCCCTCGACTTCCACCCGAGTGATGCTCCAAGAATGACAGACGAGCTAATGGCCGAAGTGGCGCAGGACTACATGAGGCAGATGGGGTTGACCAATACCCCATACATAGTGGTACGACATTATGACAAGGCGCATCCGCATTGCCATATCGTTTTCAGCCGGGTTGACTATGACGGCAAGATACTGACTCAGACCACCAACTTCAAGAAGAATGAGCGCGTCTGCAAGGCTCTCAATCTGAAACATCGTCTGATTCAGGGCAGGAGCAAGCTCAACACCGATATCTCCAAACTGCGTGGCAAAGAGAAAGTCCGCTATCAGCTTGTCCATGACATTGCAAGAGTCTATCTTTCTCCATCAGTCACCGACTGGGATTCTTTCGTTGGCCGGTTACATCGGAACGGCATAACCGTGAGAGAGAAAACCGGAAAGTCAGGGCGTGTCAATCTTTATTTCGGAGTTGGCGGGCAGGAATTCTGGCACAGGAAACTTGACCCTTTTTTCAGCCGCGAGAACCTTGAACTGAAATTCAGGGCCCGCAGGGAGAAACAGCAGGAGGCAAAGGTTCAAGCCCGGACATCGCAGCAGCCACGGCCTCAGCCTCAACCGCAACGACAGTCACTGCCCAGGTCAAAGCAGCCTGTGCCGATTGTCATCCCGCCATTGCCGGATATGGTGTGCGGTGTAAAGATCGACCGGCTTAAGCAGCAAGCCTATCAGGAAGGTCAGTTCATCAGCATCGGAATCTGTGAACCGGGTGGTGTTGTGCCTCTCACCCATTGGATATGGTATGATTTCGACAAACGTGCGCCTGTCATGAGCCGTTCATATCCCTCCGACCACAAGATTCCGGAATCATTCCAGCGACAGTTGGCGACAAAGCAATCTCCCGCATCGTCATCTCCGGGTGCCGGGATACGGTTCTCATCGCCTTATCTCGGCGGAAGCGTACCCGAAGAACAAGGCTTCGCCCTCGGAGGCGGAGTGCCGGACGACTTCAAGCACTTCCTTGAAATGCACCCCGGCATGAGCTTTGAGGAAGCCAAACGCCGCTTCCGTGACGAACAGAAAGCCAAACAACAACGCAAAGGTCCCAAGCTACACTAATCAAAAATCCACCGAGAGAAAATCACTTCTTTCGGTGGATTATTTATGGAATCTCAATGATAAAATCCTCATCGTATTCGTCAGCTTCATCATCGTAGCTTATGCGGAATTTGTCTTCCGACAACCATTCAACATTGTAATGCACAGTTTCCATGAAGCCGCTGCCCGGATATGCCCAAAGTTCCTTGTCCCAAAGCAACCGCTTTTTATAGACCGTGGGGCGCGACATGAAATCGTATTGCACGATAATTGTGTTCGTCCCTTGCGTGGAAGTGAAAACCTCCTGCTCCGCATTCACGAAAATATTATAGCAGCCCCGGCATAAACCGATTATCAGGAGCAACGTTACAGCCACCGCGATATATTTAATACGACGCTTACGCATCATGCTTCCGTTCGGCAGCTTTGGCATACCATGCGGCAGCCTGACGCGCATTTTTTCTTACACCGAAGCCCTTGGCATAGCAATCGGCAAGGCAACGCATGGCTCCCGGATGTCCGTAATATCCTTTGTTTTCAATGATATTGGTTGCAGCCTTTTTATAGAGGTGCACAGCCTCTGCCAGATCCTGCTCAACTCCGTGCCCCTCGGCATAGCAGCGGGCAAGGAGGTATTGCGATTCAGGGTCACCGGTTTTTGCCGCCTGACGGTATAATTCGACAGCCTTGTTCCAGTCCTGCTCCACGCCGTGTCCTGCCGCGTAACAGTTGCCGAGACCGCGCAATGCGTCGGGGAAAGCATTGCCGCGTAAATCGGCAGCCTTGCCGTACCACTCGACGGCTTTCGCATAATCCTGTGCCGTGCCGATTGCGGCGGCGTAGCAATTGGCAAGTTCCACCCAAGCCATCGGGTCGTCATGCTCGGCTGCTTTCTTGAACCAACCAAAGGCTTTTTCATCATCACATGCCACTCCGTCGCCCTCTTTATAACACAATCCCACAGAGAAATAATCCTCGGAATATCCGCCTTCTGCCGCTTTCAGATAGTGGGCGAAAGCCTGCTCCGCATCTTTTGGCAGACCACCTTTGCCGAGTCTGTGACAATATCCTAAGCGGTCGTTTGCATAGGCATCGCCCAAGTCGGTGGCTTTCTGCCACCATTCGACAGCAGAAACCATGTCGCAGTCAACGCCCCAACAATGAAAATAACAACAGCCGAGCATACACATTGCTTCCGCCAAGTTAGCATCGGTCAACTGCTTGCCGTTAACCGCCTTTTTCAGCCATTTGGCAAGTTGTCCTTGATAACTATCCTTGTTCAGACGCTCTTTTGCCGGGCGGCATTTATCCGATGCGAGCCAGTACAATTTGAAAGCCTTAGCCAAATTACGCTCTACGCCTATGCCTTCCTCATAACATTGTCCGAGCTGATATTGTGCCAGAGCATAGCCCGACTGCGCCGACTCCCGACACTTATCAATGTCAAATGACTTGTCAGTATATTTCTTTTCGTATTCTATCATCATTTTACGATTGATTTTCAAGTAGTTTTACTGTTTCTACCCAACTTGGGCTTCTTCTGTATAATGTCACATTGAAAGCATCGCCATCCCAAGCTGTTTTGGTTATAGCCCCAGCCATATCAATGGTGTGGGGCAATTCTTCCAGCCACCTTGACACGATGACCTCTTTCGTAGCACAGTTGACTAAATCGACTCTTATCGCATCGCCTGTGCCGTGGCCGATGCACCGGTACACCATCGCCCGATACTTCCTGTCGCGGCGGAGCTTCGAGTATTTTTCGAGCAGGATTTCCTTTTCGCATCTGCACTCCCGCATCCGCTCCAAAATGCCATTACGCCGCTCTGCAAGGCTATTTTTGCCGCCTTGCACACGGTCAATCTCCACAAGAATGTCCATAATAATATTGGCAACATAGTTCTCAAACTCATTGCTGAGTTCCTCGCTGAACGCTTTGCTGAACTTTTTAAGTCTGTAAAGTTTTCGGGAAGTCTCCATGTCAAGATTATACCACGACACGCCCAATTCGGGGGCGGCGTGGTAGCCGACCTCGTATGTCTCATTTTGTGGCTCAACATTAGCGCAGATAGTCAGTTTGCCACATCCGTCAAGGTCAATGGGCTGTAATTCTGTCAGAATAAACTGTGCGATGCCAAATGTGACGGCATACAGATTCACATAGCAATAGTTGAATTTTTCCTTTTCTCTCTTTTCAAGAGCATAATCGCCCTCGAAGCACAATGTATGCAGTTTCACAATAGGGTGTATTTAATCGTTATCTTCATCATCGTCAATGAGTTCCAGGACTTCATCAGGAACACCGGTTCCATATTCGAGAATATCTTCCAGTTTTTTCTTGGCTGACATATCCCCTTTGTCTGCTTTGGCTTTCAATATCTCAATCCGGCGGTCATACCACTTGCGGGCAATCTCCACACCTTCTTCGGGGTCAATATCATCGGGGCAATCATTGACATAAAGATTCATCAGTGCCTGAGCCGCACTTGCTACGCCTTTGGCAGCTTTTGCCTCCAGTATCTCTATCCAGCGGTAATGCCACTTATGCACAAAGGCTTTTTTCTCCTGCGCCTCAATCTTATCGTCGGGGAAATCATAGCGATAGAGATTTGCCAATGCTTCCGCAGCCTTTTCATTTCCCTTTTTGGCGGCTTTCTCAAACCAATAGACAGCTTTTTGATTATCGCAGTCCTCGCCATAGCCCCACGAATAATATTTGCCGAGCATATATTGCGCCTTGGCGTTTCCTATCTCTGCAACAGGCGTAATAGCAGCTACAGCCGCCCGTACCTGCTCCATATCGCCTTCGCCGGCATATTGGCGTGTGAATCGGTCTATGATTTTATATTGTTCAGACATTTCACTCATAGATTTGTAGTTTTAATAGCGTTTTCAGCATCAATATTGCCTTTCTTCGCGGCAAGTTTGAAATAACGGGCTGCTTTTTTCAAATCAACCGGTACTCCTAATCCGTTGAGATACATATTGCCGATTTCGTATAGTGCGGTTCCGATGCCGTCGGCATATTTATTCCAGAAACGGCCTGTACGCTCTGCGAGATGCAGATATTGTTCCATCGCTTTCGAGTAATCAACCTTGCCGCCGATTCCTCGCTTATAGCAGTCAGCCAATTTTAGAATAGCCATGATTTCACCAAGATTAGCACCTTTTCTATACCATAAGCGAGCCTTGACAGGATTCTTTTCCACGCCCTGACCGTCCCAATAAGCATCACCCACCATTGCAAAAGCTTCGAAACAATCATGGGCGGCTGCTTTCTTGAAGCATGTAAAGGCTTTTTTGAAATCAGCCAACTGCCGGTATGCCTGTCCCATCATATACCATGCCTCACCTTTCTCAGTGAAGTCTTCATCGCTTTCTACTATCTCCTTGTAATGCTTTATGGATTGCCGGAGAATATCACTCATTTCATCCGACTTATTCTTTATATCCTCCGACTCATTCATGGTTATGCTGTATGCTTAAATATTTACGGACAAACATGGCTATCCATCCCAGTGTGAGGTAAATTGCGGCATATATCAAGAACCAGACCTCTTTGATGTCAAAGAACAGCCATGTTCCGGCAAGAAAAGCTATGGCAGATACCAAGGGGAGATTCCACATTCTCCTGATGTCCTTTCCACAACCATAGCCGAGTATCGCTGAGTATATTGGATTGATAATGAAGAATAGAATCATACATAATGCCATACCCGAGCATTCCGAAGCTAGTCGGGCGATTGCGAAAGGCAATGCGAACATCACTAAAATGGAGACTGCCAGCCATATCATTAAAGTTCTTTTTTCTTCCATAAAAGATTGGCTTCATCGGTTAAATATTCCAGAATATCTCTGTCTTTCATCCAAGAAAGATAAGATCTGATTGTTGACCCTACCAGCACATATTGCTCGATAGACATAGTTAGACCATAATGTCTGAACACACCTGAAATAACCTCATCAATCGTAATTGGTTTTGAGCATAGTTCTCCGATTACTTTCTCTATCTCAAATACTTTGTCCCGATTGACAACTGCAAGGTCTGAAATATCCTTACATGGATCGGTATGAGATGGTATGAATATCTCTGCTTTTATTGTTTGGATTTTTGCCAGTGTTTCCAGATACGCAGCAACATCATATATGAATGTGACACCATATTTATCCAACGTCGCAGGACTACTTACGCAATCGGCAAGGAAAACAGTGTTGTCAGGTGTGCGGAATCCGACCATATCGAAGAAATGTCCCGGAAGAGGTATTATCTCAACTTCTTTTGGGAAATTTGGAGAGTTGAAATCAGTAACATCAGATTCTTTTGCCATCAAGAACTTATTTCTTAAGCTTTTGCATGGAAATCCGCCATATAGGAATGACGGTTCAAGAACCGGATGACGGGTGAAGTCGGCCTCAATGCCGTAACAAAACACAGGGCAACCAATTTTATTTTGAATAAAGGCATTGCCTCCTATATGGTCGGCATTGGAATGAGTGTTGAGAATACCTTTAATAACCCATTTCTTTTCAGCGGCAATCTTCAAAATCTTTTTACCAGCCTCCTTGTCATTGCCACTGTCAATTAGATATACCTCACTATCAGACTTGGCAAATATGCCAATCTTAGCCGGACTATTGATATAATAGCTTTGTGGGCCAACTTGAACAAGCTCATACATAATTTAACCGGGGAAAAGAGCACAGAAGCCCTGCTTGTTGAACCGATAGTACATTTCGATTCGCTCCGCCGTGTCATTTTCGAGCAGCAGAAGCAACTCTTTTGCAAATTCGAGCGTTGCCGAGCCGTTTGCAGTCACGATGTTTCCATCGCTTACGGCCTGTGCGTGGACGTAGCCTTCGGGGTTAGTGTAGTTCTCTCCACCCCAAAGTTTCAGTTGCTCCAAACCGTTGCCGGTGTGCTGCACCCCATTGAGGAAACCATACTTTGCCATACATGATGCAGCGTTGCATATCGCGCCGACAATATTTCCTTTCTCGACAGCCCTTTTGACAATCGGCGCGACCTGGTCTGCGACAGGCGTACTCCACCCGAAACCACCGATCAGCACCAGTGCGGCATAATCGTCGGGCATCGTGTCAAACGAATAGTCCGGCACAGTGCGGAATCCACCTATCGACTTTACCGGCTCCAATGTCGGGGCGACCACCTTATTGACATATTTCGGGTTCTCCTTCATGGCAAAATCGTCGGAGGCGACGGCCTGCGAGAGATACACTGCCTCATGTGCCGCATAGTCCGGCAGGAGAATATATAAAATTTCGTTGCTCATAATTGTCTTTTTATTTTTTCCAGCGTTTGAGGTGTGGGAAGAACTTGCGCATCATTTCTTTGGCCTGTTCTTTTGTCATGTTTTGGCCTGACTGTTTGTTTATCTCGTCGGTAAACCGGGCACAGTAATCAATCATCTGCTCCATAGTCAGATCCTGCGTAAACTTGCCATCCTTATAGCAGTAAATGCAATAATCCTCATTCGGTGTGCCATCGGCATTTGTGCCGTGGTTATGATCGTTGAGCGGCATTCCGCAACTCTGACAGAATTTAGTTTCCATCGTAATTATTATTTTTGCTCAGTAGTCCAATAGAGCTGGTTTATAAATGCAGAAGCGCGGACTTCTATGTCAATCTAACTTGACGGCCCTGAGAAAGCCTATGATGCAGATATAACGATAGCAGCCCACGCCGTATGCGTGAGAACCGCTATGCCATCTTTGTATCCTGAAAAGTTCCTACGTTTCCAATTACAAGAGAGCATACCGCTTCTTATTTCAAAATGTCGTGGGCGGACTTGCGTCAACCCGACCACAAAGGTACGAAATTTTTATGGGATTTTAACGATTAAGCGTGGTGACCCGGCGAAAATTTGACTGAGGTCACCACATTTTTTATGGCTCTAAGGTAGTTAAAGTCTGTTAAAGTTTGGGGTTGTGTAGGGTTGAATGACGCTGAATGGATTTGGATAAATTTAAATTGTGCAGTGATTATCAGCATATTAAGCAACTAAAAGAAAAGATATGCGCTTGCTCTTACACGCATAACGCACAATATCACAGCGCGTTAGCGTGGGTGCGGTGACTTTTGTGGTGACCTGGAGGGGTGTGGTTGAATAAAAGACCGCTAACTCATTGAGAATTAGCGGTCTTTTGTGGTGCCTATGAAACTCGAGAAAGGGGAGTGCGTGTTTGTTGTGTTCAGGAAGAAGGGAACTCCGAAATCTGTAGCTGATGGCCTTTTGGCCAATTATCCGGCTCCTGTGTCGCAGCAGACTGTCAGCTCTCCGTGGGATGTCACTTTCAAGAGCGCCTTCAAGACGCCTGCTCCGGTGAAGTTCTCGAGGCTGCAGGACCTCTCCACAAATCCCAACGACAGCATCAGATATTTCTCAGGCACAGCCACCTATACCACTGTCGCCGATTTGAAAAAGGCTCCGAAGGGACAGCGCATGTATATCTGCTTCGACAAGATAGCGGCCATGGGCAAGGTGTTCATCAACGGCAAGTATGCCGGAGGCGTGTGGACCACTCCCTATAAGCTCGATGTCACCGATTTTGTGAAAGACGGCAAAAATGATATAAAGATTGAGGTGGTCAACACATGGGTGAACCGTATCATAGGTGACCTGAGGTCGCCGCGCGAGCAACAGCAGGTCTACTGCTTCAAGAATCCTTACAATCCCGGCTCAGAGCTCCCGCAGTCGGGCATCATCGGTCCGGTTACTTTCGAGACCGTACCCCGCTGACCCAATAGCCAACCGTAAAACAGCGCGACATTTCCCGGATTCCTGCAAGACAGGGCGCGGGAAATGTCGCGTGTTTTATGTATGATTGTCGCTTTGGGAAATTATTCGCCCAGGTAGTGGCGGCAGAGGTAGTCAACGTGTTCGGCAATCCATTTGCGGAGGTCGGCGGCATGCTTGGTGGCATCGAACGAATTGACCACGTATACCCAGCCGTAGTTTTCGCCGCCTTCCCAGATGGTGCCGTTTGCTTTGGCTGAAATGTGTACGAGTTTGGCGAGTTCGTCGAAATATTCCATGAACTGCGGATAAAGGTTGTCACGGAACTCCTTCACGCGCTCTTTGTAGATGGCCCGGAAGTTTTCGTTCTCCATGATTTTCAGGAAGAAGTCGGCTTTAGCCGGCAGGGCGTAAGGCGGCATGAAGTCGAGGCCGTTTGCGGTCTTGGCATAGGCATTGAAGGCGGCGTCGAAGTCCCATGCCGGGCCGGCTACATATCGGTCGGTATCGCCGATGTTCTCCTTGTGGATGTAGCAGCTTTTGGGATGGCTGAGCTCGTTGTTGGTGCAAAGCTCATAAAGGAGCAGGTAGTTGGCGAGGCTTTCGAGGTCGAACACTTCCTCTACATGGCCGGCCGCGATGCGGCTTTCAGCTTTGTTGAAGTCTTCCTGCCAGCAGGCGAGAAGTTCCTCAGGTGTGCCGAGGTCGGGATTTTCCTCACAGATTTCCTTGAGGTCGGGGTCTTTCACCATCACCGGCAGATTGTAGTGTGCCGAGCGGAATTTGTAGGCCTCGTCATATTCGGTGCTGATTTCAAAGAGCATGCCGCGTGTCTCGTCGATGTCGACGCTCCCCGAGTTGATGCCCACCTTCTCGCTGAGGGTGAAGCACCCGAGGTCGTGGCCGTTGAAGGTCACGTTGCACGGTATCATGTGGTTGGCATATTTCACACCGAGCAACTGCGCCAGCTTCATGGCCAGGGCGTTGTGCATCAGCGAAGGGTCGATGTAGTTGGCCAAAAGCACGAAATTCTTGGCCTTGGCCAGACCGAGCAGCGATGTTTTTTTGCTGAATTTAAGCCGCATGGGCTTCTTCGGCATTCCCCAGGTGGAGTTGCCGCGCCCCTTGATGGTGAGCTGCAGAGGTTCCATGTCGTCGGCATATCCGTTGCCTTCTATTGCTACTGTGGCATTGAGATAACGGTCCTTCTCGACAAGTTGACGGAGATCGGGCTGATCGGGAGTGTTGATTATTATGCGGGGTATGTCGCTGTTTACTACGGTTATGCTGTCGATGAGGTCGGTTCTGAACAGATGAGAGCCATTTTCATAGAAAGCCTTTGCATAGCCTTTGTCGCTATGACGCACGGACACATCGCCCTCGATACGGGCGAATGTAGCTTTCTTTGAGCTGTGTATTATGGTTTGAGGCACTTTTGCCGTGACAGTCGGCGCAATCACCATCGTTGCGGCTACAGCGGCCGCCATGAAGAGAGATTTCATTTCTGTATGAATTTGACGATTAGCGATTTGCCGCTGCTTACTATGTACACTCCCGCGGGCCATTGGTCTAAGGATGCAGTGAGTGTCCCGTCGTTGTTGGCCTGCAGGATGACGGATTTGCCCGACACCTCGGTCACTGTCACCTGTGCATGTGGTTTAAGTCCGGTGATTGTGAGAATGTTGCCTGACAGTGTCACATTTTGCGTCGCCTCTGTGGTGATTTCGTCTACAGATGTCTCGTTGTCGTAGAGCATTTTGGCCACATTCTCTATCTGGAATGTGCGTTCGGTTGAAGAGTCGTCGGTATTGACCTCAAGAGTATGGCCGCTGAGTGCCCAAGTAAGTTCCGACGAGAAGGCGAATTTATGCAGATTGCCTTCGGTGTCTTCGACCACGAAGTTGCGTGCGGCAGCAGTGAAAGGCATTGCGAGCGCTATGCCGGCTATAAGCGTCTGTAGATGATGTCTCATGAAAAGTGTCTGTTTTGATTCGGAGATGAGATAGCCATGGTCCGTAATTACATCGCGTAGCAGTTGAAACCTCCGTCAACCACAGCGACTGTGCCGGTGACGAAAGCCGAGGCGTCGGAGATGAGATACTGTATGGTACCGCAGAGTTCCTCGGGGGCTCCGAAACGGCCGAAGGGGGTCTGGCGTATCACATCGGCGCCGCGCTCGGTGAGCGAGCCGTCGGGGTTGGTGAGCAGTGCGCGGTTCTGGTTTGTCAGGAAAAATCCGGGGGCGATGGCATTAACACGTATGCCGGAGGTGAATTTCTTCGCCACTTCGGTGGCCATAAAGGCGGTGAAATTGCTTATTCCGGCTTTGGCTGCGGCATAGCCCATCACACGGGTGAGCGGTCGGAAAGCTGCCATCGACGAGAAGTTGACTATGGCGCCTTTGCCGGCTTCGACCATGGGGCGCAGGAACACCTGTGTGGGTACCACGGTGCCGGTGAAGTTCACGTTGAGCACTTTCTCGAATTCATCTACTTTCACATCGAAGATGGTACCGCCGGGAGCAATGGTGGCGCCGGGCATATTGCCGCCTGCGGCATTGAGCAGAGCGTCGACGCGTCCCCATGCGGCCAGTATTTCTGCAAGGTTGCGTTCGGTGGTCTCCACGCTCAGCACATCGCTCTCGCAGAACATGGCTTCGCCTCCTGCGGCTTTAATATCGTTGACTATCACCTCGCCTTCGGCGCGTCTGCGGCCGAGGATTGCTACTTTTGCGCCCTGCGACGCGAGATAGCGGCCTATGCAGCTGCCGAGCACGCCGGTACCGCCGGTGATTACCACTACTTTATCTTTTACGGAAAACAGTTCGTTCATGTTATGTCGTTGATTAAGGTTTTCGTTGGTTCAGCATTTCTCGGTGGCCACGGTGGCCATGATGCCGCTCACCATGCCTAAGGCCAGCATGCGCCCGTGGAACGAGTAACCGGCGTTGTAGCCCTTGTCGCCGTCACCGAGCATGAGTGGAGCGTGGTCTACGCGCATCGGCACTCCGGGACGCTCGTGCTCGAAGATGCGTACCACCTCCACCAGTCTTGGGTCGAGGTGCGAGCTCTCTTTGAAGTCGCCTCCGGGCAGTGTGCGGCATATGCGGGCATGCACGAAGTGGGTGCGCGAGGCATATTTACGGGCCAGCTCCACCACATCGTTGTGGGCGCCGGCGCTCAGCGACCCTGCACAGAAGGTGAGTCCGTTGTGTGGGTCGGGCACTGCGTCGAGGAAACTGCGGATGTCATCGTCGCAGGTCACGATGCGCGGCAGGCCGAGAATCTGCATCGGGGGGTCGTCGGGGTGCACGCACATGTTGATGTCGTATTTGTTGCACACGGGCATTATGGCGCGCAGGAAGTAGGCCATGTTGGCTCTGAGCTTATCGGCGTCGATGCCCTTGTAGAGGTCGAGCAGCTCGCGGAACTTGGCCACAGGGTCGAGGTCGGCCTCGGAGATATTGCCGTTCACGAACCCCTGGGTCTTCACTATGATGTTTTCCACGAGGCGGTGCTCGGCTTCGACATCCATGCGCGGAGCCACTTCGGTGCGCATGCGCTCGAGTGTGGCGGCGTCATAGTCGGCCTCGGCGCCTTCGCGGCGCAGGATATTGATGTCGAAATAGGCAAACTCGGCGCGGTTGAAATAAAGATTTGTGGTGCCGTCGGGGTTGGGCGAATCGAGGTCGGTGCGTGCCCAGTCGAGCACAGGCATGAAATTGTAGCACACCGTCTTCACGCCGGCTTTGCCAAGCGACTCCAAGCTCATGATATATTTCTCGATAAGCTCGTCGCGGTCGTCACCGCCATATTTTATCGATTCGGCCACCGGAAGGCTTTCAACAACCGACCACCTCAGGCCGCGCTCCTCGATGAAGCGTTTCATCTTCATCACCTCCTCGAGTGTCCAAACCTCGCCGTTGGCTATATGGTGAAGCGAGGTCACTATTCCCTCCACGCCTATCTGGCGCAGCATCTCTAATGTTATCTTGTCGTTGGGACCAAACCAACGCCATGTCTTTTCCATTGCAGGTAAGTTTATTGGTTAGCTTGCATCAGCAAAGTTACATATTTATCCGCATATCTGCAATCGTGCTGTTGATTCCGGTATATCAGGCGATTTCTCCATGTTGTTTCCTGCATGAAAAAGAAATGAAATAAATTATGCATTTATTTGGTGTGGTGCGGAAGATAGTTTATTTTTGCAAAAAGTAATTTTCAAACGTTAAAGAAATTGTAACTATGGCGCGTGAAGTAGATACAAGTGAAACCGATATTATCTCTGATTCGGGTTCTATAGTCGATGCTGTAAGTAAAGGCGAGTATGTACTGATTCTCGGAAGCGATATAATGTTGGATACAGCCTTAAATGAGGAGGCGAGTGGTGATTCTACTAAATTTTTCCTCAAAAAGGTGCTCAGAAATAATCCGAACTTGGATTCTAATAAAGAAAAGCCGGCATCGGAATCTTTTCAGGAATTGATTTTAAATAATTCACTTAATCCCACGGCAGCTCGTAAATGGTTGCTGGAAGCTATTGCCAAGACTGAATTTGATACAGAGGATTTGACATCTGATTTGTTGAAGCTTCTAAAAGCCAAGTTTTTTCGCTTGGTGATGACCACGACTTTCGACCCTTCTGTGGAAAAGCTCATGGATGAGGTTTGGGGTAAGGGCGGATACCGCATAATGAATATCTATAATCCCAAGGACAAGAATTTCGACCTGCAGATATCAGAGTTCTTAGGAGAGGAATACTTTGATATCCCGCCGACACTTTATTATGTGTTCGGGAAGGCCGATCCTAAAAATAAGGGTCAGCATTTTGTGCTTGACGATAATGATACGATGGATTGCATTTCCCGCTGGCTTGGTAAGGAAACATCGCCATCTAAATTGTTGTCGTATATCGACACGAAAAAGATTCTCGTACTTGGGTGCAATCTCAAAGACTGGTGCTTCCGTTTCTTCTGGTATGCCATGCGTCATAAGAAGAATCTGAGCAATGGAGATATCGCCGTGTTACTGCAGACGGAGCAAAGTGAGCAGGATGAGAATCTCTATAGGTACCTTACCGAAGCCATAAATGTTAATGTCCAGACCGATTCCCGAAAATATATAAAACAGCTTGCGGAAGAGTTGGATGAAAATGTCCAGGCTCAAAAGGCTTTACAGAATTCCCAGACAGGTGGAGTGTTCATCTCGTATGCCTCTGAAGATTTCGCCATTGCGTTGAATGTTTTTTCCCGATTAAGAAATGCCGGGCTGAATGTATGGCTTGACAATAAGAAGCTTGGTGTGTCGGCTGAATATGATAAGCGTATCGCCAATGCTATCAAACAGTGTAATGTATTTATGCCCATACTGTCGTCTGTTGTGGCAGGAGATTTGAGCAGTGGCAAAAGCAGATATTACATGAAGGAGTGGGAACAGGCGACCGGTGTGAATTCTCTTAAGCGTTATTTCCCGATTGTTACTTCCGGCTACGATTATAAAGCCGACTATCATCAAAAACTCCCTGAAAATCTGCTGAAAGTATCTGTCTTCGATTGGGAGAAAGAACCGTTTGATAACCTTATTGCGAGAATATATAATCAGAAATGAACAATCCATGGTTAGGCCTCTCGTCATATACCGAAGAGGCATTGAATGAATATAAGTTTTATGGCCGCACAACGGCTATAGCTACGCTTACAGCATTGATACGTAGCAATTTGTTTGTAACGCTTTACGGCAGAAGTGGAATTGGCAAAACATCCCTGCTGCAGGCCGGCGTCTTTCCTCAGTTGCGTAAAAGCGGGTTTTCGCCTGTGGCGATTCGCCTTAATACGGTCACTGATGGCAGTGTCCCGGCCGCCAAGGTGTTATGGGATGCTTTGACTGAAAAGCTTAAAGCCATTGGTTATACCTATACACAGTATGACAGCAGGGATTTGTATCATCCCGATTTCCATGACCCTATGGTTTTCCGCTATCTGTTCGGTGCCGGCAGGTTTGTGAATTCAGAGAACAAGACCACATCGTCGGTGATGGTTCTTGATCAGTTTGAGGAGATTCTTTATAATGCTCCCAAGGCATCGCGATTATTGATTACTCAGTTGTACGCTCTGATTGATGACAATTACAATCTTCAGATATCGCATCCCTCGTGGCATGAGGAAACCAATTTCCGCATCGTGGTGTCGATTAGGGAGGACGATTTGTTCTTGTTCGAGGATTGGATTGATACACTGAATTATGCCGATTTGAAATCAAACCGTTACCGTCTTTTGCCGCTGACGGAGCAGGAGGCCCGTGAAATAATTCTGGAACCTTTGAAATCTTCTGCGGATATATTCGATAAAGAGCAACAGGAGGAAATTGCCGATAAGATAATTGATCTGGCACGCACCTCGTCGCAAAACATAAATACCCTGATGCTTTCCCTCCTTTGCTATGTGCTCTATGAAGATTCTATCGCGAAGAAAAAGCCGATAACATTGTCTGATCTTGAAAATTACGACAATATCATCGAGACTTATTATCTGGAGGTGATAAAGAATGTGCCTCTCAATCAGCGGTATTATCTTGAAGACCATCTTCTCGATGAATCAGGTCGCCGAACATATATTTATAAGGAAGACCTGAATAAGTTCGCTCCGGATGCTGAAAAATTCATTGGCAACACAAATCAGCGCCTTTTCAATGTGAATCAGGGCCGAGTGGAGTTCATTCACGACCAGCTTGCTTCTGCCGTTTCTAAAATCCGCACCTCCAGGAAAAAAGTAAGAAGAAAAATCAACCGTCCTAAGATTGTGGTAGGTGTGTTGTTTGTTTTATTGTTATTTATTCTTTCATCATCTCCAAGAAATGAAGGAAGTAAGATTTTAAGAGGTTATGATAAAATCAAGGGAGATGGAAACGTTGAAACCGTAGTTTTGGAAAGTGGCAATGATAGTATTCAATGTACTATTGATGATTGTCCTAATCTTAAAATTATTCAGATTAAAAATAATAACGGGAATTATAATATTATAAATTGCCCTTCTCTGATAAATATAGAAGTCCCGGATTCGTTTATAGGGCATATACTTTGTTATAATTGTCCTAATTTGGGACCTGAAATAAAAAAGGAAAACTTCTTCTTACCATTAAATGAAGTGCAATGGTACAATGAAGGAGATACTGCATCCTGTAAAATATATAAATCACTTTTTGCAGAAGCTATTATCCAAGTTACAGGCAAAGGTCCATATTATATAGATACTTTAACTCGTCGTGTGGTGGTCAGTGAAAATCCGATATTTCATAATGCTGAAAGAAAACATATTTTGATGTCAGTCATGCATGTTTCTGATTCAGTTAAACGGACATTGAATTGTTATGTACCTTATGGATATAAGGAAAAGTTTTCTAGATTGTATGAATTTCAATCATTTAAATCCATCAATGAATCGTCATTTTTAGAAACTTCACGATATGCGTTAGAATATAAGATTAGTTCGATATCCATTTTTTTTAATAAGCATGTCAATCGAATATGGCGTAATCTGGCTGCAATAGGTATTATTATAGTACAACTGTTGTTTTGGTTTACTTCATACGGATGGATTAAGTCAATAGCAAAATATAAAAAATGGGGTTATAAATCAAGAATATATATATTTCTTCTCTCCTTTTTATATGGTCTTGGAATGTCTGCATTCGCAATAATCTCATTTATGGTGTTCTACTGGCTAACATATAATTGGATTTTCCCATGTAATCAACCGGTATCTACTGCAATAGGTACATTGGGATGCTTGGTAAGCATGATTTTGGTGTATTATGAAAGTTTCAAATTGGATAAGTTATGGTCAAATATGAAATACAAAGTATTGAAGCGCTGAGGTAGATAATCAAAAACTATACATTAGCAATCTAAGTTTGTGGATTGTTTTTGCTTATACCTCAGTGAATAATGATTATGTGAAAGCGGGAGGAAATGCGTAAATTTGCGGTATGATAAAGTGTATACTGTTTGATATGGGCGGTGTTGTCTTTCTGCAGGACACCGCCGAGGCGTTTCGCCGGTTTACTGAAATCGGAGTAGATGCAAATCAATATATCGGTGACTACGGTCAGAAAGGTCTCTTCCTCGAACTTGAGAACGGAGAGATTACTGCCGAAGAGTTCCGCGCTGAAATCTGCCGGCTGACGAAACGGAATCTGACATGTGAGGAAGTGCAGCATTGCTGGCTAGGCTTCCTCAAGAGCGTTCCGGCTGACCGTCTGGATAATCTATTGAAACTCAGGAAAGACTATCGGGTATGCCTTGCGAGCAATACCAATCCGTTCATAATGGCATATACCCGCAGTGATGAGTTCAGCGGCGACGGGCATGGCATTGAGACTTATTTCGATAAACTGTATTGCAGTTATGAGATGGGTTGCTGCAAGCCTGACGAAGCATTTTTCAGAAAGATTCTTGCCTCCGAGGGGCTGAGGCCGGAAGAGGTGGTGTTCGTTGATGACAGTAGGAAGAATATTGCCGCTGCTGAAGCTGTAGGCATAAAGGGGGTGTGGGTTGCTCCCGATGCCGACTGGATGCCCGCGCTTGAAACTGCTTTGTAGGAAAATTAAGCATCACTATTCGCCGTTCAATCCATTGATTATATAAAGGCAAAGCCTCCCCGGGAGCGGAAAGCTGCGGGGGAGGCTTTATTGTGTTAGCAAATGTGGTGATGGAGAATCATTTGCGCCGGCGTACCGAACGCACTGCGTTGCTTGATGACGATTTTGGAGCTTTGGGCTTGGAGGCTTTTGCCTTGGGCTTGCTCTCCTTTTTCTTTTTGGCGGATGTTGATTTGCTCGAAGAGCGGCCGCGGGTGCTGCGCACGCTGCGCTTCTCCTCGGTGGCGGGAGCGGCCTGCTCGCCGGGCGACGCGTCGCGTTCGGCTATGGCTTCGGCCTCTGCCTGACGGGCCTCAGCTTCAGCTTCAGCAGCCTCACGCGCCTCGCGGGCTGCAATTACTTCCTCACGAGAAGGAACCCAAAGGTTCTTGTCGAAGCTGTCGAGACGGTTCTGGATGCTGTCCTGAGCGCGCTTGCGGTCGTCAGGGTCGGGGAACATCTGCATCATCGACTTGTTGGTGAGGTTGCGTGTCTTGTAGATGTCGCCGTCGTACATCGACAGGGTGAAGAAGTCGTCGTAGGTGTATTTGGGAAGGTTGTTGTCGTCATCGATGAAGATGTATTGCTGCGCCAGGTAGGGGCGGATGTCGGCGAGCTTCACCCAGAACATGGGATAGCGCACTGCCTCGCCGCCGAAGTCGTCGGAGCGGTGGAGCACGGGGCAGATGGCCTCTACGGTGCGTTTGGTCTTGTTGGTGCGCGAGTCAAACTCCCAGCGCTCCAGAATGTAGTACGATAGCACCTCGTTGGTGGGCACATCGCTCTCTTCGATGGTGAAGCGCGGATTTTTTTCGGTGGAGCCTTTCGCTTCGGCATAGAGCACATGGAAGCGGTCGAGCATATCGCGCACCTTCAGCTTATACTGGTCAGTGAAGATTTCCTTGCCGTCGAGATATTCATAGGCCGAGATCTTTCCTTCGGCCAGAAGCCGCATCACTATGCGGAACAAGTTTTCCTGTCCGTCGATGATGTCTTCGGGGTAGTAGAGGGCGGCGTTCTTGGGATTGTCGAGCTCGAGGTCGCGGTAAATCACACGCATCCACATCTTGTCGGCGTCGCTGGTCTGCGACGGTTGATAGAACTGCTGCATGCGGTCGGTCACTCCGGGTGCCTGCTGCGAGGCAGCCTCGCCCCGTCGGCCACCTTCAGTGCCCCGTCGGCGTACTATCGAGGTGCTCGACGAGTTGTTGTCGTTGGTGTCCTGGGCCATGCCCGTCACTGCCGTGAAGGCCAGCGCGAGCGCCACTGTGGCGTATTTGGTTAACAACTTCATGTGTAGAATGTTGCGTTTTCTTTTGTTTTCTGTTTTCTTATGATGGCTGAGCCGGAGGAGAGGCGAGAGGGGTCAGTTCACTATCACTTCTATAGGCGCGAGGTCGCGGGTGATGCCGTCGGGGCCTACCGCTTTCACGCGGCTGATGTAAAAGCGCTTGCCACGGCTGAGGCGACGGAAGGAGTCTTTCTGTCGCTGCGAGAACTGGTCGCCTGCCGACACTTCGGGGATGGCGTTGCCCATTGAGTCGAAGAATACTGTCTCGAAACTCAGCACCTTGAACTGTATGTTCAACAGGTCGTCGTCGATGGCAGCCTCGATGCCGGGCGCGCTCATGAGCTGTGTCTTCGGCAGGCCGCGGCCTCCGCCTTTGTATCGGTTGGTGTTGCCGTTGGCATCCTTGAACGCTATGTAGGGCGACGGGTCGGGCAACTTGCGCACGCGGAACTTCGTCTCCGACATCTTCATCGGGTGACCGTCCATTTCGGCCATTACGCTTACCACTGCTTCCTCACCCACTTTGTCGGGATGAGCAACCCACTGGTCGCCCTGACGGGTGAGCTTGCCGTTGGTCATGGTGGCGCTCACTGTCGAGTTGGCTACACCGGGCACCGAAATCGAAATCGGGTTGTCGATGCCGGCATAGAGCACGTTCATCATGGTGGCGCTCACGGTGGCGGTTGGCTCGATTACAGTGTAGCTCGACTGGAAGGGGTGGCGTGTCACCGAGCCGTCGCCGTGAGGCACTTCAAGGTAGCCGCTGTAGTCGAAAGTGCCGGTGGCACCGGGATTGATTTCATAGAGTCCGTTGCTGTTGCCGAGCTTATTGCCGTTGATGAACACCTCGGGGCGTGCCGTGGTGTCGACAGCTGCAAGCACTATGTTGGCCGAATACCGGCCTCCGCGCATCACGAAACGGCTCTGGGGGATGACGAACGCGTTGAGCTCGTTCACCCTCACATCGCCTGCGTCAACGTTGGCGAGCAAGGTCTGCAGGGCCTCTCCCTCGGCGTATTTCACATCGTTCTGCAGCTTGGTGAGAAGTGTGACGGCCGCCACCACAGGCTGGGTGTCGAATTTCGATTCCTCCCATGTCTGCTTGCCCAGTGTGCCCTTGCGGAGCACGGGGGCGGTGGAGAGTGTCTTCTCTATGCTCTGGCGCTTGATGGAGTCGACCATGAGCGACGAGATGTAGGCGCGGTAGGCGTCGATGGCGGTGCGCAGCCTGGGGCCTCCTGGATGAGCGCCGGTGAGCATCACCACCGATGCGGCCTCGAGGTCGTCGCGGTTGAGTATATTGTTCACATCGGCGTCGCTGCCGTCGGCTTTACGCACTATTTCCTGTTTGAGAGAGTCGATCTGGGTGTAAAGCAGGTCAGTGATGTGACGCACCTCGGTGGCTTTGTCGTACCATCGCTTGCCTTTGTCGGGGTTCTGGGCGGCGAAAGCTTCAAGAGTGCCGAGTATGGCGGCGTTGCGCTGCTCCACGTTGTTGTTGGTGCGCTTCAGGCCGTCCTCCACTTGCGTGAAGCCGTTGAGCACATCGCTCGAAACGTTCAGTGCAAGCATGGCCGTGAGGACGATATACATGAGGTTTATCATCTTCTGGCGTGGTGAAAGCCTGTTGTTGTTGCTACCCATATGCGGTTTGTTCTGTTGTCGGGGTGATTTGGGGTTAAATGGTTCAGTGTCCCTGCTGCTGTGCGGCGTCGGATGCCGGTGTCTGGCCGGGTACCACGGGCATGCCGTCGGGGGTCATCATGGGTCGGTACATGTTGATGGTCATGGCGGTGATCATCTTCTCGTACACTGAGTTGAGCTGCTGCATGTAGCGAGCCATCTTCTCGGTCTCCTCGCAGTAGCGCGCGCTGGTCTCCGACGATTTCTCATACATGTCGCGGATATCCTTTATGCCGCGGTTCACGCGGTCGATGGAGTCAATCTGCGAGCTTACGCTCTTGAGCTGTATCTCATAGATGGTGTTGAGGCCGTGGAGGTTGCGGCTGAGGTCCTGCATCTGCTCCACATAGCCGCGCGAGCTCTCGGTGATGTTGGCCGAGTTGTCGGTGATGGCCTTGTAGGAGTCGAGCAGAGTGTCGCTCACGTGGTTGAGGGCGTGGGTGGCTGTCTGCAGGCGCTTGAGCTCGTTGGTCATCTCGGTGATCTGGGTGAGATAGAGCTGTGTGGCGTCGGCTACCTGGGCCATCACTTCGGCAGTGGTGGCGCCGTCGGCTATCACCGGTGTGGCGAGTTCCGCGTTAGCGGCTGTGCCTGCGACCTGCTGTGCCGGGGCTGCTGCTCCGCCGTTGATCACCACGCCTGTGCCCCCCTTGAAGTCGGGCGCGTCCTCGGGGTTGCCCGAATCAAACACGGGGAAGACTTTCTCCCAGTGGTATTCCTTCGGCGGACGGTCGAAAGCCGTGAGAACGAACATAAGCACCTCGGTGCCCATGCCGAGCGAAAGCAGGAAGTTGCCGCCGGGGAGGTGGAGAATTTTGAAGAGTGCGCCCCATATCACGATGGCGGCGCCTATCGAATATGCGAAGTTGAAGAAACGCTGGCCCTTTTCACTTGAGATGAATGCGCCGATACCGCGCTTGTATGTGCTTATTTTTCCCATTATATCTTGCTATATAATTGCGGAGACTGTGGTCGTGGTTGGTTTGATGTCGTTATTTCTTGGCACGCTCGATGCCCTGGCCTTTGGCGAAGCCTATCTGTGTGCGCACGCAGCGGAAGCCTATGTAGGAGCGCTGCTCGTTCTGGAACTCCCACATGCGGATGTCGCTTCGCACGTTGTGGGCCACATCTTTCCATGAGCCGCCACGCACTATCTTGCGCTTCATCTTGTAGGGGTCTTCCTCGGCGGCATCGTAGCGATACTGCGGGTTGAGGTCGCTGGTGAGCTTGCTCACCCCCTCGGTGTAGGCCGTGGAGGTCCATTCGCTCACGTTGCCGGCCATGTCGTAGAGGCCGAAGTCGTTGGGCGAATAGGTGCCCACGCGCGAGGTGATGAGGTGTCCGTCCTTCACGTAGTTGCCGTCGTTAGGCTTGAAGTTGGCATAGAAGCATCCTTTGTCCTCGCTGATGGGAAGGTCGCCTTCCCAAGGGAACATGTTGTCGTTCTCACCGGCACGGGCCGCGAACTCCCATTCGGCCTCGGTGGGGAGGCGGTAGGGCTCCACGTAGATGCCCTCCTTGCCGAGCGAGCGCTTGAGGAAGTCGGTGCGCCAGTTGCAGAAAGCGTTGGCCTGCTCCCAGCTCACACCCACCACGGGATACTCGCTGTAGCCGCCGTGGCTGAAATACATGCGCACGTAGGGCTCGTTGTAGGCGTTCTCGAAGTCGTTGACCCACACGGTGGTGTCGGGGTATACATTTACTATGTATGTGTTAAGGAAGTCGTAGTCGCCGGTGAGGCCGCGGCTGATGGTCTGACGCACTATCTCGCCCTCGTCGTTGATGAAGGCTGTGTCTTTCGATATCATGGGTATATCGGTGGGCACGGGGCGGTCGGTGTTATATTCGCGGCGGCGCGGGTTCAGGCGGTTCTTGCGCTTGGCTGCCTCGGTGTGGTTGAAGATTTCGTAGCGGTAGTTCATCTGCTCGGGGTCGAGCTCGCGGGCGCCGGTAATGGGGTTGGTGCGGTACACGCTTTCGATGGCACGTGCCTCGTCCTCACCCGGGTTGCGCCAGGGTATGGGCTTGTTCCAGTTGAGGTGCGGACGCACGGGGTTGCCCTCCTTGTCTTCCTCTATCTTGTACTCCTCGTTGCCGCCGAAAGCCGGGTCGGCCAGGCGCTCGCGGATGATGGAGTCGCGCACCCAGAATACGAACTGCTTGTATTTCGAGTTGGTGATTTCGGTTTCATCCATCCAGAAGGCATCCACCGACATCCCTTTGGGGTCGGCTGCAAGGTTCCATGCGCTGTCGGCCTTCTGGGGGCCCATTTCCATGGAACCGCGGCTCACGAGCACCATGCCGTAGGGGGTCGGTTCGGCCCAGGCGGTGCCACCAACGCCGGTCACTTCACCTCCGGCCGAACTGCGTGCACCGGCGGCACACGAGGCTATCATGGCGCCTGCTGCCAGTGGCAGGAGATATAACGAAATGTTTTTCTTCATATGGTGATTTCCTGTATTTTTTTGCTTGTTGTTATTGATTGGAGGGGGAAGAGAGTTCAGTTTTGTGCCACCGTGGACAGGACGCTACATTATGCGCACGCTCTTGTGGCGGTGACGGTTCTTGTCGCTGAGGTCGAGCTTGAGGCTGTAGCCTGCGAATATCTCGTGGCTGCCCGACGATGCCTTGGATATGGCTGAAGTGGGATATTCGTAGGTGTAGCCGAGGTAAAAGTTCTTGAATTCAGCTGCAAGTGCCAGATATACAGCATCGTTCCAACGATAACCCAGACCGGCGGTGAGAAATTTGTTGTATCGGCACCGTGCCGTAAGCTCGCCTGTGGTGAAGGTGAAATCGGTCTTCACAAGCACTGTAGGCATCACTTCAAATAACGTGTTTTTTATCGGAATATTGCTTCCGGCCATAAAATATAGGGTACGCCCCATCTGAAATTCGTAGTTGCGCTCGGTGCCTCCTTCGCCGCTCTCGGCATTGAGTTTCACCGACGGAGAGTTGAGATGGGTGGCCGAAACGCCGGCCCAGAACCATTTGTGGGTGTAGAGCAGACCCGCGCCCACATCGAAGGCGTTGCCGTGTATGTCGCTGTTGGGGATGGCCTCGTCGTTTGGCTCATGATAGTCGTCATCATCGGGTATATACACCTCTGACCCTTTGAACGAGTTGTCGACAAAGCCTATCTGTGCGCCAATGGAGAGCATGCCTCCGAAGAGTTTCTGTTTGTATGCTATCTGTGCGCCGAGCATCATGTTGCTGTAGAGGCCAAGGCTCTCTTGCTGCATCACCAGGCCCACGCCGAAGCGTTTGCCGATGAATTTGAAGGGCATGTCGGCCGCTACCAGAAATGATTTCGGGGCTTTGCTTATGCCCATCCACTGCAGGCGAGCGCCGGCACGTATCTTAAGCAGGTCGGTGGTGCCTATGGCGCCTGCGTTGTAATAGTTGGGCACCTCGTAATATTGTGCGAGCTGCGCGTCGGACTGTGCCTGCGCTTTCCATGCGCCGGCGGCGATGATGAGCGCAAGTGTCAGTATTCTTGGCAGTAGGTGCGGCAATGTTTTGAAGGCGTTGTGAGGCACTGTGTTGTGGGTTGCTTAAGAATAAGTTACTGTTTCTGATGCTTCGGCCGGGGGGGTTATTCGAAATAAAACGAAAGTACCACCATCTGGCTTGTGACCCGCTTGAGCGAGTTGCTCACTCCGAGCCTGTAGGGGTCGTCGACAAGGTCGGGACGGTCGTGCTGCAGCACATCGGTAAGGCCGAAGCAGAACTTCAGTTCCGGAATCAGCTTGAAGTATGGTAAATAGAAGTCGCAGCCGAAGCCCACGCTGATGAAGCAATCGGCACTTTTGGTGCGCAGGAAGTCGGATCGTTTTTTCATTACATCCACTGCAGGCATCACTCCGGCCACCATGTACGGCCGGATGTTGCGCATGCGCTGTGCCGAGAATTTCACATCGAGAGGCGCCACGATGTAGGCCGACTTTAAGTCCTGCTTCTCGGTGTCTCCAGAAGTGGTGTCTTTAAAGCGTATCACTCTGTTGCCGAAATATATGCCTGGAGAGAGCCGCAGGCTGAAGTAGTCGTTCAGCCGCAGATTGAACAGACCGGTCACGCAGAAACCGGGCGAAAGGTCGGGTTGCTCCATGAACCACGTGCGCCCCTCTTCGGTGATGAAGCCGTTGTGGTGAAATGAAAAGTCAAAAGTATTGAGCCCCACGGAGAAGCCGAGATGCCAGCGGCGCAGGTCACTGTAGGGGCGGTTGAGCACTTTGTCGTTGAGTTTAGCTGCTGTGGCGGCAGGAGCCGCCCCTGTAAGGGCCGCTACTACCAGCAGCATAAATGCCATGATATGTCGGTTCATTCTGTAACTCATTAATGAATTAACGGCCCTGCGGCGGTTTTATTGCGCGACCGGCTCGGGGTATTGTCTCCGATAGTTAAATTATGTGAACAGATCGGCGGACACCTCTTCCCGATTGTTTTCATATTAAACAGCGTGCCGATGCCATAATCGGTTGTATATTCATTATTTATGCCTTATGAAAACTCATTCCGACCTCAACCCGATGCACCCCACATCGCCTAAACATCGCTCTGAAGAACTGATGGCCCGCACTTTGGGCCGACTCGTGGCGCTTATCATACTGCTTGTGGGTGGCCTCACGGTGGCCGTGGGCCTTTCGGCGTGCGATGACGATGATGACAACCCCGATGCCGACTGGTATCTCTCGGGGCAGTGGGCCAACAATGTTTATCCCAACGACGAGATGTATTTCTTCAACAACGGCACCGGCTACTGGATGTCGAACTCCTCGGGTGAGTCGCTCGATTTCAACTACTACTGCAACGACGACGACATTTATTTCACCTTTTTCCCCTTGGGGGCGCCCTCATATTCTCTGGACTGTGATATAGACATGATAAACGGCCGCAACATGATCATCACCTGGCCGCCATCGTCGATTTACGGCCCGGTCACCATCCCCTACTACCGGGTGAACTGACATTGTCTGGACATAAACTTTTATCCCCTGTCTCCGCGGCATTTGCGGGGACAGGGGAAATTTTGTAATTTTGCAGCCGAAATCAAAAGTTAATTCGCTGCAACCGAGTGCTTGCTACCTCGTAAAAAACAAGACCAATGCAAAATCTTAATTCCTTGCCGAAGGCTTCCGACGGGGCCTCGCGCAGTCTCACCGTGATATTCATGCTCCTTTCGGTGCTTTTCGTGGTGTGTCTCATCGTGTCGAATCTCATAGAGATAAAAGTAGTGGACCTGGGATGGTTCACGGTCACCGCCGGTGTAGTGGTGTTTCCCTTCTCCTATATAATTAATGACTGTGTGGTGGAGGTGTACGGCTTCCGCAAGGCCCGGCTCATGATATGGACGGGCTTTGCGTCGCTGCTCCTTGTGTCGCTGTTCCTGCAAATGGCCATAGCGCTTCCGGGAGGTGCCGAGTGGCACGGGCAGGAGGCCATGGAGGCTGTCTACGGCAGCGTGCCGCGCATCATGGCCGCCAGTTTCGCCGCTTTCGTGTGTGGCTCTATGGTCAACGCCTATGTTATGAGCCGCATGAAAGCAGCAGCTGCCGACAGAGGCTCGCGCCGCAGTTTTTCGCTGCGTGCAGTGGTGAGTACCCTTTTCGGCGAAGGTGTAGATTCGCTGGTCTTTTTCCCTATAGCTTTCGGCGGCGTGCTATCGTGGGGCACAGTGCTTTCGCTCATTGTCACTCAGGCTCTGCTCAAGACGGCATATGAGGCTGCGGTGCTCCCTCTTACTATATATATTGTGCGCAAGCTAAAGAGAGCCGAGAGTCTCGATACTGTCGACACCGGTATAAGCTACGGATGGTGGCGACTGACCGACATCTGACCGCGTCCATAACAAGTTTATTTCAAAAAAATTAGCGATTTTTCTTGTGAAAACGCTGTAGGTTGAAAAAAAATTCCGATATTTGCAGTTGCAAAATTCGGGCATCTGCTTATGGATGAGCTATGCCGCTAATATTCGGATAGTTACCCGATTTTTTTAGTACATCATATAATTTTATCATACTTACAACTATGACTAAAGCAGAAATCGTAAACGAGATTTCCAAGACCACCGGCATCGAAAGAGCCGCAGTTCTCGAAACCATCGAAAAGTTCATGGAAGTGGTAAAGGACTCACTGTCGCATGGTGAGGCCGTTTATCTCCGCGGATTCGGCAGCTTCATCATCAAGACCCGTTCGCAGAAAACAGCCCGCAACATTTCCAAGAACACCACAATCATCATTCCCGAGCACAACATTCCGGCTTTCAAGCCTGCTAAAGTGTTCATGGAAGAGGTGAAGAGCGGCAACTGATTTCAGACGGTAGCGTGTGCCTCACCGGAGGAACACGGCCTACAGAATAAGATAGTTTGTATTAACCTCTAATATTGACAGATATGCCAAGCGGAAAGAAAAGAAAAGGCCACAAGATGGCTACCCACAAGCGTAAAAAACGTCTGCGCAAGAATCGTCATAAGAAGAAATAAACTTCTATGGCAGGCGACGGCGCTCTGCCCCGCGGGCAGAGCTCGCGCTTGAAAAGGAGTGAACAGCATCCACTCAAGGAGCCTCGGCCCTGACATACATACTGTAGGGCGGGGCCTTTGGAAACAAACTTTTTTGTGCGGTCGTGAGCTTGCGGTAATGTCGTGAGATTGGCGGCTTCCCGAAAAAAGTTTGTTTTCCTTGTTTATCGGCGGGTGTGATGCCGATGCCGCTCCATCAATCAACCCCACCGGGAAAGTGCGCGGAGCGCCCGCGGGCGCCACGCTTTCCCTTATTCAGTTTCTCTGATAATATCCATTGCTAATGAAAAGCGAACTCATCGTAGATGTTCAGCCTCGGGAAGTGTCGATAGCACTTCTTGAGGACGGCAGGCTGGTGTCGCTCCAGAAGGAGAGCCGCGACATAGCTTATGCCGTTGGCGATGTGTACGTGGCAAAGGTGAAAAAGCTTATGCCCGGACTCAATGCTGCTTTTGTGAACGTAGGCTATGAGAAAGACGCTTTCCTTCATTACCTGGATCTTGGCCCACGTTTTTCTACTTATTGTGAATACCTTAAGCAGGTATTCCCACCACAGACCGATGCCGCCGGCACCAAGGCATCAGGCAAAAAATCATCCTCGAAGACAACAGCGGCAGATGCCGATGGTGTGCCAGATCTGACGAAGTTCAGGCTGCTGCCCGACATCGACAAGCATGGCACCATTACACAGCAACTCACACCAGGCCAGGAACTCATGGTGCAGATCGTGAAAGAGCCTATATCTTCAAAAGGCCCCCGACTCACCACCGAAATTTCGTTCACCGGTCGCTATATGGTGCTAATCCCATTCAGCGACAAGATTTCAATCTCGCAGAAAATCAAGACAACCGGCGAAAAACTGCGTCTGCGCCACCTTATAGAGAGCATACGCCCGAAAAATTTCGGAGTGATAGTGCGCACCTCGGCCGAAGGCAAGTCGGTGGCGGAGCTCATGCATGAGATGCAGACACTGCGCCAGTGTTGGGAAGACACTGTGGCAAAAGCCCGCACAGCACCCATGCCATCGCTTATTTTCGAGGAGGAGAGTCGCATAGTGGGTGTGCTCCGCGATGTGTTCTCGCCCTCGTTCGAGAGCATACATGTGAACGACCCTGAGGTGATGGACCAAATAAAAAAATATGTCAGCATCATCGCCCCTGAGAAAGCCGATATCGTAAAGCTATACAATAAGCCGGAACCGATTTTCGACCATTTCAGCATCACACGGCAGATAAAGTCTTCGTTTGGCAAGACTGTGTCGTTCAAGTCGGGAGCTTATGTGATAATTGAGCACACCGAGGCACTGCATGTGATAGATGTGAACTCCGGTAACCGAACCAAAGCAGGTTCCGACCAGGAGACAAATGCACTGGAGGTGAACCTCCGTGCCGCCGACGAGATAGCACGCCAGTTGCGTCTGCGCGACATGGGTGGCATCATCGTGGTCGATTTCATCGATATGGGCACAGCCGAGCACCGACAGGCTCTATACGACCACATGCGCGAAGTGATGGCTAATGACCGTGCCCGACACAACATCTTGCCTTTGAGCAAATTCGGCCTTATGCAGATTACCCGCCAGCGTGTGCGTCCGGCCCTCGACATCGTCACCACCGAGGCGTGCCCGTCGTGCTATGGTAAAGGCGAGGTACAGCCGTCGCTGCTATTTACCGACACTCTTAAGGAAAAACTGCAATACCTTATCAATGACCTCGGAGAGAAAGATTTCATCCTCTATGTGCATCCTTTTGTAGACGCATATATCAAGAAAGGCATCATATCGCTTTACCGCAAATGGCGCATGGAGCTCGGAGCGAAGTTCAAGGTGCTTCCCGATGAAAGCCTCGCCTATCTTCAGTACAGAGTGCTCGACAAGAAGGGCAACGAAATCGACCTCAAGGAGGAAAAAGACCTCGACAAATCGTCGACGACAAAAACAAAGACTAAAGCCAAGAACCGGGTGTCATCCTGAGTGTTCAGGGAAGGAAAAGCCCGCTCTCTGCCGATACATTCCTGACAAAACGCACCCAAAACGCCCCTGCTTCCGCTCGCAAGCGGGCTGCAGGGGCGCTTTCTGTAGGTTATTTGTCGGTTCAGAGGCTGTTTCAATGGTCCGAGAAGAGCAACGTGTAGCCCAGCAGGCGGTCATATCGTTCCGACGGCTCCCTGTAATATACGGCTATCTCGTATTCGTTGACTGTCTGAAATTTGTCGCCTTCCACCTGTGCCGTGCTTCCGGCGAAGGCTTTCCCTGCCCGGGCATGAGGTGCGGCGAGATACTGGTAGTTGTAGGCACCCTGCTTGAGCAGCAGTGCCTTGCGATAGGCTCCTGCCTCGGTATCGTAAATCATGCGCGAGCTTTCGTCGAGACGACGACCGGTGAGGTCGCCTTCAAGATATACTTCTGCATCTGGCAGCGGCAGCATCTCGAGAGTGAAATGCACTACAGTGTAGTCGGCCTCGGTGTCGGGGTCGGTGGCGTTGTACTCACGCACTAAAAAGCGCCCGTGTTGTGTCTGATCGTAAGCGTAGGGCCGCGAGTGTCGCGGTGTGTCGGTCTTGAGCAGATGGTGATAATATGGTGCGTGATACTCGATATCCTCCACCCCCATCCCCGGATAGGTGATCTGCACTGTTTCCATGCGTCGGTATTCGTTGCCTGCGGGAAAAATCAGCTTTGGAATATGTTCGTATACGGCCGATGATCCGCTCATGCGGGTGGGATGCGTGAACTGCACTGAGTTGTCGGTGCGGTTGTTCTGCGACACTATCACCTTCAGGTCGTTGAAGGGGTCGCGCACTGCATTGTTGGCTAGGTCGACGGTGAACGACAGCTGCTGGTGAGCGTCGTTATAGTCGATGTCGGTGGCGGTATCCACCTGTCCGCGGATGTTCGCCGCCGTTTCCGAGACCATGAATCTCACCTGCAGGTAGATATCCTCGGGGGCGTTCTCGGGGTACACGCGTAGCAGATAGTTACCCGACAGACGGAACCTGAACTCATCGTTAGGCAGCGATATGCTGTAGTGCACATAATGCACCGATGTGGCACGCGAGAATGCGTAGTCGGTGATGTCGGATAGATTGAATCCGTCGAACACCTCCATGTCTGTGAGATTGCTGATGCTCCAGTCGGCATTGCAGTGATAGATGGAGTAACGCAGGTACTCGCGCTCGTCGCCGAGCATGTCGAATCCAACCGTGAGTGTGCCTGGCGGGTCGGCGAGTGTTATCACCGGAGGCGCCTGTGGGTTTCCGTCGACGGTCACGGTGAGCGTGCGGCACTGCTCGTGGAAGATGCCGGTGCGGGTGTTTTCTGCAGCTTGCGCCTGCTGGGACAGTGCCGCTGCCAGCAGGCATATGCACACTCTAAAGAGGCTGGGCGCCGTGACGGTGAGAGTTGGGCTCGGAATTTTTACCATACGACAGGTGTTTTGCCGTGAGACACAAGATAGGAGTTGGCGAGCGAGAAATGATGGTTGCCGAAAAATCCGCGGTAAGCCGACAATGGCGAGGGGTGTGCTGATGTGAGCACGAGATGGCGGTTGTGGTCGATGAGCGGAGCTTTGCTGCGGGCATAACTGCCCCAAAGGATAAACACTACATTGTCGAGTTTCTGCGATATGGTAGATATCACATGGTCGGTGAATGTTTCCCATCCTTTACCCTGATGGGAGCCTGCCAGGTGCTCGTCGACGGTGAGTGTGGCGTTGAGCAGCAGCACTCCCTGACGCGCCCAGCGGCTGAGGTCGCCGTCGGTAGGGAGAGGAGCGCCGGTGTCGTCGCTCACCTCCTTGAAGATGTTCTGAAGCGACGGCGGGCAAGGCACTCCGCTGTTCACCGAGAAGCAGAGACCGTTGGCCTGCCCTGGACCGTGGTAGGGATCCTGACCGAGAATCACCACTTTTACATCATCGAATTTGCATGAATCGAAAGCGGCGAAAATGCGGTTGCCGGGCGGATACACACGGCCCATCTTATAGCGGTCGCGCACAAAATCGGTGAGATTTCTGAAATAAGGTGCGTCCCATTCCGTGGCGAGTGCCTCTTTCCACGACTGTTCTATGCGGATATTCACTTGGATATCTTTATTTGTTGATTACTTAGTGAGCGGAGAGTAGTCTTTGGAGTAGCGCAGCATCTGCGGCATGTAGCCCTCCTCGTAGGTGACTTTCACATCGGTAATCTTGCCGTCGTTGTCGGTGACTGCCGTGTAGACCGGATTTACGAAGCCTTTGTATGGTGCTATGTCGAGTTTTGCATATCGGTCGAGCACCTCTTTGTGAAGAGCGGGGTCGACTTTTACGGCATATTTTTCCACAAGAGCGGCACCGGCGGCATAGTCGCCTTCGCTCTTGATGCGTTGAATCTCATGAAGCAACTGCCCGAAAAGGTCGCGTAGCTTGCGGTAATCGTTGATCTGCACATAGGTCTTACCGTCGCGTTTTACGAGTTCGACCACATTGTCGGCTTTGCCATGTTCCAGAGCCCACTCGGCTATGAGCTTGCGGTTGCGCATGTGGGCTTCTTCCACATCTTTGCCGGGTTCGATGCGCATGAGCTGTGTCATGAGGCCGTTGAGCATGTATTTGTAATACTCGGCTTTGTAGGCGTCTGGATTGTCGAGCAGACCGAGTTCGAGCAGATGCGGGTCGGCGAGATAGTAGAGCGCGAAGAGGTCGGCGCGGGTCTCTTCGAGTGTCGAACCGTGGGCTTTGAGAGCGTCGGGGTCGACACCGGGAAGCAGGCGCCCTGAGCCATGGCCGAGGCACTCGTGAAGGTCGGTATGAAGGTTGTCGGTGATGAACAGGTATTTGTCGAGGAGGTCGCGTGTAGGTTTGTCGATTACAAACTCCTCATTGAAGCCGTTGCCGTGGGAAGCGTCATCGTAGGCCTGAGTGATGTTTTCGATTGTTACCGACTTGGAGCCATGTGCGGCTCGTATCCAGTTTGCGTTCGGAAGGTTGATGCCGATAGGAGTGGATGGGTAGGAGTCGCCGGCGAGGATGGCGGCGTTGATTACCTTTGCGCTGACGCCTTTCACCTGGGGCTTACGGAATCGCGGGTCGACGGGCGAGTGGTCTTCGAACCATTGTGCGTCGGCCGACAGGGTCTGTGTGCGCTGCGAGGCGGCATCGTTGCGGAAATTGACAATTGATTCCCATGAGCCGGTCATGCCCAGAGGGTCGCCGTAAGACTCTATGAATCCGTTGATGAAGTCTACAGTAGGTTTGGTGTCCTCAGCCCAAAGGATTGAATATTCATCGAAGGTGCGGAGATCACCTGTGGTGTAATATTTAATGAGGGCTTCGATGCTGCGGCGCTGGAGCACAGTCTCGGAATAGGGGAGGGCCTTTTTAAGGTTGTCGACTATGCGTTCGATGGCAGGTGAGTAAAGGCCTCCGATGCGGTAGGGAAGCTCTACCACTTTGCCGTTGCGCTTCACTACCTTGGTGTTTAGGCCGTAGGAAATCGGTGTCTCGTCGGCGGGATTCTTGAGTTTGGCGAAGTAATCTTCCACCTCCTGCTGAGTCACACCTTCATACATGTTGTTAGCCGAGGTGACGATGAGGTCAGCTCCTTCGGCCTGATTCACTCGCTTGGACATGAAGTCGGGGTCGAAAATCAGGCGGTTGACCGACGCCACCGTCTTGCGCCCGATGTTGCTCAGAAGATCGGGATGCTTTTCAAACAGGGAGTTGAGTTGCCTGTCGAACCAACGTTGTGAAAATTCGGGTTTGAATTTATCGGTACTGTAGTGGTGGTATGCTCCGTTGCCGAATTCTATCTGCTTGAGATATTTCTCGAAGGCTTTGAAATCTTTGTCGTTGCGGTCGCCGTTGTAATTGGTATATACACCTTCACAAAGCTGTCGCAGGGCCAGATTGTATCGTCCGTTCTGATCCCACAGTATGTCGCGTCCGGCGAGGGCCGCCTCGTTGAGATAATAGATGAATATTTTCTTTTCGAGCGGCAGCTCGTTGAAGCCGGGCACAGTGTAGCGTAGCACCTCGATGTCGGCGAAACGGTCTACGATGTCGCCTGAAGGATTGTTGGGGTCGAGTTTATTGGCCATGGCGGGAAGGGTGATGGCAGCGCCGCATATGGCGCTAAGGATTAATTTTTGAAACATATTGCTTTTTTCAATAGCGTTCATATATTTTAGTAACGGTGGAAACGGTGAGTAATTGTGTATCTGTTTATAAATAAATATAGGTGTTTGCAGTGCTCATGCTGAGCGATCTTGGCGCTCTCGCGGTGCGCAACAGCCCCTGAGTATTAAAATGTGCAAAAAAACGGGGTGTTTGCTCTCCGTGACATATTGTAGCGGAAAATATTTCGTTAGTGTATCAGAGCCGAATGCTGGCTGTGGCGCAAATGGCGCAGAAAGGCTGCCTCGCCGGTCATTCGATTCGCGCCTCTTAGCACTTTGATATGTTGTACGCTTTGCCCTCCTCGCCTTCTGAGGCGTGTCTTTGCATGCCTCGGATGTACCAAAATTATGTTGAAAATCATCTATAAAAATTTTGTCAGATTAAAATATAATGATAATTTTGCAATTAGCTTTTGCTACGGAGTGTAACATCGCTTGATTTCCGGTAGAACGGATTCTTCTTTATTCAATGCCATGAAATGCGGTTCCAGTTCAGCAAGAGATCTTGTAAGCGCGTGATGCTCAGGCTTCGCGCACTGATTTGACAAAGAACGTTTTTCAACTTTGAAATCGAAGAGGGACTTTTTTCCGGCAGCCGGCGCTGGATATCCGGTGTAGTCGGAGATTTTGACAGCATGCGACAGTGATTCTGACTAATGATGGCAGAGTAGGCGGGGACCAGCGGTTCTCCGCTTCATTTCGCGATAAAAGAACAATAAAGAAACTAATCTATTCATAACTTAAAAAGTAGTATTTCAAAAATTATGGAAGCTCAAAAGCCCAATTCCGCCGCCGTTAAACCCGGTAGCAACGTACGTGGTATCAAGAACGCATCCTTGGTTATCCTCGCATGTTTTGTAGTGGCAGTATGCCTGTTCCTCTTTGTTTTCGGTCATCCTTCGCACTTCGATGCTGAAGGTTTCGACGGCGTTTCGATGTGGTTCGCCGGTGATGAGTTCGCAAAGGCTCACCCCAATGACCTTATCGGTACCATCTTCAAAGGAGGCATCATCGTGCCTATCCTCCAGACTCTCCTCCTTACCGTTATCGTGCTCTCTGTAGAGCGCGCCATCGCTCTTAAGAGCGCCAAGGGCAACGGCAACATCGCTAAGTTCGTTGAGGATGTCAAGAAATGCCTCGCCAAGAACGATATCAAGGCCGCTCAGGCTCTCTGCTCGAAGCAGAAAGGTTCGGTAGCCGCTGTTGTCAGCGCCGCCCTCAACCGTTACGAGGAAATGGATCAGAACACCGTTCTCTCGAAAGAGCAGAAAATCGCTACTCTTCAGAAAGAAGTTGAGGAAGCTACCGCAATCGAGATGCCCTCGCTGCAGCAGAACCTCCCCATCGTGGCTACCCTCACAACCCTTGGTACTCTCGTCGGTCTTCTCGGTACTGTGATCGGTATGATCAAATCGTTCCAGGCCCTTTCCGCTTCCGGCGCTCCTGACTCGACAGAGCTCTCGACCGGTATCTCTGAGGCCCTTGTGAACACCGCTTTCGGTATCGCAACCGGTGCATTCGCCGTAATCTCCTACAACTTCTACACCAACAAGATCGATAACCTCACCTACGCTATCGACGAAATCGGCTTCTCGATTGTACAGTCGTTCGCAGCTACCCACTGATCCCCGTTTTCCTACAAGTCAAAACACAATTAATCTATTAAACGATAACAGGAAAATATGGGAAAAGTAAAAATTAAAAGAAAGAGTACCCTCATCGACATGACCGCGATGAGCGATGTTACCGTTCTTTTGCTTACTTTCTTCATGTTGACTTCAACCTTCCTCCAGAAAGAGCCCGCCACGGTTATCACACCGTCGTCTGTTTCGGAGATAAAGGTTCCTACCTCAAACGTGACTCAGGTGCTGGTGAGCCCTCAGGGACAGGTATTCATGTCTGTCACCGGTGACGCCGACCCTGAAAATGCCGAGAAGTGGGGTTCAGAGCCTCTCCGCAAGGAGGTCATCAAGACCGCAGTCGCTGACTACGAGGCCAAGACCGGAAAGAAAACCGGCATCACACCTCTCGATGTTGAAAAGTTTGCAAAGAACGCCTTCTATGGCGTGCCTCTTGAAAAGATGCATGAGTTCCTCATGCTCGAGACTGCCAAACAGGATGAGTTCCTTGGCCAGACCGTGGACAAGCCTGTGACCATGGGCAATCTCAAGCCCAGAGACATCGGCATCCCCTTCAAGGACATCGTCTACACCGACAAAGATGGAAACCGTCAGACAACTAACGAGTTCCAGATTTGGATGCGTGCAATCTACAACTCAAGTAACGATAACATCCGCGAAGCAATACAGAAGGGCGAAGGTATCGCCGTGAAATCTGACCGTGGCACAAAGTTCGAGACCATTCACCAGGTGCTCGACAACCTTCAGACCATCAAGATGAACAAATTCTCTGTAATGACCGCGCTTAAAACAGAGGCAGACTAATCAATATGGCACAGATAGAACAGTCATCGGGCAACGGAAAAAAGAAAAAAGGTGCCCAGAAAAAGATGGCAATCCATGTGGACTTTACTCCCATGGTGGACATGAACATGCTTTTGATTACGTTCTTCATGCTCTGTACTACGATGATCAAATCGCAGACTCTCAACATCGCGTTGCCAACCAACGAGAAGCTTGAGCAGACTGAGCTGCAGAAAGCCAAGGAATCCGAGGCTATTACACTTATTCTCGACACTGACTACGACGACAACGGTGCAGTGAAGGGCAACACCATCTACTACTATACCGGAAAACCCGAAGTGGAGTATAACGGCGCTGATGTCGTTTCCACCAACCTTCAGGTGACCGAATTCCTCGGCAACGACGGTAAGCTGCAGCAGGGTGTGCGCAAAATCCTCCACGACCGCAACAAAGATGTGCTCGCAGAAGTAGAGAAGAAGAAGCAGGAATGGCGTGAGAAGAAAATCACCGAGGAGCAGTATCAGGAAGCTGCCAAGAAAATCCGTAACAGCGACGAATATGAGCGTCCGGTGGTTATCATCAAACCCCTGCCCGGAGCATCCTGGGAGAGCGTGATCTCGGCACTCGACGAGATGCAGATCAACCAGATATCGCGTTACCAGCTCGGTACACTTACCGAAGTGGACGAGGCTATGGTGGGCGATTACAAGATCAAGCATCCTTCCAAGTAACAAGTGATGAACGACTATATTAATTAACCCGTAAAAGACTAAATCAGAATATGGCAAAAGATGTAGATCTTTCATCAAAAGAATGGACCGACCTTATATTTGAAGGTAAGAACAAGAACTTCGGCGCCTATACTCTACGTAGGGCAAGTGACCGCCGTCACAATATTGCCGTGCTCTTCGTTCTCATCGGTCTGGTAGTGGTGCTCATCGGCGGATATTTCTGGGGTAAATACTCCGATTTCCGTCGCGAACAGCGTGAACTTGAACTCCAGGCTCAGATCGAGCAGCAGCTGGCAGATATGGCGGCTGCCGAGGAAGAGGCTCCTCAGGAAGAGGAGGAGATTCCTCAGGCTATGGAAGAGCCCCAGGCTGAGGAGGCCCTCCCCGAGGAAATCCTCAATACCATCAAGGATACCGAGATTGCTATCGCAGCCGACGAAGAGGTAACCGAGGATATCACCTCGAAGGATGAAGTGGCAGAATCGACCGCAGCAGCGGGTGCCACGACATTCGATCAGGGTACCGACGACCTCAACGTGGTGCGCGAGCATAAGGACGAAATCATCGTCGAGGAAAAGCATGAAGCTCCCGTCAAAGAGGAAATCTTCAACGCTGTGGAGCAGATGCCCCAGTTCCCCGGCGGCGAGGCCGAGCTTCTAAAGTATATCTCGACTCACATCAAATACCCCACAATGGCTGCTGAAAACAACATTCAGGGTCGCGTGGTAGTGAAGTTCGTTGTACAGAAGAATGGTAAAGTTGGTGATGTAATCGTGCTCCGCGGCAAGGACCCCGACCTTGACAAAGAAGCAGTGCGCGTGGTGAAGACCCTTCCCGATTTTATCCCCGGCAAGATGAATGGTCAGAGCGTGTCGGTTTGGTACACTCTCCCCATCCAGTTCAAGCTCCAGAGCTAATACACCTCCTTACAGCGGCGGTATGCCGGGACTCACGTTCTGTATCTGCCGACTCAAGAGGAAAATCTGAATCAACGGGCTCTGCTTCACGCAGGCCCATCAGATACAACCATTGACAAAGCCGCCGTCTGCATCGCGCAGATGGCGGCTTTGCTGTTCCTCTCCCCTCCTCCGTCATTAGAAAATAAATATCTCTACCCCAACCATTGAGTTTTCAAACATTTTCGTTAATCTTGCAATTGCCCTTGGACTTTACATGTGTATGCCGTGCGGTAAGCTCCCGAAAAAGGAGTTGGCAATGATGATTGTTTTTTGTAACTTTGCAGTTGGATGCACCCGTGTGCAAATCATTTGCCAACGCATGATGAGGCATCCGTTAAGACAACCGATGAAACCATCTACTGTAATAAGATTCCTGATAATCGGAGCTCTCTGGCTTGGCACCTGCGTGTGGTTCGTGCTCAGGCTTAAGGCCTCAGGCACTCCGCTGACTTTGGTGTCGCTCTTTCCGCTTATTGCATCGGCTTTCATCGTGTTTGTTCCGCTCTATAAGAAGTATGTGAAGAATGGTCAGAAAGCCGATTCAAACAGAAAATAACCGTTGCAATGAAAGCAATCTGCTGAACCGAATCAACGCTCCGGCTGATTTGCGGCGCCTTGATGTGGCGCAACTACCGCAGGTGTGCTCCGAGATAAGGGAGTTTCTCATTGATTCGCTTAGCCGCAATCCGGGGCATTTCGCATCGTCGATGGGAGCCGTGGAGCTTACGGTGGCCTTGCACTATGTGTTCAACACTCCTTACGACCGCATTGTGTGGGATGTGGGTCATCAGGCATATGGTCATAAGCTGCTCACCGGACGCCGCGACCGCTTTGAGACAAACCGTAAGTTCGGCGGTCTGAGCGGTTTCCCTAATCCGGCTGAAAGTGAATATGACACCTTCACCGCCGGACATGCCTCCAACTCCATTTCGGCAGCTCTCGGTATGGCTGTGGCTACCGAGTTCAACGCCGATGAACCCCGACGCAATGTGGTGGCTGTGATAGGCGACGCATCTATCAGCGGCGGGTTGGCATTTGAGGGTATCAACAATGCTGCAAATACGCCCAATAACCTGCTTATTATCCTCAACGACAACGATATGAGCATCGACCCCAATACCGGGTCGCTTCACAGCTATCTTGCCCACATCACCACATCGAAAGGTTACAACGATCTACGTTACAGCTTGTTCAGGCTATTCCGCAAACTACACTTGATATCCGACCGCCGCAAGGGCGCCATAATGAGGCTCAACAACAGCCTCAAATCGTTCATCTCGCGTGAGCAGAACATTTTCGAAGGGCTCAATATACGCTATTTCGGTCCTATCGACGGGCACGATGTGGCAACCCTTGTGAAAGTGCTCCATGATATCAAGGATATGAAGGGTCCGCGCATCCTGCACATAAAGACCAAGAAAGGCAAAGGCTTCGGTCCTGCCGAGCTTGATCCGTCCACATGGCATGCACCCGGATGCTTCGACCCCGAGACAGGCGAGCTGTCGAAACCGTCATCTTCCGGAGCGCCGGCCAAATATCAGGAGGTGTTCGGACATACGCTGCTTGAAATAGCCCGCGGCGACAATCGTGTGGTCGGCATCACGGCAGCCATGCTGTCGGGTACATCGATGAATATCGTACGCGACGGACTTCCCGGCCGTGTGTTCGATGTGGGTATTTCAGAGGAACATGCCGTGACTTTCGCGGGCGGACTTGCCAAAGAGGGTATGAAGCCTTTTGTGGCAATCTATTCGTCCTTCCTACAGCGCGCCTACGACCAGATAATCCACGATGTGGCCATCCAGAAGCTGCCCGTGACTTTCTGCATCGACCGCGCCGGCATCGTGGGCGAGGATGGTGTCACTCACCATGGAGCCTTCGACATGGCCTATCTGCGCACTGTGCCCGGCATGACGGTAGCGGCTCCACGCGATGAGAGGGTGCTCCGCAATCTGCTCTTCACTGCCGCTCAGCGTTTCGATGGCCCGATGGCCATACGCTATCCCCGTGGAAAGGGCACAGGCGCCGGCTGGCATTCTACTCCCGAACTGATAGAGATAGGGCGCGGCGAGTGTCTCGCCAAAGGCAGCGATGTGGCGATAATTTCCACCGGCACTATCGCGAAAGAGGCTATGGAGGCTGTGGCCCTGCTTGAAAAACAGGGCGTGGATGCTGCGCTCTATGACATGACATTCGTGAAACCTCTTGATGAGGATATTCTGTGCGAAGTCATGGAGAAGGGGTGTCCGGTAGTCACTGTTGAGGATGGCACCGTGAACGGTGGCCTTGGAACAGCGGTGACCGAATGGTTTGTGGCGCACAATGCCCCGCATATCAGGGTCACCAAGGTGGGAATGCCTGATGATTTTGTTGAACATGGCAGCGTGGCCCAGCTCAAAAAACTTTGTGGCATGGATGCTCCTGCGATAGCCGCTTGTGCTATGGCGCTTCTGAGTCCTGTGACTGAGGAAGATGCTTCAGGCATGCGACATAAAACTCAAGAGCTATGAAAATAGTGATTGCCGGAGCCGGCGAGGTTGGCTCACATCTTGCCAAACTCCTCTCGAGAGAGGAGCAGGACATCGTGCTCCTCGACCGCGACCCGGCACGGCTTTCCAGTCTCGACGCCAACTACAATCTGATGACATATGTGGGGAGCCCTACATCCTTCGACAATCTGCATGCCGCAGGAGTGGACTCCGACTGCGACCTTTTCATAGCGGTGACCCCTTTCGAAAATACCAATATGGTTTCATGTGAGATAGCCAAGAAGTTGGGTGCTCGCAAGACCGTGGCCCGCATAGACAATTACGAATTTCTTGCGTCGCACAACCGCGAGCTTTTCTCGTCGCTCGGCGTTGACCATCTGATATATCCAGAAGTGCTTGCGGCCCAAGAAGTCGCCACGGCATTGCGTCGTCCGTGGGTGCGCAATTGGTTTGAGCTTCACTCCGGTGAACTGATAGTGGTGGGTGTGAAACTGAGGGATAACGCCTCTTTGATAGGCAAAAAACTCCGCGACATCACTTACGGTCAGCATAACTATCATGTGTCGGCCATCAAGCGACGCCATGAGACCATCATACCCCGTGGCGACGATGAAATCTGCGAGGGCGACATACTCTATTTCACCACCACACGTGATTATGTCGACGAGATACGTACACTGTGCGGTAAGCGTGACTACAAAGTGAAAAATGTGATGGTAATGGGCGGTGGCCGCATTACCGAACGCCTCGCAATGCTTGCCAAAGGGGAATGGAATTTGACCGTTATTGACGACAACATGGAGGTGTGTCGCCGACTTCCGGAAAAATGCCCCGGCTGCCAGATGAATATCATCCACGGCGATGCCCGCAACAACGAGCTTCTCATGGAAGAGGGCATCAGCGACATGGATGCTTTTGTGGCGCTCACTGAATATTCCGAGACAAATATCCTCGCATGCCTCACCGCCAAAGAGTTTCAGGTCAACAAAACCATAGCCGAGGTTGAGAACATTCAGTTCATAGCCGAGGCCGAGGCGCTTAATATCGGTACTGTAATCAACAAAAAACTGCTCGCCTCGAGCAAGATATTCCAGCTGCTGCTCGATGCCGACGAAAGTTCATCGAAATTCATGGCTCTGGCCGATGCCGAGGTAGCCGAACTCGAAGCCGCTCCAGGCTCGAAAATTACGAAGGCACCGGTGATGAATCTGAAACTCTCGAGGGAGATGACCATAGCAGGTCTTATCCGCGACGGTAAGGGGATGCTTGTCGACGGCCGCACACAGATACTTCCGGGCGACCATGTGGTGGTGTTCTGCCTTACAGGATATATCCATAAAGTTGAAAAGCTTTTCAACTGACGCGTTTTTTCGTGTTACTTAACTGCAAATGAATCATGCTGCTGCTTTCACGCATTAACTTCCGCATGCTCGTCAGGGTTACAGGCTGGCTTGTGATGATAGAGGCGTTTTTCATGCTCTTCCCACTCGTTACGGCTATAATATATCGTGAGAGCGAGGTGTTCGCTTTCGGGGTGGGTGTAGGCATAACGGCGGTGGTGGGAGCTGCCATGACATTCCTTTCGAGGCCGCAGCGTTCCGACATGAGCAAGCGCGACGGTTTCCTGTTTACGGCGCTTGTGTGGGTGGTGTTCTCTCTTTTCGGTATGATTCCGCTGCTCATCAGCGATACGCCGCTCAATGTATCGGAAGCTTTTTTCGAATCGATGTCGGGTTTCACCACCACGGGAGTTTCGATAATGCAGGTCGACAGTTTGCCCCATGCCATCCATATATGGCGCTCGCTCATGCAGTGGATAGGCGGTATGGGTATCATACTTTTCACTTTGGCGGTGCTCCCGATGCTCAACTCGTCGGGAGGCATGCAGATGTTCAATGCGGAGGTCGCGAGCATCAACCGTGAGAAACTTAGACCGCGTGTCAGTTCCACCGCCAAGCGTTTGTGGCTGGTGTATGCCCTCCTTACTCTTGTGCTGATAGTGCTCTACTGCCTCGGGCCGATGGGTACATTCGACTCTGTGTGTCATGCGCTATCTACCATGTCGACGGGAGGATTTTCTACCCGTCAGGAATCTATTGTAGCCTGGAATTCGCTATATGTCAAGGTGGTGACCACACTGTTCATGTTTATCGGCGGTGTGAATTTCGCTCTTATTTTCAAGGCGAGCACCGGAGATTTCCGCAGCCTGTGGCAGAATGAGGTTTTCCGCCTGTTTGTGAAGATGATACTGGTGCTCTGGATAGTGTTCGATATCTATCTGGCATTAAATCCATCGGTGCCGCATACGTGGGAGACTTTTACGATTGACCCCCTGTTTCAGATTGTATCGGTAATGTCATCGACCGGCTTTGTTGTTGAGAATCTTGCCGACTGGGGCGTGCCGTTGCTGTGCCTTATTTTCATCATGATGTTTTTCGGCGCATGTGCCGGCTCCACTTCGGGTGGCGCCAAACTCGACCGTGCGCTTTATGTATGGAAAAACTCGCGTAATGAGCTTTATCGCTGCGTTTATCCCAACCATGTGCTTTCGCTTAATGTCAATGGCAAAGCAATGACTCCCGAGGTAGTCAACAAGGTTATGGTGTTTATCGGGCTTTATATAAGTGTCGTGATTGTGGGCGGATTGCTTCTTACATTGATGGATGTGCCTTTGGTAGACAGTTTCTTTGCGGCTGTCGGGTGCATGAGCAACGATGCCTTGAGTCTTGAGCTAATCGGTTCTGGCGGTGATTATGTGATGATTCCCGATGCCGGCAAGTGGGTGCTTTCCTTCCTTATGCTCACAGGTCGTCTGGAATTGTTCACTGTGCTTGTGCTTTTCACTCCAGGTTTCTGGAGAAAGTGATTTATATAAGAACTGCCGGCGGCGCCTGTTTTCCCGATTGGGATGGGATGCAGGCGCCGCCGGCGTTGTGTATTGTTCTGTGCTATGGTCGTAATTAAAATTAGTCGCCCATTGTGCGCAGGAGTTCGTCGTTGTCAGATGTGCGCTCCATACGGTCTTTGATGAATTCCATAGCCTCGATAGATGTGCGGTCAGATAGATATTTGCGGAGAATCCACATGCGGTTGAGTGTCTCTTCACGCAGCAGAAGGTCATCGCGACGGGTCGATGATGCCATGATATCGACAGCCGGGAATATGCGCTTGTTGGCTAGTTTGCGGTCGAGCTGCAGTTCCATGTTGCCTGTGCCTTTGAACTCCTCGAAAATCACTTCGTCCATCTTCGACGATGTTTCGGTGAGCGCTGTGGCTATGATGGTGAGCGAGCCTCCGCCTTCGATATTACGTGCAGCGCCGAAGAAGCGTTTGGGTTTCTGGAGCGCGTTGGCGTCTACACCACCCGAAAGAATTTTGCCCGATGCGGGTTGCGCGGTGTTGAATGCGCGGGCGAGGCGGGTTATGGAGTCGAGCAAAATGACCACATCGTGGCCGCTCTCGACCATGCGCTTGGCCTTTTCAAGCATTATGCCGGCTATCTTCACGTGGCGTTCGGCAGGCTCGTCGAAAGTTGAGGCTATCACCTCGGCATTCACGCTGCGGCTCATGTCGGTCACTTCTTCAGGGCGTTCGTCGATTAGCAGAATCATGATGTATACCTCGGGGTGATTCTCGGCTATCGCATTGGCTATGTCTTTTAGAAGTATTGTTTTACCGGTTTTTGGGGGGGCCACTATGAGGGCACGCTGGCCTTTGCCGATGGGGGCGAACATATCCACTACGCGTGTCGACAGGTTATTGGTCTTTCCGCCTGTGAGATTGAATTTCTCATCGGGGAAAAGCGGGGTGAGATGCTCGAAGGGCACGCGATCGCGTATGAATTCAGGCTGGCGTCCGTTGATGCTCAGCGCTTTGTCCATGGGAAAATATTTCTCGCTCTCGCGGGGAGGATTCACTGTGCACTCCACCACATCGCCGGTCTTGAGCCCGTACTGCTTGATTTGCTGTTGGGTCACATAGATGTCGTCTGGGGAGGAGAGGTAGTTGTAATCTGATGAGCGCAGGAAGCCATAGCCTTCAGGTGTGATTTCAAGCACTCCTTCGGAGTGTAACATACCCGAAAAGTCGTAGGCGGGCATCTGTTGGCGCATTTGCTGTTTCTTTTTGCCTTTTTTGCCTTTAGGTTCGGGTACCTGAGTGTTGGGTGCGGGTTCCTGTATCATGATGGGAGCCGCTGATATGGGCTGTTGGGCTGCCTGTTCACGTTCACGCTGCGAACGCGGAGTGAAGCTTTTGCCGGCGGCATGGGGGAAGAAAGCTCCGAACGACTCGTCGACCTTACGGCCGAATACTTTTGGGCTGTTGCCATTGTTATTGCCGTTTCGTGGTGTGAACACTTTGCGCTGACCCTGTTGCGGAGTGTTGAGTTGGGGCTCCCCGTTTGCCGGTGCCCCGGCTTCAGCTTCCTGTGCAGGAGCTGAAAGCAGTGCCACCGGTTCTGCGGCAGACTGCGAAGGCGCTTCCTTAGTTTCGGTTTCCATCACAGATTCCATGGCAACAGCAGGTGATTCTGCGGGTGCTTCGGCTTCGGCTGTTGCGGCAGCCATAGTATTGTTATCGTCGTTGGAAGTCATGTTTTTTGGCTTACGGCCGCGTTTCTTAGGCTGCTTAAGCGCATTCTGGCTCTCCTGTCGGGGTTCGGCTACGTTTTCTGAGGCATTCTGACCGGCAGCAGTGGCTTCAGGCTGCTGGTTGCGGGGTTTGCGGCCTCGTTTCTTGGGCTCGGCTTTCTGCTGCTGGGTATCAGGTGCTTCTTCCGGTTTATCTATGGTTTGACCGTCACGGGATGTGTTTTCGGCGGCAGGTTGCTGGGCCGATTTCGGCTTACGACCACGGCGACGCGGTTCCTCCTGAGGCGCGTTTGCAGAAAAGCTGATAGCCTGTTCGTCGAGAATTTTGAAGATAGTCTCTTCGCGTTTCTGTTCGGGGTTGACTTTTTTGAGTCCGAGTTCGGAAGCGACATCGCGAAGCTTCTGATCGGTCATGTCGTTTAGATCCGTGTAGGTGTACATATATAAGTTATATTTTCTACTTATAATTATCTTGTGTATGCAGCCCGAAATTCGGCTGCTGACAGCATTCGTGTGCATTGCAGCGCATGAAGTGTCGCGGATGTTTGTTTTTTGTAGTTTAGGGAGACTGTTTAGTCGCTTGATGACTTTTCTCTGTGCATGCCCCTGTTGCATGGCAGACATGCTGCTTATGCTTCAAGGCGGCGTTGCGGGTTGAATGTGTGGGATGTACATGAAAACGGCGTCAGAGGCAAATGCCTGCGAAACACTATAAGCGTGTGAGAGAAGAGTGTGGAGAGTTGGGCAGCTTAAAACAATCGAGAAATCGTATGATGCTTTTGGTTTCTTCGGATACCGGTCGATTATGAAGCGGCATTATCATAAATCATGACAACAGCATGATTGTGACCGAAGAAAACGAGATGTTTCTGTCGCCGTGAAAATTATGCTTTGGGAAAACAACACTGGAAACGCCTAATATGCGTTAACCCTTAGTTGAAAAACGGTGCAAATTTAGTCGTTTCCGTAAAATTAAACAAATATTTCGACAAAAAGTTCGTCAGAACAGCGTGTGCGGCGATTAATGTGAGGTTTTTGCCGGAAAAATGCATGCTTACTGCAGGTTTTTTCTTACATTTGTTGCTACAAAACGGCATTTTAAATACACCAGACATTTTCTATGAAAAGAGCAATCATTATCCTTGCTGCCACGGCTGCTTTGCAGGCAGGCGCAGAGGACAGCGCACAATGGCTGCGCACACCGTCGATTTCACCCGATGGCTCAACACTGGCATTCAGATATAAAGGCGACATTTGGACAGTTCCTGTAACCGGCGGAGAGGCCACGAGACTTACCACCTCATCTGCCTATGATACAAATCCGGTATGGAGCCCCGACGGCACACGTATAGCTTTCCGAAGCTCACGTGTGCGCAACAATGCCGATATATATGTGATTCCCGCAAAGGGTGGCAACGCCGTGCGTATAACCGCCGATTCATATGGTGAGACCCCGCTTACATGGCTAAACGACAGTATACTGCTGGTGCAGTACAATGGCATGGGCTCCAATGAGGCTCTTGTGGCACCGTCGGTGTCGCAGACCTATACGGTGAATGTCAACCGTCCGCTCAGCCGACCGCGGCTTTATGCCCATGTGGCCATGACAGAGGCCTCGGCCGACAGTAAAGGTCGCATTCTGTATCAGGATAAGAAAGGTTTTGAAAATCTCTACCGCAAGCACGAGCGTTCGGCAGGCACCAACGATATCTGGCTGAAAGACGGCGACAGCTATAAGAAGCTGACCGATTTCAACGGCCACGACAACTCTCCTGTGTGGATTGACGACAACACGATGGGCTACATTTCGGAGCGGAATGGTGTGCTGAATGTCTGGACACGCACACTTGACGGGATCAACGATACACAGCTCACGAATTTTGTGGATTATCCTGTGCGCTCTCTTTCCCGTGCCGCCAATGGCACTATGGCTTTCACCAACGGCGGCAGCCTTTATACTCTTGTGCCGGGAAAGGAGCCACAGAAGGTGAATGTGACCTTCACCGCCGATGAGTTCAACCCCGATGAAGTGAAATATTACACTTCAAACGGTGTCACCGACATCGCGGTCAATAACGACGGTTCTGAGATAGCCTTCATTGTGCGTGGCGATGTGTATGTCACCTCGGCCAAGTACAAAACCACAAAACGAATCACAAACACTCCAGGCCAGGAGCGCGTGGTGAGCTTCTCGAAAGACGGGCGTACACTTGTATATGACAGCGAGCGCGACGGACAATGGGCTCTCTATACCGCGACAATTCATTCAAAAGATGACAAAAACTTCACCTACTGCACCGGTGTGGACGAGACTCTGCTCTATGCTCCTGAAAACGGCAAACCTGCCCAACAACCTGCATACAGTCCCGACGGTACAAAGATTGCTTTCCTGCGCGACAGGGATGAAATCTGTGTGATCGACCCCGCGACCAAAAAGGTCAACACCGCACTCGACGGTAAATACAATTATTCCTATACCGACGGCGATGTGACTTTCCAATGGAGTCCCGACAGCAAATGGCTCCTCACCGATTATATTGGCGAACTAGGTTGGAACCACAATGATGTGGCTCTGGTTAAGGCCGACGGTTCGCAGGTGGTGAACCTTACCGAGAGCGGTTTTGCCGACAGCAATCCCCGCTGGCTGATGGACGGCCGTGCGGTTGGTTACAAATCAGGCCGCTATGGCATGAAGAATCCGGGCTCGTGGGGCGAGACAGAAGATGTATTGGTGATGATGCTCGACGGTGACGCATGGGATGAGTTCCACTACACCGAAGAGGAGGCCGCTTTGGCAAAAGAGGCCAAGGAAGAGGCTGATAAAGCCAAGAACGAGGCCGAGGAGAAAGATAAAGCCGACAAGAAAGGCAAGAAAAACAAAAAAGACAAAAAGGGCGACAAGGACAAGGATAAAGATGCCGACAAGAAGGATGAAGTGAAATCGGTGGATTTCGACCTCGAAAACCGCCGTTACCGCACGGCAAGGCTCACACGCATGTCGGGTTTCATGGGCGACTATTATCTCTCCAACGACGGCTCCAAGCTCTACTATATAGTAACCAATGCCGACGGCAACTCGAATCTTATGGTGCGCGACATGCGCAAAGGTGATGTCAGGGTGCTCACCGGCGGTGTTGGCGGCTCGTTTGTGGTCGACGCTAAGGGCGAGAACATATATTTCGGTGCAGGAGGCATCTCCAAGATACAGCTTTCCGACGGTAAACGCGACAATATCGAGTTTGAGGCCCTCTACGACCGTAAGCCATCGCTTGACCGCGAATACATGTATCGTCACATGGCTTCGCAGGTGGCCGACAAGTTCCACGATGTGAAGCTTCACGGCACGGACTGGAAGAAGGTGGTGAGCGACTACGAGAAGTTCCTCCCCGCCATCGACAACAACTATGATTTCGCCGAACTAATGTCGGAAGCCCTTGGAGAACTTAATGCAAGCCACACCGGCAGTGGTTATCGTGCTCCCGGTGCCGAGATGGCCACCGGGCGTCTCGGAGCCTTTTACGACGATTTATATCAGGGCGAAGGCCTTAAGGTGAAGGAGGTGTTGAAACGCGGTCCTCTCTCGTCGAAAGCTGCCCATATCGAACCCGGTGACATCATACTGGCCATCGACGGTACAACTGTCGCTCCCGGCGCCGACCCGGCTCCGCTGCTTTCGGGCAAGATAGGCCGCAAGGTGCGTCTGACGGTGAAGCGCACGAACGGTAAGACTGAAGACATACAGGTGCGTCCCACAGGTGATCTGAGCGGACTGCTCTACGAGCGCTGGGTGGAGCGCAATGAGGCTCTTGTTGATTCTCTATCCGGTGGGCGCGTGGGTTATGTGCATATTCAGGGCATGAACTCGCCTTCGTTCTCCGCAGTCTATTCGCGTCTGCTCGGCAGATACCGCGACTGCGACGCAGTGGTGGTCGACACCCGTTGGAACGGCGGAGGCTGGCTTCACAATGATGTGGCCCTGCTTCTCGGCGGACATCAGTATGTGACCTATGCTCCGCGTGGCAAGGAAATCGGCATAGACCCGTTCTCGCAGTGGACCAAACCGTCGGCCATGCTTGTCAATGAAAGCAACTATTCCGATGCTCACGGCACACCTTTCACTTACAAAACACTTGGCATAGGCACATTGGTGGGCGCTCCCGTGCCGGGCACCATGACAGCCGTGTGGTGGGAAGACCAGGTAGATCCCAGCATCTATTTTGGTATTCCGCAGGTCACTTCGGTCGACCGAGAGGGCAATACGCTCGAAAACCATCAGCTGATGCCTGATGTTTTAATCTATAATAATCCGGGCGATGTGGCTCGCGGTCACGATGCCCAGCTCGAGGGCGCGGTGAAGACTTTACTTGAAAAATTGCCGGCCAACAGATAACTGAGATTTTTTTAGAACGGATAGAGTATGTTGCAGTTTGTCACAGCTCCGAGCAGCCGGTTTAGCGTTGCCGAGCTTGTGCGGATGGCCATTAAAGGTGGCTGCCGCTGGATAGAACTTTCTCACAATGGCCTTGATAACGAGGTTGATATGGCTAAAATAGCAAAGGAGATAATTCCCGAATGTCGCGAAGGTGAGGCTTTTCTCATAATCGACGACGATGTGGAGCTTGTAGAAGAACTCAAAGTGCACGGTGTGATGATGCACGACTGCGGCCGCATGTCTGTGGCCGCTGCCCGTGAGCGTCTGGGTGCTGAGGCCGTAATCGGTGTGGAAGTGAAATCGGTGGAGGATGCCAAGGCATTGGGCGGCCTCGATCTCGATTATCTGCTTGTGCCCGCTCCCGCTGACGGTGCTGACATTGTGGCGTTTTATGCCTCTATGGTCGATGCGCTCAACGATGCCGACATATGCTTTCATGTCGTGGCATCGGGCGATGTGCCCACCGAAAGCTACGAGGCCCTTCTGAAAGCGGGAGTGGCCGGGGTGGCGGTATCGGATGCGATAACTGAAGCCGAGAATCCGGAGGCTGCCACCGCCGTGATATGCGATCTTCTCGCCGAGGCACGCCGTGTGGCACATGAGTCTATCTGATTGCTGTGAGTCAGCATTGTCACATTACGATTATTATCAGCAATGGAAAATAAACTGAAATTTGTGGGGATAATCCCTGCGCGATATGCCTCGACCCGATTCCCGGGAAAACCTCTGGCTCTCCTCAACGGAGTACCAGTGATAGAGCGTGTATACCGCCGTGTGAATCAGGCGCTTGATGAAGTGTGGGTGGCTACCGACGACGACCGCATAGCCGATGCCGTGCGCGGTTTCGGTGGCCGTGTGACCATGACATCGCCGCTTCACCGCAGTGGCACCGACCGTTGCCGCGAGGCTTACGAGGTGTCCGGCAGCACCGCCGATGTGGTTATTAATATTCAAGGTGACGAACCATTCATCGATCCCCGACAGATTGAGCAGATCAAAGGGTGTTTCGATGACGAGGCCACACAGATTGCCACTCTTGTGCGTCCCTTCCCCTCCGATGGCACATACGAGGCTCTCTGCAATCCCAATTCGCCCAAGGTGGTTGCTACTTCCGATGGTTTCGCCATGCTTTTCAGCCGTTCGGTGATACCATATCTAAGAGGTATCGAAAAAGAACGTTGGCCGGCTGAGTTTCAATACTATACTCATATAGGTATGTATGCCTACCGTGCAGATGTGCTTGACCGCATCACACGCCTGCCGCAGTCGCCGCTCGAAATTGCCGAATCTCTCGAACAGTTGAGGTGGCTTCAGCACGGTTATCGCATCAAGGTGGCCAAAAGCGATTATCCCACCATAGGAATTGACACTCCGGCCGACCTTGCAGCAGCTGAGGAGTATCTGCTAAAATCAGGCATTAAATGAGCGCCGTTCTCGACAGGGAAGCGGTGCCTGCGATAAGGGAAATTCCGGTTAGGTGTATGCCGCCGGTGGAGCGCCGTAGTTTTAGCAATGGTGTTGAGCTTGTGTCTCTTGACAGCGGCACACAGCCTGTGAGCCGTCTTACTGTAAGGTGGCCGGCGGGACGCCTTGATGTGGATGAGCGTGCTGCCTACAATCTGCTGCGACCTATGCTTTCCGAGGGTACATCAAAGCACTCCGGCGCTCAGATAGCCGATATTTTCGAGACTTTCGGAGCATGGACTACAGTCGACTCGCAGCTTCATTCCACTTCGTTTAATATATACATGCTTAATCACACGGCGGGTGAACTTCTCCCGCTGGTGGCAGAGATCATTACCGACCCGTCGTTCCCGGAAGATACTCTCGGGGCATTACGACGGAAATTTGCCGCTGCAGTCGAACTTGAGTACAAGAAACCTATGACTATAGCGGGAATGAACTCCACCGCTATTTTTTACGGTGAGCATCATCCGCAGAACCACTACAACACGGCCGAAGACTATCTCGCCGTGGAGCGCGGTCGCATTGTGGATATGCACCGTGACATAATTCTCGGCACCACACCTATCATCTATCTCAGCGGCAAAATTGATGATGCTCTCGAGGCTCATGTCACCGACGCATTCGCCTCCGTACCTTTCGGAAACCACAACCTGAGACGCATTGTGGCATCACATCGTAAACCTGATGGGGATTACCGGCACACAAGTATGCCCGAATCGATGCAGACGGCCATCAGAATAGACATCCCTGTGATTCCGGGTGACCATGCCGACTTCGAGAAACTGCGCATAGCGGTTTTCGCTCTGGGAGGATATTTCACGAGCCGCCTGATGAGCAACATCCGTGAAGACAAAGGTTATACCTATGGCATACATGCGATTTTGCAGCAGACGCTGGAAGGCTCAAGCTGTCGCATAAGCTGCGAGGCCGACAATGCCTATGCGCAGGCTGTGGTGAGCGAGACTCGCAAGGAGGTGGAACGCCTCGCCTCCGGACCGATGTCGCCCGAAGAGCTCGGTATAGTGCGCAATTCCATGCTCGGTAACATCGTGGCGATGTTCGACTCTCCGTTCACCATGATGGATTTTCAGGTCAACAGCGACATGTTCGCCTCGCAGTGGGCAGATGTGGAGAGGCGCATGAGTGCAGTGAGGGAAATTACCCCGGAAGATATAATGCAGGTCACCCGCGACTATCTGTTATCGGCCCCATGGTACGTGGCCACCGCAGGTGGCTCTTAGAAAGTGGCACTAATGCTTATGCCCATCGAGGGTGAGAAACCCGGGGCTGGGTTCGGCATGATGAGCGGCTGTGACTGGATGCATCCGGGACCGATATAACGGCATTCGCCGGGAGTAAGCCAGCCTATCACCTCATTCATCGGGTCGAGGAAGAAGGCCAGTATGTGACCGATGTATTTCGAACCGAGTATTTCATAGTCGCGGTCGACTATCTGGCGTTTGAGCCTGTAAAATCCCTCGCCTATGATACTGCCTATCAGAGGGGTGACAAAGAGATCCTGATACGACGGCCGTTCCATGCACGCTTCGATGCCGAATTCCCACGCTACGGTTGAGATGAGTGCCGAATAGAGCATCGAGCGCCAGAAATTGAAGCCGTTGGTGCGGGCACACATGAAATAAGCGGCGCCGGCATAGGGATGAAGCACCCAGTTGAATATGAATTTGTCGTGGTCCCACTCGGGGCCCTTTTTGAAGATGTTGCGGAACCAGCGTTTGTAAAACGGTGTGCCTGAGATTTCGGCCCTGTTCCATGCTGTGGCGTCTTCGGGAAGACATTCGAGCACGAACAGTGTGCCGATGAACGCGCCCGATAGGACTGCTGTGTTAATCCACATGCCGTGCCACCACGGGCGGTTCAGCGTCCATGATGCCGGAAGCGAATATATGCTCGGCGGCCGTCCCTCGATTGTGAACAGTGTGTCGCGCCCCGAGACAGATGCTTCGTCGGAGAGCTTCGGTGCTTCGGGCGGATTGTCGGCATTGACATCCGTGACAATTTCGTTTTCATCGACGGTGGTATATCGGTCGCCTGGTGGTATTATGAGCTGCGACTGCACGGTGTCAGGGTTCTCTTCAGAAGCTCCTGCCGTGAAGGCTGTAAGGCAAATCATTGCAGCGGTCAGTCTTATTGTAAAAAAAGTCTTCATATGTTGAAACGTGCGATTTTAACATGATAACGTATTTCGAGTGTGTTTGGATTTTTGCCGGATAAAACAATTATTAGTAGTTTTGCATGAAATATCAGTAAAAGGCATATATGCGGCTAAGTTCGTTTATCAGCAAGCGGCTCTCGCTCAGAGAGGGCGGCAGCAGCAGGCTGTCGCCCGCCATAGTTGTTGCAGTGGCAGGTATCTCCGTGGCCTTTACTGTAATGATGCTTTCCATTGCGGTGGTAGGCGGATTCAAGAGCGAGATCACACGCAAGATAATGGGTTTCGATGCACAGGTGGCAGTGATGCCTCTGCCTGATTCCGGCGGTGTCGAGCCTGCGGTATTCCACCGTACTCAGACAATCGATGCAGCAGTTGATGCTGCTATACGAGCCTGTGGCATAGATAAAAGCGAAATATCAGTAGCCATGAGCGCCGACGAGACCGGTCTGCTGAAAACATCCGACAATTTTCTCGGAGTGACATTCAGGGCTTATTCCGCCGGCCACGACAATACCTTTGAGCGCTCTGTGCTCACAGAGGGGGTGCTCCCGTCTGGCGACAATCCACGCGGTGTGACCATATCGGAGAAGATGGCTTCAAAACTGCGTCTGAAACTCGGCGACAAAGTGGACGCATATTTCATAACGGGTGAAAATATACGCCCCCGTCGTTTTGAGGTGACGGGAATATATTCAAGCGGATTCAGCGATTACGACGATGTAGTGGCATTCGCCCCTTACAGTGCACTGGAGTCGCTGCTGCATCTTGAAGCCGGACAGGGAGAGCGTCTTGAGATTTCAGGCCTTGAAAAAAAAGATATCGAGCCGTTTGCCACACGCCTTCAGGGCGAACTTAACGCGGCATACTCGGCAGGGAAGCTTCCGGAAGTGATGATGGTAGATTCGGTGCTTCGCACAGGAGCTATTTATTTCAACTGGCTTGCGTTGCTCGACACAAATGTGGCGGTCATTCTGATACTGATGGGATGTGTGAGCGCATTCATGCTAATTACGTGTGTGCTTATCCTTATACTGCAGCGTGTGAACATGGTGGGCATCCTCAAAGCTCTCGGAGCCACCGACCGTCAGATCCGAGCCGTGTTTCTCCGGCTTGGCGCAAGGGTGATTCTGCTCGGTTTATGCATAGGCAACGCCCTGAGTCTCATGCTGATTTTTGCGGAGAGCAAGTGGCATCTGCTTCCTCTCGACCCCGACAGCTATTATCTGACCTCGGTGCCTGTGGAGTTCGATATATTGTCGTGGCTGATGCTCAATGTGGCTGTAGGAGGGCTGTCGTACCTCATAATGCTACTGCCAACATCTATGATCAGCCGACTCTCGCCCGTGAAAACTCTGCACTTCGAGTGATGCAAAACTTGGGAAATCAGATGTTTTTTAAGAATCAGACCAGATTTATTCTCTCTTTTTAACCTTTTTTGGCCTCAGATTTGTTAGAGAAGAAAACGGGACGGCCGACATCGGGCCCGGAATTGGAAAGTTTTCGTATCTTTGCATCACATAAACGACACAACGACACGATAACGACGACACAGTAACAAAAACATTTATTTTTATCACGAACATATCGCCAATGTCAGACACCATAGTCAGGAATACCAGTAAAAAAGCAGACATCACAGCTCCGGCAATCCGCTCGCTCATAGTGGAAGCCATACAGGATAAAAAAGGTAAGGGAATCACGGTGATGGACTTGACATCCATCGAGAATGCTCCGGCATTTGAATTCATCATATGCGAGGGCCGCACTCCCCAGCAAGTAGCCGCCATAGCCGACAACGTGCGTGAGGAGCTGCTCGAAAAAGCCGGCATCAAACCGTACAATTACGATGGATACCGCAATTCGAGCTGGATAGTGATAGATTATGGCACCACTTTCGTGCACGTGTTTGTGCCCGAGCATCGCGCGCTCTATAATCTGGAGGAGCTTTGGAGCGATGCCGCGATAGCTGAAATCGAAGACATCGACTGAAGGCGTGTCTTTACGCAATTTTAACAAGAAAAAACAGACCATATCTCATGGCAGATAACAGACAGCCTTCGGGCAATCGTAAACGCCCTCAGATAAAATTCAGCCTCTACTGGATGTATGCTTTCATCATCCTGGCGCTTCTCGGCATGTTTTATCTCGAGGAGAACTCGATAAGTCAGAAAGTGACATACTCGGAGTTCGAGAATTATATCACCGACTCGGTGAACGTGCACGACCATGCCATAGTCAAGATTATTGTGGATAAGCGAGCCGGTGAGGCTCAGGCTCAGCTTTCCGACTCGCTCGCAAAGGCCATATTTCATAAGAATCAGTTTAAAGAAGGCGTGCCGGCTTTTATATACACTACATTGCCTTCAACCGACGAGTTTGCCCGCAAGGTGGACTACTGGAAGCAGCAGGGCATCTATCAGGGTCCGGTGGACTATGACCAGGGAAGCGACTTCTCGTCGTATCTGTGGACATTCGGTCCGGTGGTGCTTCTGATAGTCTTCTGGTTTATAATCATGAGGCGCATGAGCAACCGCGACGGCGGTGCCGGTGGTGTGTTCAGTGTGGGCAAATCTAAAGCGCAGGTTTTCGATAAGGACAACGCCATGAAAGTCACCTTTCAGGATGTGGCGGGTCTTTCCGAAGCCAAGACCGAGATTGAGGAGATAGTGGAATTTCTCAAGAATCCGCAGCGCTACACCAATCTTGGCGGCAAGATTCCCAAGGGCGCACTCCTCGTAGGTCCTCCCGGAACCGGTAAGACTCTGCTCGCAAAGGCAGTGGCCGGCGAGGCTAATGTGCCTTTCTTCTCGATGTCGGGTTCCGATTTCGTGGAAATGTTTGTGGGCGTGGGCGCATCGCGAGTGCGCGACCTCTTCCAGAAAGCAAAGGAGAAGGCTCCCTGCATAGTGTTCATCGATGAAATCGATGCTGTGGGTCGTGCCCGAGGCAAAAACAATATGACATCCAACGACGAGCGCGAGAATACCCTGAACCAGCTCCTTACCGAAATGGACGGTTTTGGCACCAACAGCGGTGTAATCATCCTCGCTGCGACAAACCGTGCTGATATTCTCGATAAAGCCCTTCTCAGGGCCGGACGCTTCGACCGCCAGATTTATGTGGAGCTTCCCGAGCTCAACGACCGCGTGGCCATCTTCAATGTGCACCTTAAGGGTGTAAAAACCGATGACTCCGTGGATGTGGAACTGCTGGCAAGGCAGACTCCCGGTTTTTCGGGTGCCGATATCGCCAATGTGTGCAATGAGGCCGCGCTGATAGCTGCACGCCGCAATAAGGATGTGGTGCAGCGTCAGGATTTCGTTGATGCTGTGGACCGTATAATCGGCGGTCTTGAGAAACGTTCGAAAATAACAACTGCTGAAGAGAAACAGTCTATTGCATGCCATGAAGCAGGCCATGCTACTGTGTCATGGAACCTCCAGTATGCCAATCCTCTTATTAAAGTTACCATTGTGCCGCGCGGTAAAGCTCTCGGCGCTGCATGGTATCTGCCTGAAGAGCGCCAGATTACACCTACTCAAGCTCTGCTCGACGAGATGTGTGCCACACTCGGCGGCCGTGCCGCCGAAGAGCTGTTCCTCGGCCGTATATCTACCGGAGCCGCCAACGATCTCGAGCGTGTGACCAAACAGGCTTATGCTATGGTGACCTACTATGGAATGAGCGAGAAGCTGCCAAACCTCTCCTATTATGATTCTACTGGGCAGGCCTACGGTTTTTCGAAACCTTATAGCGAGGACCGTGCCCGTATGATCGACGAGGAGGTGAGCCGCATCATCAACGAGCAGTATGAACGCGCCAAAGCCATCCTTATGCAGTATGCCAAGGAGCATAACAAACTCGCTGAAGTGCTCTATGCACGCGAGGTGATTTTCACCGAAGATGTGGAGCGCATATTCGGCAAGCGTAAATGGATATCACGCACCGATGAGATTCTCAAGGCCCGTCAGGAGGCCGAGCAGCTTGAGGAGAGCGGAAAGAAAAAGGCGAATGAAGGTGACAAGCCGGCCTCGACTCCCGGTGCTGTTGAGGATGTGGTCGCCACTGAAGTGACCACGGTAAACACTGACGCGCTTCCTCCGAGCGGTGCCACACCGCCCTCGGGCATTCCCCCGGTGCCGGGTGCTCCGAATGACAAAGACGGAGATGACAGTCATCACGATTCAAAAGACTCTGAAAAATAATAACCAGCCCGTGAGGTCGATGCCCAAATAAGCATTGTTCCTCCGGGCTGATTCGGTTTTCATAACAATGCAACATCCGACAGTATTCCGGCCTGCCGACCCAATGCGGAGCGTGATAGCGGCAGACCCTTCCCTCCTTATGGTGCTGGCTCGTTTCGGGGTGTCGTTAGGCTTCGCTGACCTCACTGTGGAGGAGGTGTGTGTGAACCATCATATCCACACCGCCACATTTCTCACCACGGTCAATTTTATGTCAGGCCGACAGTGGAACGACAACGATATCGACTTGCGTCAGTTTATGACTTATCTGCAGAATGCCCACGACTATTTCCTGGCGTTCGCATTGCCCATGATAAGGCGAAAACTGATCGAGGCCATAGATTGCTCTTCTACCGACGGGCTCGGATTTCTTATACTGCGTTTTTACGACGGCTATGTGACAGAGGTGCGCAAACATATGCAGGCCGAAAACGAGAGGGTCTTCCCCTATGTGGAGAGGCTTCTGTCAGGAGAGCGCACCGAGGGGTTCAACATTGACCGCTTCGCCTCACACCACACTCACATTGACCCTAAGCTCAAGGAACTGAAAGACATCATAGTGCGATATTATCCAGGTAAGGGTAGCGACCTGCTTAACTCGGCGCTGTTCGACATCATCAACTGCGAGCACGACCTGAGACTCCACTGTCAGGCAGAAGACAGTCTGTTCGTGCCGGCTGTGAAACAGCTTGAAATGAGCACCTTGATAAGCACTGGCGACGGTGATATTATTGACAAAACATTGCCTACGCAGCGTGAGGGCGCCAAACTCACAGAACTTTCCGAACGAGAGCGCGAGATTGTGTGCCTGGTAGCAAAAGGGTTGAGTAACAAAGAGATTGCCGACCGTCTCTGTCTTTCGGTGCACACGGTGACCACTCATCGCCGCAACATCACATCAAAACTTCAGATACACTCCACGGCAGGTCTTACCATCTTTGCAATTGTCAACGGACTTGTGAGCGCGTCGGATCTCGGAGCTTGAAGTGCAACTTTTCTACCTTCCGTAGCGTCTGATATAGAAAGAATGTGTCATAGACATTTAATTCGTGTTAAAAGATGATGCACTCTGGGATAGTTTTATTATTTTTACAGAAATATTTTACGGAAATTTTAACCCATTATGAAAATTTGCCCTTATTGCCAATCGGTGGTCGACGATAACGCCACACAATGCCCCTATTGTCACCGTGACCTTATGTATAATAATCCCAGTCAGGGATGGCAGCAACAGAACTATCGTCCCGGTTTTAACCAGGAGGAATACTATACCCGTAACAACGCTTTCGATGATTGTGCTGCCGGCAAAAGCCGTGGCGTGACAGCTCTGTTGGCTATTCTCCTTGGCGGACTGGGCGTGCAGTATTTCTATCTCGGGAAGGTGGGCGCCGGCCTTGTGACCATATTGCTATCGCTTGTGACATGCGGTCTCTGGCAGATCGTTGTCTTTATCCAGGGCATTCTGCTTTTCTTCATGAGCAATGCCGATTTCGAGCGGAAGTATATCAACACCACTTCGTTTATGCCTCTTTTCTGAGAAAAAGCACTGCTCATTCTCCTCTCCCGTCCTCAATCCTAATACCAGTCTAAATCTCTCTCGTCTTTTTTAATTTACCACCTGAATAGATGGACGACATCAGAGACCTTTTCGTAGATGTGCTCAACCAGGCCGGAGGCGTGGACATGGCCGAAGCAGAGTTTAAGAAAATGATCGGAGCCGATGACGAGCTCCACAAACAGTATCGCCAGTGGTGTCAGGAAAACGGAAGCACGGAGCGCATGGGATTTCTTGATTTTTGTGAAGAATATCTCAATGAGCGCGACGAAGCTTGGGATACTCTCAGCGATTATGACGAGTGAATAAATCCGACAGACACACATATTTTTTTATATATGACAGCCGGTTTACATAACGATGCGCCACATCGTCGTGTGAGGGCCGAATGGGAACCTTACGACACAGTGATGATGGCGTGGCCCGGTGAACACACCGATTGGGCCCCGATGCTTCGCCAAGCCGATGAGTGCTACATGGCCATGGCCCGTGCCATAGCCGCGAGCGGTCTGAGGCTTCTTGTTGTTGACCCCGATGGCGTGGCCGCCCGGAAACTTTCGGGGATTTTCCCGGCAGGGCATCTTATTGCTGTGAGCTGCCGTCATAACGACACCTGGACCCGCGATTATGGCCCTGTAACGGTGGAGGAGACCGACGGTTCGCTTAAGGCACTTGATTTCCGGTTTGACGGTTGGGGGCTCAAGTTCGCCGCTAATTTCGACAATCTGGTGAATTTGCAGATGGTGGAGAAAAGTCTGTTGCGTCGCGACTGTTATGAAGGTCATCTCGACTACACTTTCGAGGGAGGTTCGCTCGAGACCGACGGCAACGGCACTATGCTCAGCACTGCCGAGTGTCTCCAGGCACTCAACCGCAACGGTTACCGCACCGAAGAGCAGCTTCGCGAGTATTTCGCCCAGACACTCGGCATCACCCACTTCCACCTGCTGCATCATGGCGCCTTGGATGGTGACGACACTGACAGCCACATCGACACTCTTGCGCGTTTCGCTCCGCACGACACTATACTTTATGTGAAGAGCTACAATCCTGCCGACTCACACACACGGGAACTCGACCTCATGGAGGAGGAGCTGAAAGCGTTGCGCACTGCACAGGGCAATCCCTACAATCTCATAGCTCTTCCGCTGCCCGATGCGATTTATGACCCGGCCGATGGAAGCCGTCTACCGGCCACATATGCCAACTTCCTCATCACTCCGCGCACTGTGCTCATGCCGGTTTACGCGCAATCCGCCAACGACCGCATGGCGCATCAGATGCTTCAGATAGCTTTCCCCGACAGAGAAATAATAGATGTGGACTGCCGCGCACTGATCAGGCAACACGGCTCGCTACACTGCTCCACCATGCAGATTCCGCAAGGACTGCTCACAATCTGACATACCTACCCATTATAGATTATGGACAAGATACTCCGCACAGGCATCATACAGCAGGCAAATACAGCAGACATTGCCGACAACCGCAGCCGTCTGGCTGAGAAAATACGCCGTCTGGCCGCGCAGGGGGCGCGCCTGATTGTCAATCAGGAACTCCACGATTCTCTCTACTTCTGTCAGACTGAAAACGTGGACCACTGCGACCTCGCTGTGGCTATTCCCTCTGAGACCACCGATTTCTATGCAGCTCTCGCGCGTGAGACAGGGTGTGTGATAGTGACATCGCTTTTCGAGCGCCGTGTCGCAGGACTTTATCACAATACGGCCGTGGTGTTCGAGGCCGACGGCTCCATAGCGGGTAAATACCGCAAGATGCATATCCCCGATGACCCCGCATATTACGAGAAATTTTACTTTACCCCGGGCGACATAGGCTTCGAACCGATAGACACATCTGTCGGTCGTCTCGGAGTGCTTGTGTGCTGGGACCAGTGGTATCCGGAAGCCGCACGCCTTATGGCGCTGAAAGGCGCCGAGATGCTCATCTACCCAACTGCCATAGGTTGGGAGAGCAGCGACACTCCCGAGGAACAGACCCGACAGCAGGAGGCATGGATGACCGTGCAGCGTGGCCATGCCGTGGCCAACGGCCTCCCGGTGGTGACTGTGAACCGCACAGGATTCGAACCCGACCCCTCGGGACAGACCGGAGGCATCACTTTCTGGGGCAACAGCTTTGTGGCAGGTCCGCAGGGAGAGTTGCTTTTCCGCGCCCCGGCCGACAGCGAAATCACCGCTGTGGTCGCCATCGACCTCGGTCGCTCAGAGCAGGTGCGCCGCTGGTGGCCTTTCCTCCGCGACCGGCGTATCGACAGTTATTCTGGTCTGACCGCCCGTTTCCTCGACTGATACCCAAATCGTACTCTTAAATCTCTGTCACCATGAGTCTCCTCCTACCTCCAAAAGCCGACGGGAGCCGTCTTGAAATATCCGATGATGCCAGACAAGTGACCATAATAGGTGCCAATGGCAGCGGAAAGACCCGTTTCACCGAATATCTGCGTAACATGCCTGAGTTGCGCCCATTCCGTCTGTCGGCGATAGAAGCGCTTACAGAAGGGGGGCGCCCCGATAAGCTTGAAGGTTCCATTGATAATCTTTTCCGCGAGGCTTCTGAGAGTCCGGCGTTTTTGCACGGCGACATCTCCACACTTTTCGACAAACTGATGACTCTGTTGCTCAATGAGGAGATGCAGAAGCTTGTAGAGTTCAAGGTGGCGCTGGCGCGAGGAGAAGAAGCCGAGATGCAGGAGAGCCGCCTCGATGCGGTGATACGCCGTTGGCAGCAGCTTTTCCCCGGCAATCATGTGCTGAGAGAGGGCGGTGGGCTGCTCTTCTCGCGTAGCGGTGAGGCGGGGGCATATTCGCAGAAGCGTCTGTCACACGGCGAACGCACAGTGCTCTATTATTTCGGAGCGGTGCTGTATGCTCCCGAGCGTGCCACGGTGTTTGTCGACAGTCCCGACATGTTCATGCACAGCTCCATCATGAGGCCGCTGTGGGATACCATAGAGGCGATGCGCCCCGACTGCCGTTTTGTCTACATAACTCACGATGTGGATTTTGCCGCCTCACGATCCGAGAATGTGATAGTGTGGGTGCGCTCATACAACCCCGAAACCAACACATGGGACTATGACACGCTTCCCCCTGATTCAGGACTTTCGGAAGAGGTGTATATGGCATTGGTGGGGGCCCGTAAGCCGGTAATGTTTATCGAAGGCGATGCTACCCACAGTATCGATGCCAAGCTTTATCCGCTCATATTCCCCGAGCACACTGTCAAATCTCTCGGTAGCTGCAACAAGGTGATAGAGGCTACAAGAGCCTTCAACGACCTAAAGGGTTTTCACCACATGGAGAGTTTCGGTATAGTGGACCGTGACCGGCGCGACGAACATGAGGTGGAATATCTGCGTGGCAAAAACGTGTATGTGCCTGAAGTGGCTGAAATCGAGAACATCTTAATGCTCGAGGATGTGGTGAGGGGAGTGGCGCATGCCCATGGTCGTGACCCAGGCAAGGCTTTCCGCGGAGTGAGGGACGCCATAGTGAAACTTTTCCGTCAGGATATGCGCCAGCAGGCATTGCTGCATACACGCCATCGTGTGAAACGCACTGTAGAGTATCGTGTCGACGGCCGTTTTACCAATATCAATGCCCTTGAGGACCATATCAACTCGCTCGTGAAGGAGATAAATCCTCGTGGACTTTACGAGAAACTATGCCGTGAGTTCTCTCGCTATATTGCTGATGGAGACTATGCCTCAATACTTCGTGTCTACAATCAGAAATCGATGATTCCGCGCTCTGGGGTCAGCTCGCTTTGCGGTCTGTCGGGCAGTAAGGAGGCCTATGTGCAGGCTGTGCTGTCTATACTCAAAACAGAGCACCCCGACGCTCCTCGCATCCGCTCCGCTATTCGTCGATGCTTCGGCCTAAGTGAGAATCAGACTGCTGCCAAGTTGTAGTATGCCTGTCTAACGCATGACACTCAGGATTCGTGTCGTGGAAAAGCTTGTATCCGATAGCTGATGCATCTAAAATTTCACTCCGATTAGGGTATATTATTAAAAATAAATGCTAACTTTGGGGCGTAAACCGTCGGCCTGTGGCTTCCGGCGGGTGTGGGCGCTTTCCGGATGACGGGGTGCCTCAGGTGTGGCCACTTATGTAATCATTATCATTTCTTTTACCGAATATGGCAAAAATCCAGGGAGCCGTAACCATTGACACAGAGCGGTGCAAAGGTTGTAATCTTTGCGTGGTGGCATGTCCTTGCGGCGTGCTCGCTCTCCAGCCCAAGGAGGTGAACGACAGAGGCTATCATTTCGCTTTCGCACAGAACGAGGACGCCTGCATAGGCTGTGCCGCGTGTGCCACCGTATGCCCCGATGCATGCATTGAGGTATATCGTGTGAAAGTAGAGGCATAGCCAAAGCTAAAGTAGATAACTCACTCTTACTTACATAGTATGAACGACGATATTAAACTGATGAAGGGAAACGAGGCCATCGCGCACGCGGCCATTCGCTATGGTGCCGACGGATATTTCGGTTACCCCATCACGCCTCAGAGCGAGGTGCTTGAGACACTCGAGGCACAGATGCCATGGGACACTACCGGCATGGTGGTGCTCCAGGCCGAAAGTGAGGTTGCCTCAATCAACATGGTTTACGGCGGAGCCGCTTCGGGTAAAGCCGTGATGACTTCGAGTTCCTCGCCGGGAGTGAGCCTGATGCAGGAGGGCATCTCGTATCTTGCGGCATCGGAGCTTCCTGCGCTTATAGTAAATGTGATGCGCGGAGGTCCCGGCCTCGGTACGATCCACCCTTCGCAGGCCGACTATTTTCAGGCTACCAAAGGCGGAGGTCACGGGGACTATCATCTCATAGTACTTGCCCCCTCCAGCGTGCAGGAGATGGCCGATTTCGTCGGCCTCGGATTTGATCTGGCGTTCAAATACCGCACTCCGGCCATGATTCTCGCCGACGGTATCGTGGGCCAGATGATGGAGAAGGTGGTGCTTCCGCCTCAGAAACCGCGTCGCACGGCCGAGCAGATTGCCGAGCAGTGTCCCTGGGCTGTAACAGGCCGCAAGGGTGGCCGTGAGCGCAATGTGGTCACCTCTCTGGAGCTCGATTCGGCGGTGATGGAGAAAAACAACGAGCGCTTCCAGCGCACATATCGTGAGATTGAGGCCAACGAGGTGCGTTACGAGGCCCGTTTCACCGAGGATGCCGACTATCTCATCGTGGCCTTCGGCTCAATAGCCCGCATCTGTCTCAAAGCTATCGAAGAGGCCCGCAAGGAGGGCATTAAAGTGGGCATCATACGCCCCATCACCCTCTGGCCTTTCCCCTATGATGCCATACGCGAGGCCGCCAAGGGTGTAAAAGGCATCCTCTGTGTGGAGATAAACGCTGGGCAGATGATAGAGGATGTGCGTCTGGCGGTTAGCGACAGTGTGCCTGTGCGACATTACGGCCGTATGGGAGGTATTGTGCCTAATCCTCAGGAAGTGCTTGACGCCCTCAAAAAAGATTTCATAAACTCAAAAGACACCAACGCATGAAACGCGAAGAGATAATCAAGCCCGAAAACAAGGTCTACAGCCGTCCCCGTCTGCTCAACCGTAACATCATGCACTACTGCCCGGGTTGCTCCCACGGTGTGGTTCACAAACTTGTGGCAGAGGTAATCGACGAGCTCGGTCTTGAGGAAGACACTATCGGCGTGGCTCCTGTGGGCTGCGCAGTGTTCGCCTATAATTATATCGACTGCGACTGGGTGGAGGCCGCCCATGGCCGCGCTCCGGCTCTGGCTACCGCCATCAGCCGACTCAATCCCGAGAAAGCCGTGTTCACCTATCAGGGCGACGGCGACCTCGCCGCTATCGGTACCGCTGAAACTGTGCATGCGTGCACCCGTGGCGAGAACATCGTGATAATAATGATCAACAACGGCATTTACGGCATGACCGGCGGTCAGATGTCGCCCTGTACACTTGAGGGAGCGAAGACCGCCACCACACCCTACGGGCGCCGCGTGGACCTCAACGGTTTCCCGCTGCGTGTGGCCAATGTGGTGAGTCTGCTTGACGGCACATGCTATGTGACCCGTCAGGCTGTGCATACTCCTGCTGCGGTGCGCAAGGCCAAAGCTGCTATCCGCAAGGCGTTCCTTAACGCACGCGCTAAAAAGGGGACCTCGTTTGTGGAAATTGTGGCCACCTGTTCGTCTGGTTGGAAGATGACCCCTGAGAAGGCTAACAAATGGATGGTCGACAATATGTTTGCCCACTATCCACTTGGCGACATCAAGGACACCGACAAGGCCGAATAATTCTCCTCCTACCGTATCTCTCTTCCATTCACAACATTGCACATCAATTTATGAAAGACGAAATAATAATAGCCGGATTCGGCGGTCAGGGCGTGCTCTCCATGGGCAAGATTCTGGCTTATGCCGCATTGGAAAACGGTCTTGAAGTGACTTGGATGCCATCCTACGGCCCCGAGCAGCGCGGAGGCACAGCCAACGTGACTGTAATCCTCAGCGAGGAGCAGATTTCCTCGCCGGTGCTTGACGCTTTCGATACAGCCGTGATTCTCAATCAGCAGAGTCTCGACAAGTTCGAGAGCAAGGTGAAGCCGGGCGGCGTGCTCATCTATGACCCTTACGGCATCCACCATGCCCCCACTCGCACCGACATCACAGTGGTGCCTGTAGAGGCCATGGAAGCCACCATTGCCTCAGGGCAGGCCAAGAGTTACAACATGATACTGCTCGGCGCTCTGCTCAAGATGCGTCCCGATGTACCTGTGGAAGCTGTGGTCCGCGGTTTAAAGAAGGCTCTTCCCGAGCGCCATCACAACCTCATCCCTGCCAACGAGGAGGCCATACGCCGTGGCATGTCGCTTGTGAAGTAACCTGCCGATGAAAGATTTCTTTGAGATTATAAGGCGGTTCGTGCCGCCCTACAAAAAGTATGTGGTGCTGAACATAGTGTTCAACATCATAGCTTCCTTCCTCACTGTAGTATCGTTTTTCCTTATAGTGCCCATCCTGAAGATGCTCTTCAAGGTGGACGCTTCCGTGCACTATACCTACATGGCCTGGAACTGGGACCATGCCAAGGATATAGTGATGAACAACTTCTACTACTATGTGCAGGAAACGATAACCACCGCGGGGCCGACGCTGGCTCTCGCGGGTCTGGCGGCCGCCCTTGTGGTGCTCACGGGCCTGAAAGTAGGCGTGACATACCTCTGTTCCTACATAATCATTCCTATGCGTTCGGGCATTGTGAGGGATATCCGCAACTTCGTGTTCGACAAAATGGTGACGCTGCCCATCTCATTCTTTACATCGGCCCGCAAAGGTGATGTGATGGCCCGAATGAGTGGTGATGTGGGCGAAATCGAGAACTCCATCATGCAGTCGCTCGACATGATGTTCAAGAACCCTATCGCCATAGTGGTGTATCTTGGCATCATGTTGCTGCTTTCGTGGAAACTCACCATATTCGTGCTTATCCTTCTGCCGCTGGCCGGTATGGTCATGGGCAAGGTGGGCAAGGCCCTGAAGCGTCAGAGCCTCGCGCAGCAGAACCAGTGGGGAGTGCTCATGAGCAACATCGAGGAGTGCCTTGGTGGTTTGCGCATCATCAAGGCATTCAACGCCGAGAAGAAAGTTGAGGACCGTTTCCACTGCGAGAATCAGAAATTCTATAAGCTCAGCAACCGCATCTCGCGGCGTCAGGCTCTGGCGCACCCCATGAGCGAGTTCTTAGGCACGTGTGCAGTAGCTATAGTGCTGTGGTTCGGCGGAACGCTGATTCTCGACGGCGATGCGCATATCGATGCCGCTGACTTCATATTCTACATGACCATCTTCTATTCGCTTATAAATCCTGCCAAGGACCTCAGCAAGGCCATGTATTCGATTCAGCGCGGACTTGCGGCGATGGAGCGTGTCGATAAGATTCTTGGCGCAGACAATCCCATCAAGGACCCGCTGATGCCGGAGGAAATTAAGCATCTGCAGGGTCGCATCACCTACGACCGCATCACATTCGCCTACGGTGACAATGAGGTGATCCACGATGTGAGCCTTGAGGTGCCGGCAGGCGCTACAGTGGCTCTTGTGGGCCAGAGCGGATCAGGCAAATCGACAATGGCCGACCTGTTGCCGCGATTCTACGATGTGCAGAAGGGTCGCGTGATGGTCGACGGGGTGGATGTGCGCAATCTGCGTGTACACGATTTACGTTCGTTCATGGGCAATGTGAATCAGGAAGCCATCCTCTTCAACGACAGTTTTTATAATAATATAACTTTCGGTGTGGAGCATGCCACGATGGAAGAGGTGATAAAGGCCGCCAAGGTGGCCAACGCCCATGATTTTATCATGGCTACCGAGGATGGTTACGACACCAATATCGGCGACCGCGGCTGCCGTCTTTCCGGCGGTCAGCGCCAGCGCATCTCCATAGCACGTGCCATCCTCAAGAATCCTCCAATCCTGATTCTCGACGAGGCCACCTCGGCTCTCGACACCGAGAGCGAGAAACTGGTGCAGGAGGCTCTTGACAGGCTCATGGCCGGCCGTACAACTATAGTGATAGCCCACCGCTTGTCGACAATCAAAAATGCCGACATGATATGCGTGATGCATGAAGGCCGAATAGTGGAACAGGGCACACACGATGAACTCATGGCCATCGAGAAGGGTCACTATCATCATCTGGTGAACATGCAGAGTTTTTAACGTGGCCGGTGTGTGAATCGTTTTGATTTTTAACACTTCCAGACAAGGGCACAAAGAAAACCAGGTACCTTCACAGGCACCTGATTCTCCATTCATCACATTATGCTTACAATTAAGTGCTCTTGTAAGTTGGTTTAGTTATCTCTTTGTTATGTAGGTCGGACTTGGTTGCTATTTATTCAGTATCTGCCCTGAATTATCGGCCAGTCGACTATGTCCCAGAGTGCTTCAAGGGCGTCTTTGCGGCGGTTTTGATAATCAAGGTAGTAGGCATGCTCCCATACATCGAAACAGAGGATGGGGGTCAGGCCATGTGTGAGGGGAGAGCCGGCGTTGCTTTCCTGGGTTATGAAAAGCCGGCCGGAACTGTCGCGTGACAGCCACACCCATCCTGAACCGAATATTTTCACTCCGGCGTCTACAAAATCTTTCTTGAATCTCTCGAATGACCCGAAATCGCGGTCAATTGCGGCGCGAAGCTCGCCGTCGGGTTCGCCTCCGCCGTCGGGAGAAAACGAGAAGAAATAGAAGATGTGGTTCCATGCCTGAGAGGCGTTGTTGAAAAGTGCTCCGTTGGAGTCGCGTATCACCTCTTCAAGTGGCAAATCCTCAAATTCGGTACCTTCGATAAGAGAGTTGAGATTGTCGATATAAGCCTTCTCATGCTTGCCATAGTGGTAATCTATGGTTTTTTGAGAGATGACGGGCTCCAGTGCGTCGGAGGAATAAGGTAGGTCGGGCTTTTCGTATTTCATTTTCAGTAGTATTATTTTTTTTGAAAATAGCTCGCTGCGGAGTTGAATTCATATGGAAAACGCATCGGGGGGCGCACAGGTTCGTTGGGGCCGCTGATTTTTCTTTTTTTTAATCATTGTTATTTATGGAGCGGCTGAAAATTCGTAATTTTGCAAAAAAATAAGGTCTCCAGTGATGTGGTTGCATTGCTGCGGAGGCGATATAATCATCAGTACTTCCGGATATATGAACATAGCTATAGTGGGCGCCAGCGGCGCAGTGGGTCAGGAGCTGTTGAAGGTGCTTGACCAAAGGAATTTCCCTGTTGACAATCTGCGTCTGTTCGGTTCGGCCCGAAGCGCAGGCCGCAGTTACACTTTCCGCGGCAAGGAGGTCGTGGTAGAGCTGCTCGACGAAAACAGTGACTTCAGCGGAGTGGACATTGCCTTCACATCTGCCGGTGCGGGCACCTCGAAGAAATTCGCCGAAACCATCACGCGCCACGGCACGCTGATGATTGACAATTCAAGCGCTTTCCGCATGGATGCCGATGTGCCTCTGGTTGTTCCTGAAGTCAACGGCGCCGACGCTCTCGATGCTCCGCGCCGCATTATCGGAAACCCCAACTGCACGACCATCCAGATGGTGGTGGCCCTGAAGCCTCTCAACGATATTTCGCCTATCAGCCGCGTGCATGTGGCCACCTATCAGGCTGCCAGCGGCGCGGGTGCCTCTGCCATGGCAGAACTGGTGGAGCAGTATGCCCAGATAGGCCGTGGCGAGGAGCCTACTGTGGAAAAATTCTCGGCCCAGCTCGCCTACAATGTGATACCCCACATCGATGTGTTCACCGACAACGGCTACACCAAGGAGGAGATGAAGATGTTCAACGAGACACGCAAGATTATGCACGCTCCGCAACTGAGTGTGAGCGCAATGTGTGTGCGTGTGCCGGTGCTTCGCGCCCACAGCGAGGCCATCTGGGTGGAGACCGAGCGCCCCATCTCGCCTGCAGAGGCCCGCGAGGCTTTCGAAAAGGCCGACGGTATCGTGGTAGTCGACAACCCGGCCGAGAAGCAATATCCCATGCCTCTTGAAACCGCCGGTACAGACCCTGTGTATGTGGGGCGCATCCGTGCCGATATCGCCAATCCCAATGGCCTCACATTCTGGATTGTTGGCGACCAGATACGCAAGGGCGCGGCCCTGAACGCCGTGCAGATTGCCGAATATCTGCTTGCCCACCGCTAACAGCCGCTCCGCTGCGGCAGAACAGCCCCCACCTGTCATTCACTTTTCTGCACCATGATTACATTAGCAGCAGCTCTCGTCACCGACCCCGTCGCTATCTTCCTGATAGTGATGGCCATCATACTGCTTGCTCCCGTGGTGCTCAACCGCCTGAAGATACCGCATATCATCGGCATGATAGTAGCGGGCGTGGCGGTAGGTCCCTATGGTCTGAACGTGCTCGACGATGACAGCGCTTTCGACATTTTCGGTCAGGTGGGCCTGCTGTACCTGATGTTTCTTGCGGGCCTGGAAATTGATATGTTCCATATGCGGCGCAACATACGCCGCGGAGTGGTTTTCGGAGCCCTCACTTTTCTGATACCGATGGTGATGGGTGTGTTAGGCAGCGTGTACCTGCTTCAAACCGGATGGATTACAGCCTTCCTGCTCGGCGGCATGTATGCCTCGCACACGCTGATTGCCTATCCTGTGGCGGCTCGTTTCGGAATCACTAAGGCTCCTTCGGTACTGATTTCGGTAGTAGGCACCATCATAGCAGTAGTAGGTGCCCTTCTGGTACTCGCCGGTGCGGTGAACATATTTTACACCGGTTCTTTTTCATGGAAAGGCATATTTTTGCTTTTTTTCAAACTCATACTTTACTGTTGTGCGGTGCTCTATGTCTATCCCCGTGTCACCCGTTGGTTCTTCAAGCTTTACAGTGACAAGGTCACGCAATATGTGTTCGTACTCGTAATGGTGTTCCTAAGCGCGTGGGTGTCGAAAGTGATAGGTCTTGAGCCTGTGCTCGGCGCTTTTTTCGCCGGTCTGGTGCTTAACCGTTATATCCCCGTAGACTCCCCGTTGATGAACAGCATAGAGTTTGTGGGCAATGCGCTTTTTATCCCCTATTTCCTGATCGGTGTGGGCATGATGATAGACCTCAGGGTTATAATGCACGGAAGCACCCTCGGAATGGCTTCGGTGATGCTGATTATCGCTCTTGTGAGCAAATGGCTCGCGGCCTGGATAGCGCAGAAAGCATATGGTATGGGCGCTGCAGACCGCCGCATGATGTTCGGTCTTACTACCGCGCATACGGCAGTGGCTCTTGCAGTTGTTACCATAGGATACAACATGATATTGCCTGATGGCTCGCATCTGATGGACGAGACGATGCTCAACGGCACTGTGCTTGTGATTCTCATCACGTGCGCCATCGCCCCGCTTGTGACATCGGCTGCCGCATCGAAGATAAAGATACGCATGCTGCAGAGCGAACCCGACGAGGGAACACAGTCGGGCGCCGTAAATGTGATGGTGCCGGTGGCCAATCCCATCACTTCGGCATCTCTCATGGAGCTGGCGCTACTCATGAGCGCCGGAGGGCGCGGTGATTCCGACCGCTTCTATGCGTTGCATGTGCGCAACGACAACACGCCAGCATCGAAAGCCATGGGACGGAACTCGCTTAAGCTTGCCACGCAGGCCGCCGCCGGTGTCGACCGTGAGGTGATGGCCATAGAGCGTTTTGACATCAACACCGTCACCGGCATCCTCAACACCATGCAGGAGCACGACATCAGTCGCGTGGTGCTCGGCATGCACCGCAAGAGCACCGTGATCGATACTTTCCTCGGACCGAAAATCGACCAGCTGCTGCGCGGAACAAACCGCATGGTGGTGATTTCGCGCTGCTACATACCTGTCAATACAGTCACCCGCATCGCTGTGTTCGTGCCTGACAAGGCCGAATATGAGAGCGGTTTCCATGAGTGGGTGGTGGCTCTCGGACGGCTGGCACGCCAGATTGGGTGCCGTATCATATTCTGCGTGCGTCCCCATCAGCAACCGATTATCAGAGGCGTAGTGCATTCCGAAGCCCTCGGCATACGCCATGAATACCGTATGATAGAGGATAAAGACGATTTCATGCTGCTGGCCAACCGTGTGCTCGACGACGACCTGTTCGTGGTTATCGGGGCGCGTCCCAATTCGGTGAGCTACTCGTCGGAAATGGTGGAGCATACGCTGATTCTCCAGCGCTATTTCTCACGCAACAATCTGGTGATCATATATCCTGAACAGTTCGGCGCAGAGGGCGCTTCCTTCACGTTCACCGACCCCATGGGTGCCGACATCACCACAGCCGCATCGCCTCTCTATCTGGCACTGCGTTCGCGTCTGCACAGGCTGAACCTCTTCAAGAAGCGCTTCACCCACAGACATCGCAAATGATGGAGATGACTTGCGCGGCCGACCTGGAATGTATAATTTTGAATGGAAAAAACATAATCAGATTCAATAATGGATAGATTGCAACTTATGATGCTCGTCGCTGCTTCGGCAATGGCCTCTACTTTTGCGGGATGCGGACAGAAAGAGCATACAATAGAGGTGACGAACCCTCTCGCGAAAGAGAGAGAGGGAGAGATTGTGAGCCTCGATGCAAAGGAAGTAACCGACATCTACGGAGAGAATTTCAGAATTGTGGCACCCGACAGCACAGAGGTGCCTTGGCAAATAACCTACGACGGACAGCTGCTTTTCCCGGCGACTGTAGGTGCCGGCGGCTCCATCGTCTACACACTGCGTGGTGGTGCTTCCGCTGCGGCTGCCGATTATACAGGGGTGAGTGGACCCGATACCATAGCTGTGGATTTCGGTCTTCTCGATGCTAACGGTACACCGGTCTACATGACCGATGTCGATTCGGTGAAGGTGCTTGACAATGGCCCTTTGCGCCGCACAGTGGAGCTGGTTTACAGTCCCGCCGTAGTGTGGGCCGATACGGCGGTGGTGCAGCATCGTGTGATTTCGGTTGACCGCGGACAGATGCTTCAGCGTAACAACATAAGCTACAGAGGTTTGTCAGAGAGTGGGAAGACTGTTGCCGGAATCAGGATGTTGCAATCAAATATCTCTGATTTTACGGTGGACCATGGCAAACATACTATTTCATATACCAATATGAGCGCCGACAGTGTGCCTTTGTACATCACGGTGGTGGCACCGTCCAATTCCTATCCCGAATACCGTCCCTATCCCCGTCAGAAAGCCGACACAGTGGCCCAGCTTATGGTGTGGCTTCCCATGGATAACAAGAAGTCGGTATCGTTTTATGTAGGGGAGACCCTGCAGAACACCGACGGCATCGCCAATGTATACGACTGGGACGATACTATGGAGAAAGAGACAAAGCTTATATCGTCGCCGCTTAAGGCAGTGCTGAAATAAAATTGAATTTCTTTAAAAGAAAAAGGAATATGAGCAAAATAGTGACTCTCGGAGAAATCATGCTCCGTCTCTCTCCCCACGGTTGCATGCGACTTGTGCAGACCGATTCCTATGAAGTGATATGGGGTGGCGGTGAGGCCAATGTGGCCGTAAGCTGCGCCAACTACGGCCACGATGCCTACTTTGTGACCAAACTCCCCGAACATGAAGTGGGGCAGGCTGCTGTGAACGCATTGCGCCGTTACGGTGTGCACACCGACCATATAGCCCGCGGCGGCTATCGTGTGGGCATATACTATTGCGAGACAGGGGCTTCGATGCGTCCGTCGAAAGTGATTTACGACCGCGCCGGCTCTGCTATCGCCGAGGCCGACCCCGAGGATTTTGATTTCGATGCCATTATGGAAGGTGCCGACTGGTTCCACTGGAGCGGAATCACCCCGGCCATCAGCGACAAGGCCGCCGAGCTTACCCGTCTGGCATGCGAGGCCGCCAAGCGTCACGGAGTGACAGTGAGCTGCGACCTCAATTTCCGTAAAAAACTCTGGACTTCGGAGAAAGCTCAGAGCGTGATGCGTCCGCTCATGAAGTATGTGGATGTGTGCATCGGTAACGAAGAGGACGCCCAGCTCTGCCTCGGGTTCAAGCCCGATGCCGATGTGGAGGGTGGCGACACTGCCGCCGAAGGCTATAAGGGCATATTCAAGGCCATGGCGAAAGAGTTCGGCTTCAGATATGTGGCATCCACGCTGCGCGAGTCGTTCTCTGCTACCCACAATGGTTGGAAAGCGATGATTTACGACGGAAAGGAATTCTACGAGAGCCGCCGTTATGACATCAATCCTATTGTAGACCGCGTGGGTGGAGGCGACGCCTTCTCGGGCGGTCTCATTCACGGATTGCTCACCATGCCCACCCAGGGTGAGGCCCTGGAGTTCGCGGTGGCGGCTTCGGCACTGAAGCAGACCGTCAACGGTGATTTCAATCTTGTTTCCGAGGCTGAGGTGAAGGCCCTTGTGGGCGGCTCGGCCAACGGAAGAGTTCAACGATAATCGATAAGGAGACCCGAAAGATATGGCTCGATTTGATAAACTTGCAGTGATGTGCAAGATGGCCGAGGCTCCGGTGGTGCCTGTGTTCTATCACAAAGATGCCGCCACGGCCTGTGCTGTTGTAAAGGCATGCTACGAAGGTGGCGTGCGCTGTTTTGAGTTTACCAACCGCGGCGACTTCGCCCATGAGGTGTTTGCAGAGGTTGTGAAGTTTGCTGCGGCAGAATGTCCCGACATGGCAGTCGGAGTGGGTTCGGTGACAGAACCGGGCACGGCGTCACTTTACATGCAGCTGGGCGCATGCTTTGTGGTAGGCCCGCTGTTCAACCCTGCTGTGGCCGCTGTTTGCAACCGCCGTCAGGTGACCTATATTCCCGGCTGCGGCACCGTCAGCGAGGTGGGCAATGCTCAGGAGGCGGGATGTGAGATTTGCAAGGTGTTTCCGGGTGATGTGCTCGGTCCGAAATTCGTGAAAGGCCTCATGGCTCCCATGCCCTGGTCGAAACTTATGGTTACCGGCGGAGTGGAGCCTACACCCGAAAACCTCAGCGGATGGTTCAAGGCAGGCGCTTTCGCTGTTGGTATGGGCTCAAAACTCTTCCCGGCCGACCGCGTGGCCGCTGCCGACTGGCAGTATGTTTCGGAAAAATGTCGGGAAGCTCTTGCAGTGGCATGCGCAGATGTTAAATAGCTGTGTAGGAATAAGAATTAATATAAACGGGAAAGCGGATAATAGACTGCACTTTGTTGTGTCTATTATCCGCTTTCTATTTTTTAGGGTATACTTGTTTTGTCAGAGTTTGCGTTTTTCGGGGCCTGTGAAGGTCATCTTGACGGGGAGGATGCGGCCGTCTTTGTCGAAGAGCATTTTGTCCATGCATGTCACACGGTTGTTGCCGTCGGTGGCTCCGAGGGGATGGCGGTGATATACGATGTAGTAATCGTCGGTGCCAGGAACCTGGATTACGGAATGGTGGCCGGCACCGGTGGCGATGTTTTCGTCGGTCTTGAGGATGGTGGCCTCACGCTTGAACGGGCCGAAGGGGGAGTCGGCTATTGCATAGGCCACACGGTAGTCGGGGCCGCCCCAGCCGCCTTCGCTCCACATGAAGTAATATTTGCCGTTGCGCTTGAACATGAACGGGCCCTCGACATAATCCTTGGGAGTGACTTCCTTGTACATGTCGCCGTCGGGGAACGGCTCCAGGCGGGTGAAGTCATCGGCCAGTCGCACAAGATTGCAGTGGCCCCATCCGCCATAATACATGTAATATGTGCCGTCGTCGTCGAGGAATACAAACTGGTCGATGGGCTGTGCGCCGTTCACGATGTCGTTGATGAGCGGTTTGCCTATATGGTCCTTGTAGGGGCCTTCGGGACGATCGGCCACAGCCACTCCGATGCCGCCTATTTCGCCTTCATGCACATCGTTGGCACCGAAAAAAAGGTAGTACTTACCGTCTTTTCTGATTGTGGCGGGTGCCCAGAGGCATCGTTTGGCCCATTTCACTGCCGCTGTGTCGAGGATTGCGTCGTGGCGTGTCCAGTCCACGAGGTTGTCCGATGAGAAGCAGTCCATAAGCACTTGTGTGTCGTAGCTGTGGCTGAAAGTAGGGAAAATCCAGCAGGTGTGGTCGTAGATAACGGCCTCAGGGTCGGCATACCAACCGTCGAAGAGGGGATTGGCTGCAAACGCGGCTGCCGATATGCCTAATGTGAGGGCAAGGATAGATTTTCTGTTGATTTTCATTTGTGGTGGATTGGTTTGTTCATGGAATGAGAGGCAAATTTAGCCTTTTTTTGGCAGTAAGGCAACTAATAGCTAATTTTGTTGCAGACAGAAAAAGTGAAACAATGGCTATCGTCACACATATAGAAGACCAATCGCATCCCGGGCTTCTGCCCTACATGGGGCTTACAGAGAGTCAGCTCCGAAACAGACTACACCCCGAAGAGGGGCTTTTCATAGCCGAGAGTCCGAAGGTGATAAATGTGGCGCTCGACGCCGGATGGGAGCCTGTGTCGCTTCTGTGCGAGGAGCGGCATCTCACGGGCGACGCCGCTCCGATACTGGAGCGATGCCCGGCCGATATGCCGGTCTATACCGGGAGCCGTGAACTGCTTGCGTCGATGACCGGGTATGTGCTCACACGCGGTGTGCTGTGCGCAATGCGCCGCAAGCCGGAGCATGATGTGGCTGAAGTGGTGAAGGATGCACGAAGGATTGTAGTGATAGATTCCGTGACCGACACCACCAATATCGGCGCGATATTCCGCTCGGCGGCGGCTTTGGGTATAGATGCCGTGTTGCTCACATCCACTTCGTGTGACCCGCTGAACCGCCGGTCGGTGAGAGTGTCGATGGGCTCGGTGTTTTTGGTACCGTGGGCATGGCTCCGCGAACCGGTGGAGTGGCTTCATACGCTGGGATTCCGCACCGCCGCCATGGCCCTGACACGGCGCTCCGTGTCGCTGACCGACAAGGCACTCAACGCCGAGCCCCGTCTTGCCATAGTGATGGGGACCGAGGGAGATGGTCTCGCGCCGGATGTAATCGAAGCTGCCGATTATGTGGTGCGCATCCCCATGAGCCATGGCGTGGACTCGCTCAATGTAGCGGCCGCCTCAGCTGTGGCTTTCTGGCAGCTCTGCGAGCGTCAGTAGGGCTGCACGGGGCTAAAATTTTGCAAATTATTGAAATCGATACAAGATGTTGCAGATTTGAGGTGAATACTGTAACTTTGCGTATCGCATGCCGCACCCTGCGGCGATGCTTCATCACCTAATACGAATGCCCATGACGACTTTCGCCCAGCAATGCAATGAAATCTTCGACCGCGCTACGGCCGACTATCATATCACCGACAATATCGATGCACCGTGCCCGCATCCCTATAAAAAGGGGAGTGCCGATGAAATCCTTTATGAGAAAAACTGGATTGATGTGACACAGTGGCATATGGAGGACCTTATCCGTGACCCGCAGATAGAACCTGCCGATGTGGTGATCCTCAAGCGCCGTATCGACACCTCGAACCAGGACCGTACCGATAAGGTGGAGGCCATCGACACATGGTTCCGCGAGAAGTTCGCCGATGTGACTCCGCTGCCCGACGCCACCATCAACACCGAAAGTCCGGCATGGGCCATCGACCGTCTCTCCATATTGGCGGTGAAGATTTTCCACATGAAAGCCGAGGTGGACCGCGCCGATGCCTCGCAGGAACATCGGGACAGATGCTCGGCCAAGCTCGATGTGTTGCTGGAGCAGCGCAAGGATTTGTCGGAGGCCATCGACACCCTTCTTGCCGACATAGCCGCAGGACGCAAATATATGAAGGTCTACCGTCAGATGAAGATGTACAACGACGCTGACACCAATCCTGTGCTTTACGGCAAAAAGAAGTGAGGCCACTCGAAGCAAATAAGACAGAGGCGGCGTCATCTCAAGGTGTGCGCGAAATGCGCCGCATGGCAGGTGATGCAAATCCGTGGGGGCTGCGCAGTGTGCTTGTAGCGCGATTTTCCGCTCTTGGAGATGTGGCCATGACGGTGCCGGTGCTCTATAGTGCATGCGAGATATATCCTGAGGTGACTTTCACCATGGTCACCCGTCGGAGCATGACCTCGATATTTCTCAATCCGCCGTCCAACCTTAATGTGGTCGGGGTAAATCTTGACGATTATCCCGGTCCGACGGGCATGTACCGTCTGTTTCGCGAGCTGAAGAAAAAATACAGCATAGATGCGTTCATCGATCTGCATGAAGTGCTCCGCTCAAGGCTGCTGGGTCTGTTCTGCCGTATCCACGGCATCCGCATGGCTGTAATCAATAAGGGGCGTCAGGGCAAGAGGGCATTGACTCGTCGTCGCAACAAGGTGCTGTTGCCGTTGACTTCTACCCGTGCCCGCTATCGTCAGGTGTTCCACCGCATCGGATTGCCGCTCGACACACGCTTCGAGGGTCTTTACGGCAAAGGCGGCAAGGGCGACCCGGCTCTGTTCTCAGCCATCACAGGGCCCCGCAAGCTGGGAGAGCACTGGGTGGGTATAGCTCCGTTTGCCAAGCATCCAGGGAAAATCTATCCCCCTGAACTTATGGAGCAGGTAGTGGGCACATTGGCCGGTATGCAGGGTGTGAGACTGTTTCTTTTCGGAGGTGGTGAAAATGAGGAGAAAATACTGCAGGAATGGGCTATGCGCTATCCGGGCGTGGAGTGTCTGGCGGGAAAACAGTGTGGTTTTCCGGTAGAGCTTGCGCTCGTGAGCCATCTTGATGTGATGGTGAGCATGGACTCGGCAAACATGCATCTTGCTTCGCTGGTGCGCACTCCAGTTGTGAGCATATGGGGTGCCACTCATCCTTACTGCGGTTTCAAGGGATGGCGCCAGAAAGAAGATGACATTGTGCAGTTGCCCATGACATGCCGTCCCTGCTCGGTATTCGGCAACAAGGTTTGTTTCCGAGGCGACTATCACTGTCTGCGCGGCATCTCTCCACAGGTGATCATCGACCGTGTGGTCAATTATATCTCTGCTGATGAAGGCAGAGTGTGAAAACTGAATAAAGCTTCAGTTTGTTGATAAATCATAATATAGAATGGCGGCACATGTCTGAGCAACGGATAGTGTCGCATGAAACGTTTCAATGATTATGAGATACAGAGACATAAATCTTCATGGAGAAGAGATGCACGGGATGTTTTTTGCCATGTGTCGCCGTGTCGCGACTGTGATTGTCGTAGCTGCGATAGCCGCAGTTTCCGCCACAGCAGATATCCCCTCTAATTATTACCGTTCTGCTTCGGGTCGGCAGGGTGAGGCCCTGAAAACAGCTTTGCATAATCTTATTTACAATCACACGCAGGTGTCATCATATTCCAATCTGCCACAGTATTTCCGCATTACCGATGTATATCCGGAGGGAAACGAACGATATGGGCAGTGGTGGGATATGTATGGTAACATTCCGCTGTATCTGCCTTCGTTTTCAGGTATGAACCGTGAGCATTCTTTCCCCAAAAGCTGGTGGGGAGGCTCGCAGAACACGCCGGCATATGTGGACCTTTTTCACCTGTATCCGTCGGAGCAGGCTGCAAATATGGCCAAGAGCAACTATCCGCTGGGTGAGGCACAGACCGCCAGCCGTCGCTTTGACAACGGAGTGTCGGCCGTAGGTTATCCCATGACAGGGCAGGGCGGAGGAGCGCCTTATGTATTTGAGCCCGACGATGAATATAAGGGCGACTTCGCACGCACCTACTTCTATGTGGTGACCTGCTATCAGAACCTACATTGGGCCCGCACCTATATGGTGAACAACAATGTATATCCCACTCTCAACGACTGGAGTGTGCGGTTGCTGATGAAATGGCATGAGCAGGACCCCGTAAGCCAGAAAGAAATTGACAGAAACGAAGAGATATACCGCATTCAGGCCAATAGAAATCCGTTCATCGACTATCCGGAACTTGCTGATTACCTATGGGGCGACAAGCGTGGCCAGGTGTGGGTGCCCGGTAATAACGAGCCTACCGGAGATGCCGAGCTTATCACTCCCGTGCAAGACATGAGCCTTGATTTCGGCGATACGGCGGTAGGCGGGACAACCACTTCAAGCCTCTTTTTTCATGGCCAGAATCTCCGCGGCACGCTTACAGTGACCGTGACACGCCCGCGTGATGCCGTGAACGACGACCGCAAATATTTCAAACCCGAATCGAACTCTATCTCGGCTTCGGCAGTCAATTCCGAGGCCGGATTTTGGCTTAAGGTAAAATATTCTCCGACTGAGGTGGGCGAGCATGTGGCCCGTCTGGTGATATCCGACGGAGGCCTGGACGGCTCGCTGGGCATAGCCCTTAGGGGCAGTTGTCTTCCGAAACCTGTACTCCACGCTTTCAGGGCATTGCCCCCGACCGATGTGGAGGGTACTGCCTATACGGCAAACTGGGAGGTGCCGGAAGACGATGTCGTTGACTATTATGTAGTGACACGCACCACTTATGTCGGAGGCCGCGCCGAGGTGAGCGAGCTTGTGGCTGAAACCAACGAACTGCGCATAGAGGACTGCGAGCCCGGCGGCCGCGAGACCTACAGCGTGCACTCATGTCGCCTCGGGGAAGTATCGCCAGAATCAAATGTGATAACAGTTGACCTTGCCTCACTCGGTATGCCTGACGAGGACACCGACAGTCAGCTCGGCTGGGCCCCGATGCCTTCGGGTGTGCGCATAGTGTGCACCCGCGAGCACACCGGCGTGAGAGTCATCGATGCCGTAGGCCGTGAGGTGGCCGTGCTTCCCAGAATCGGAAACAATGAGATAATCTATCTGCCCTCGGGCATCTACTTCATAGTCACCGACATGCAGCGTACTCCGCTTCGTGTGGTTGTATCCGACTGATAATCATACCCTGCGAATCCTATCATAAGTCACATTCAAACATACGATAATATGCTCACACCTCAGGCTACGGCACCCGCCATGACAGATGACCGTATTATGCTGATTGTAAACCCGATTTCAGGCACAGGCAACAAGAAAGATGTGCCGGAGAACGTGGAGCGCAAGCTTTCGGGGTGTGGGATGCGCACCGATGTGCGTTTCACCGGCGGCCGCGGCGATGCCACACGGTTTGCTGCCGAGGCTGCGGCCGAAGGCTATGCCGGAGTACTGGCATGTGGAGGCGACGGCACTGTTAACGAAACCGCATGCGCCCTCTGCGGCTCTTCTACTGCTCTGGGAATTCTTCCCGCCGGTTCGGGCAACGGTCTGGCCCGACATCTGGGCATTCCTGTGGATGTGGACCTTGCTATGGATGTGGTGCTTCAGCGCAATGTGGTGGCGTCGGACTATGGCACGGTAAACAGTCATCCGTTTTTCTGTACTTTCGGTATGGGATTTGATGCGGCTGTGAGTCACCGTTTTGCGCGTCAGAATCATCGCGGACTGCTGACTTATGTACGTTCGGCACTTTCGGAATATGTGCAATTCAAGCCTACAACCTACACTATCAGTGCCAATGGCCGTCTGTTAACCGAGAAAGCCTTTTTGGTAGCTGTATGCAATGCTTCGCAATGGGGCAACAATGCATACATAGCTCCGGAGGCTTCAATTACTGATGGACTGCTCGATATCACTGTGGTGCACTCCGGCTCACCTATAGATGCGGCAGTGATGGGAATGGACATCTTCACCGGTTTCATCAGCAAGAATACCATGGTGCACTGTTTCCGTGCTCCGGCAGCTGTAATCTATCGTTCGGAGGAAGGAGAGGCGCATGTAGACGGCGAGCCAATGATGCTCGACGATATTCTCGATGTGAGATGCCACAGGGGTGAACTGCGCATTTTCACACCGGTGGACCGCGATCGTTTCAGACCTATTGTCACTCCGCTGAAGGAGATTTTCAAGGATGCCCGCCTTACCATTCATCATATTTTTAAATAAAGACAAGATTTTCAATTAAAGACACGATGCGGGGGTGCCGCATCGAAACTTTCTGCCATTTCCGGTGTTTTTTAGATAACAGATGCATTGATCTGTTTATATCACCGTAGGGTTGCTCTGTAAATGATTTCCGGGCGCCTGCATTATGCGTTTCAACTGTTTATTGCCGAGTGAAAAAAATTCTCACATATTGCCTGAAAACGATTGGATGGGTTATTGCCTGTCTGCTTGGGCTGATTGTGCTGACATTGGTGCTTCTTTATCTGCCGCCGGTGCAGGATTTCGCTGTGAAGAAAGCGCTATCGGCACTTAACTCATCAGGTGACATGCATCTGCATGTCGAGAAATTCCGGCTCTCCTTCCCGTTGAGAATCAGTGCCGATTCACTTGTCATGAGCACTTCGGGGATGGATATCCGTGCGGCTCAGTTCAGCGGCAAAATAAATGTGCTTCCTCTTGTCACTCTTAAGGTGAAGGCTCCCTATCTCACGGTGAAGGGAGCGCAGGTGGTGATAGGGACCCCCGATTCCGCCATGTATATGCGTGCCTCGCTCGGACTGACCCAGCTCAAAGGCACTTCGGTGGCTCTGACACAACAGAAGGTTGATGTGGAGGCCCTCGAGGCTGCCGGAGGTGATATCGATATGGTGATAAAACCTGATACCGTGGCTAAACCGGTCACGGAATCGGCACCTGTGAAGTGGGAGATAGCACTTGAACGTGCCGAGCTCGACTCCATTAATTACCGCATGCAGCTTCCCCCCACAATCGCCGACCTGACCTGCTCGCTGCCTAAAGCCGTGCTTACTTCCGGCTTAATAGATTTGGGCAACAGCACAGTGAATGTGGGTTCGCTGGCACTGTCGGGAGTGGATGTGACTTACCTTACTCCGACACCCGAATATCTCGCGGCTCATCCGGTGCCAAAGGTGCCGGAGGTTGCCGACACGGTGGCATCGCAGCCATGGAGCATCAGGGCGCGGAGCATCAGTATGGACTCGTCGCATGCCATTTATGCGATGGAGGGTGCCAAGCCGGTTTCCGACAATTTCGACCCTTCATATATCGAGGCTTCCGACATCACCATAAAGGTGGACTCGTTCGCAAGCCGCGGTGCGGAACTCACGGTGCCCGTGAAGGAAATCTCGGCGCGTGAGCGTTGCGGCATAGCTCTTGACATGAGCGGTGTGTTTGCCATGGACTCCGTAGCCATGCATGCTACCGATTTTAAAATAACCACTCCGGTGACCGATATTGCTCTTGACGCCATGATGGGGTTGAATGCATCAGACCCTCCCTTGAGCGTGAAACTGCATGCATCAATCGGGATGGACGACATCATGCGGCTTGCTCCGGCTCCGGTGGCACCGATTATAGAATCCCTTCCGAAATATGAGCCGCTTGCCGTGGCGGTGGATGTGGAGGGACGCATGAACAGCCTCGCCATCGACACCCTTGAGGTGACGCTTCCGCGCACCCTGCATCTCGCGGCGCAGGGAAAGGTGGCCGATTATACAGATTTGAACATGGCTCTCGGCTCAATCCGCATAAATGGCGAGCTCACCGGAGGTGAATCGTTAAAGAAATCGCTTCTCGATGCCAAGCTCGGAAGGGTGGTCAACGTGCCGCCGCTCACAGTGCGTGGTGTGGCTTCGGTTGACCGCGGCGTGATGAATGGCAACATCACGGTGGCTACCGGCAACGGCGACATAGCTCTCAAAGCTATGTGGAACAACCGTGTGAACGGCTATGACATAGATATGGCTTTCAACGAGTTCCCGGTACAGAACATAATGCCGTCGCTCGGAGCAAGCAATCTAACGGCTGATATAAGCGCACGCGGGGCAGGACTCGACTTTTTCTCGGGCAAGACTCACGCAGACGCTTCGGTGAAGCTCGCGCATGTGACCTATCACCGGCAGACTTACCGCAATGTGACACTCGATGCGTCGCTGGTTGGCGGTCATGCTAAAGTTGAGGCGCAGTCGGCCAACCCATCGGCCAATTTCGATATTCTCGCTCATGGCAATCTGGCCGGAGAACCACTGGTGTGGGATTTCAGCGGCGATGTGAAACATCTCGATCTCAGAGCACTCGCTTTGAGCGACACCACCGCCGAAGGTTCGGTGACCTTCTCGGGCAATGCATCGGTGATGCTTCCCGTGGCGGCTACCCGTCGTAATCCCGGCAGACCTATGCAGGTTAAGGCCGATATGGATGTGGCAAGCCTTATGTGGCAGATGCCCGGCCGTAAAATTTCAGGCGATGACCTGAAACTCACGTTCAACACCGCTGATTCGGTAACCGAGGCCACACTGCACAACCATGACCTGGCGATGGATTTTGAATCGCCGTGTGCTCTCGACACGCTGCTTGCCCGATTCACCTCCACCTCGGAGACGCTCAACAGGGGCCTGGCGCGCCGTCGTGTTGATATCGACTCACTGCAGATGGAGCTTCCGCGTTTCTCGCTCACGCTCAACGCACGCACTGACAATATACTTGCGTCGACCCTGCACGATATGGGCATATCAGTTAACGCTATGAATCTCAAGGCACGTAACGATACATCCGTGACGGCCAGCGCGCTGTTCACCGGCATTAAGAGCGGTACAACCAAGGTCGACACGGTATCGGTGTCTATGGCTCGTAAAGGTTCCTATCTGCTTTACAATGTGGAGATGAACAATGCCCCGGGCACATTCGACCAGTTTGCACATGTAAGCGCTAAGGGATATCTGAGCGGCAACAATCTCTCGCTGCTTCTGCATCAGGAGGATATAAAGGAGGATACCGGTCTGAGCCTTGGCATTATGGCGCAGATGGCCGACAGCAATACTGTGGCTCTGCGTTTTGTGCCTTATCATCCCATAATCGGTTACAAGGACTGGGAAATCAACCGTGACAATATCATAACCTATAACCTTGTCAGCAAGCATCTTGATGCCAATCTTGACCTCCACAATTCAGAGAGTTCGTTGAAACTGTTCACCCAGCATTCGGGCAACGACTCCGTGCAGGAGGATATAAATCTGCAGATCAGCGATATAAAACTCCAGGACTGGATTTCGATAAATCCGTTCGCTCCGCCTATGGCAGGCAATCTTTCGGCCGACATGAAGGTTGCGCTCGCATTGCCCGAGGTCAACGGTGCCGGCACTGTGTCGCTCGCCGACTTTTACTACGACCGCCGTAAAGTGGGCGATTTCGATCTCAGGCTTGATGTGAAGACCGGTGCTTCGGGTACTGTCAGAGCCAATACCTCGCTGATGGTCAACGGTCAGGAAGCTATAACGGCGTCCGGTAACCTTAATGACAGCACAGCCGCAAATCCGTTCATGCTTGATTTCAGGATGATACGGTTTCCGCTCAGCGTGGCAAACCCGTTCCTGCCGTCGGATGTGGCGCAGCTTTCAGGAGTGCTTAACGGAGAGATGGATGTGACCGGGAAGCTGAGTGAACCTGAGTTTAACGGTTATCTCGATTTTGATTCCACTACCGTTAATGTAACGATGCTTGGCACACCTTTCCGCTTCTCTGAGGAAAAGATTCCGGTTGAGGATAACGTGGTTAAATTCGGTAATTTCACTGTAAGCGGAGCTAACGACCATCCGCTCACCATCAACGGCACGGTTGACATGCATTCGCTCACTTCGCCCCGCATCGATCTGGCACTGAACGCACGCGACATGCAGGTGGTGAGCTCGCAGAAGAGCCGCCGGAGCCAGGCCTACGGCAAGGCTTTCATCAACCTTGATGCCACGGCACGAGGCTCACTCAGTTTCCTGAATCTCGACGCGAATCTCAGCATTCTTCCAGGAACAAATGTGACTTATGTGATGCCAGACGCCGTTAATGCCATAACATCGCGCAGCAATCAGGATATGGTGAAGTTCGTGAACTTCAACGATACCGCTATGGTGCAGGATGCCGACACTGTGCCACCATCGGGCATGCTGATGAATATCAATGCACGGCTCACGGTGTCGACCGGCACTACAATCAGCATTGACCTTTCGGCCGATGGGAAAGATAAAGTGCAGTTGCAGTCGAACGGTACACTTAACTATACAAGTGACTTCCTGAACGACCAGCGCACCACGGGTCGACTCAATCTCACAGGAGGTTTCGTGCGCTATAACATACCTGTGATGGGCGAGAAAATGTTCACTTTCAACGAGGGAAGCTATGTGGCCTTCAACGGCGATATGATGAACCCTATACTTAATGTGGCGGCCACCGACCGTGTGCGCTCCAATGTGTCGGTGGGGGGCAACAATCGCGTGGTGAACTTTGATGTGGGCCTGGATGTGACCGGCACACTCGACGAGATGAATGTGGTGTTTGATCTCTCGTGTCCCGATGACATAACAATAGCCAACGAACTGCGTAGCATGACTCCCGAGCAGCGTGCCAATCAGGCCATGAATCTGCTCATATCGGGCATCTACCGCAGTGGCGGCACACAGACCATCTCGTCGGGCAATATGGGGACCAATGCTCTCTTCGGATTCTTGGAGAGCCAGCTCAACAACTGGGCTTCAGACGCTATCAAGGGGGTGGATATATCGTTTGGCATCAATCAGTACGACAAGACCGTAGACGGGTCGAACACAACGGCGATGAACTACAGCTACCGCGTGAGCAAGTCGCTGTTCGACGACCGCTTTAAGATAGTGGTGGGCGGCAACTACACCACCGATGCCGAAGCCGACGAGAATTTCGCACAGAACCTGATCGCCGATATATCGTTTGAGTACATGCTCAACAAAGCCGGTACGAAATATGTGCGTCTGTTCCGTCACACCGGATATGAAAGTATTCTTGAAGGTGAAATCATACAGACTGGCGTCGGTTTTGTGTATAAGAAAAAGATTCAGCGTATAGGCGATATCTTCCGATTCCTGCGTCCGAAGAAACGTAAGCCACAGGTGCCTGTAGGGCTTCCTGAGGCTCCTACCAGAGAATCATCAGTCTTACCTGTTAAAAAAGCCTCAAAGCAATGAAAATGCCGGCTGTACATATCCGCTCCATGGCCCTTTGGCTCAGGGCTGCCGTCATGGCTGTCATAGCAATGGCTATGATGGGGTCGTGCTCTACCACCAAACGCATTCCCGAGGGTGAGCAGCTTTATATAGGCGTAAAGAATATCGATGTGAAGCCTCAGGAGGGTCAGAAAGTGCCCGACGGGGTGAAGTCGCAGCTGACTTCAGCGGTGGGTGTGCCATCTAACAACGCTATCTTCAAGTCACCGAAATACCGCTGGCCCTTCCCGGTGGGTCTATGGGTTTACAACAATTGGTCAAATCCGCCCAAGGGTCTCAAGCACTGGCTGTATGAGAAACTTGTCACTGAACCTGTGCTGGTGAACGATGTGCGTCCCGATGTGCGTTGCCGCATGGCAGAGGAGATTCTCGATGACAACGGCTATTTCCGCGGAAACGCCTCATGTGAGGTCATCACTCAGAAGAATCCCAAGAAAGCCCGCATAAATTATGTCATAAACACCGGGCCGGTCTATACGCTCGATTCCATAGCCCTGCTGCCCGACACATGCCATCTCAATCATCTGATTGACTCCATAGCGGCTGCCGACACATATCTGAAGCGCGGTCAGCGTTACTGTACCGACTCGCTGTCGGCTGTCCGCACCCGTATCACCAACACTCTGCGCAACCGCGGATATTATTTCTTCCGGCCTGATTATATAGAGTATCTTGCCGACTCGCTTGAGGCGCCTCAGGAGATAGACCTGAAGATTATGCTTGGTAACAATATTCCGGAGAGGATGCTACGCAGATATGTGACGGGCGATGTCACGGTGTACGCTTACCGCAACCAGGGTGGAGGAACGCCAGACACAATCGTCACCTCGCGCGGCACACTTATCCAGATGAAGCCCTCAAGATTGCGCAAACAGCTTATACCGGAGTGTGTCACTTTCAGAAAGGGGAGAGTGTTCACCGTGCGCGACATGAACAACACCCAGATGCGACTGGCGCGGCTCGGCATATTCAACAATATCAATATCGAGGTGCTGCCTGACTCGGCACGTGAGGGCAATGTGCTCGATGTGGCGGTGAACTGCACTTTCGACATGCCCCTTGAGGCTACTATAGAGCTCAACGCATCGTCGAAAAGTAATTCTTATATCGGTCCGGGCGCACTTATCGGAATCACCAACCGCAATATCTTCGGCGGAGGCGAGCAGTTCTCCGTGACACTTACCGGCAGCTACGAGTGGCAGACTGGAAAGGGGAGCTCGTCGCTGTTCAACTCCTACGAGGCAGGAATCACCACCTCGCTTGCCGTGCCGCGACTGCTTGCCCCACGGTTTATAAAGCGCAGGAACCGCAATCTCAACTGGACCCGTTTTTCGCTCAATTTCGACTTCCTGAACCGCCCGCATTATTTCAAGATGGCGCAGTTCAATTTCTCTTTCAGCTACGACTGGCAGTCGTCGCGCCACTCCTCGCATACGCTCACCCCTTTCAAGCTCACTTACACTAATCTGCTGCACACCACCCATGCCTTCGATTCCATCACCGGTGCCAATCCGGCGATAGCCCTGAGTTTCCGCAGCCAGTATATCCCGCAGCTGATGTACAGTTATGTATATGACCGTGCGTTTGACTCCGACAATTCTATCAACTGGCAGTTTTCGGTGCAGGAGGCGGGCAATCTTTTCTGGTGCGTATACGAGGCTTTCGGCAAACATGGCGAGAAGGAGCTTTTCGGCACACCGTTCTCTCAGTTCGTGAAGGGGAGTACTCAGCTTGTCTACAACCGCCGTCTGTGGGGCGATAACTGGCTCGTGAGCCGAGTGGCAGTGGGTGCGGCCCATGCATACGGCAATGCAAGGGAGGTGCCTTATGCCGAGCAGTTCTATGTGGGTGGCGCCAACTCGGTGAGGGCATTCACCGTACGCTCGCTCGGCCCGGGCAGTTACCGTCCGCCGAAAGATGTGCGCGACAGTTATTTCGACCAGACCGGTACATTCAAGTTCGAGGCCAACGTGGAATACCGTTTTCCGATTATAGGCCCGGTGCATGGTGCTGTGTTCCTTGACGCCGGCAATGTGTGGCTGCTCAAGAAAGATGAGTTGCGCCCCGGCGGCGAGCTCAGGGCCAGCACTTTCCTGCGTGATATTGCCCTCGGAACAGGTGCTGGGCTGCGACTCGACATCAGCATGCTGGTGGTGCGTGCCGACCTCGGCATAGGCATCCATGCCCCTTATAACACAGGGCATGGCGGCTACTACAACATGGAGTCGTTTTCAAAGTCGCTTGCCTTCCACCTCGCCATCGGCTACCCCTTCTGATTCTGATTTTGTAGTTTTTTTCATCTGCTGCACAAGTTTCATGTGTTGTGTATGTAGGTCTGGGAAATTTCGTTTGACGAACTGTCCGAACGAGCAGCCGTTGAAGCCGAAGCGACTTGCGAGCGATGCCACGCTTTCAGTGGTGGTGGCATAGAGATGCATTGCCTCGTCATATTTCTCCATGCTTTTGGGCGATAACATTTTGCCGTTTTCTGTCTTTTTCATTCCCAGGGTGGCATGAAGTTCCGGCTCGTGCTCCTTCAGGTATTGTCTGAAGCAATCGGGGTGCAGCCCGAACTCTGTGGCAGCCTTTACGATAGTGAGGCCGCCTTCTTTCAGTCTGGCTATGGCTTGGGCATATTTGGCAGTGGTGGCCGGGTTGTATCTGCGCACCGACGACCAATCCACAGGCTTGTCTTCCTGGTAGATGATACCTTTCCGTTCGCAAACCAAGTTTTTGTGCCAGGCTTGCAGATATTCGTAAAAACCTTTGACGGATACTCCTGTCAGAGTGGCTATTTTTTGCGCAGACAGTGGAGTGGTGCGGTATAAGTGCAGTGCTTCGGCATATTTCTCTATTGTGGCGGGGGTGGGGGCATGCACTGTTCCTCGTCCTGTGATTTCTCCTTTGCGTTTTTGCCTTAAGGCCTGTTTGCGTATTCTGATGCGGTTGTCAACCAACTCCTTGTGGTAGAATATCAGGTGCTGCTCCAATCCCGTGTATGAGACCCCGCAATGCTCGGCAGCATTCTGCACGGTGATGTAGCGGTCGGAGCGCAGCAGCTCCACCGCATCGGCATATTGTTTCTTGCACCACTGGCGTGTGCCACGTGGCAGCCCGTCGTCAATTCCCAGTCGTTGCCGTGTCCGTTCGCGGAACTCCAGTATGTCGGGATAATGTATGCGCAACTGTCGGGAGAGATTTGTGCCGTTCAGCCCGAATTTACGGGCTATCTGCGATATATTATTCTCTATATAATCCATGCTGTCGCAGGCAGCGATTGCATCTTTGTATTTGGCATGAGTCTCAGGGCGCTGTCCGCGTCGCTGGCTCATCCTGATGTCGCAGGCCTTCTCCGGTGTGCATTTTATGCCATTGCGCGCGAGCATCAGCCGGCGATGATATGTGCCGATGTAGCGTGAGAAACCTTTTACAGAAACCCCGCACTGCCGGCATATCTCCACGCAAGAGCGGCCGGTAGTGGCATACAGGTCAAGAGCCGGACGATATTTTGCTTCCGTCTCCGGCCTGCAGCCTCTGCTACGGTTATGAATTTTCTCTTTCAAGGCAGTCTCATTTGCTGCTGACAGGACGCACAGCGAACCCGTCGGTATTATAGAACTCTGCCTGCGGATCGATGATTTGGTCGACTAAGTCTCTTACCTGCCAGTCGCTGCCAGTCATATCGCCGCGTTTGAACTTAAGATGAATCGAGTTGGTAGCATCTGCGGCATCGCTGGTCCATATAAAGCCGATGCCGTTGTATGTGCCCGGATTCGGATAAGATAGTACGGTGGCTGTATTGTCGTAGTCTCTGTAACCTGAGACGGGGAAGATGATTGATTGCAGTTTCCTCGGGTCGGTGTAAAACTCCAGCACCTGGCTGTTCACACTGCCTATATCGTAGTAATCAGATGGCATTTTGTCTTCGGTCACATCATACCAAAAGCTGGGAGTTGTTCTATGCAGATCGTTACCGGTCTTGTCGTAATAAAGCAATCCGGTGAACATATCACGGTCGCCGACCTGATATCCCGGTGGGCATGGGTCATAGATTGTCTTATAACCTCCGAGTGACCATAGGTCGGAATATGACACATTAAGGCTTTCAAAACCTACATACTGTGGGTCTTTATCCGCACCGCCTTTAGGTTGGCGTGTGGCATTATGCCATTTGTCGGGGTTTTGAATCAGCATGTGGAGACATTCCACTGTTTTGTGCCGTTTATCATCTTTCCACGATTCAATCATTGAACCGTCTGGCTTTATTTCTTTCGGTTCATTGTAAAGCCGTGGCGGATTGTATTTGGTCCATCCGTCTGACAGCGGCCCACTTGTGTGGGTCCAGATGGTTTTGTTGCTTTCTTTTACATCTGTTCCTACAAACGGATCCTTACGCCCCCACTGATAGTAGGGGTGATTGCCACGCGGAAGCAGGAAATGAGGATATTGGATGATTGTCCTCTTGATTTCTTTTTCTCCGACTGTGAATGTGATTTCACATTTGCGGCGCGGGTAATACTTGATTTTCCGGCCTCCTGAGCACCATCCGAGATGCACCGGCATTAAATCGTATTTTTTCTCCTCCCGGTTGGTAATGGTGATGGTTTTCTCGAAACTGTCTGTCCCGAAGCGGGTGGCCCATATGTGCCAGCTCCAGATTGCCTTGGTGCTTCCGCCTGTACCCCACACGCCTCGGTTGAGAACTACATCGGGGTCTTCGGGTGCAGATTTGTCGATCAGAGCTATTACGGCATTTCCTTCCTGCATGGTGCCTATACGGAATTTTATAGCGCCTTTTCCATTGAACATATCGGGTTCGAATGTGATGGATGTCGGGTCGACAAGTTGATTGGCATCTTGCCATATGAGCCGCACTTCTATATTCGACGGTGTAAGATTTACTCCGTTGTCTTTGATATACGGTTTAGTGATTCGCGTGCCACGGTGGTTTACAAAGTGCTCGGAGTTATATGCACTTTTGTCATCGGTGCGGCCGCCGGTTATTGCATTGCCATACACCAGCGGGATGATATATTCGCCCGGAGCACCCACTATATAGCAGTTTGCGGTATTTGTCACATCGCTGTTTCCCGTAGGACTGGAGAGGTTATATGGCTGGGGTGTCGGCGCATTCTTAGGAAACAATGCATCGATTGTCGTCGGCTCCGGTTGTGCCATTTTAGCGGTGTAGCTGTATTGCTTGGATTTGTTGTCGATCAGCTCTCCTTCTTTCAGTTCGAGCCATGGGTTGGCAGCGGCATCTGTGTCGTCAATCCAGCCGCCGGTCTTTTCGTCATAAACAGAGTATGCATAATCGACATGCGGTTCTTTCCAGGTGTTTTGTGTGCCGTCGGTCTCAAAGCTTGTCACTGTGATTACATTCTCGCTCGCGAATGTGTGGCCGCCGTTAACTATAGTTTGATAACTCGATCCTGCGGGTTCGAAAAATTCGCCCTGATAGTTCACATCTTTCGGGTATGTGGCATCGAGATATTGCTCTTTATACACCACATGCCAGTCCACATCATTGCCGTAGCCTTTGAACTTCATTGTAATCTGGTAATGGTGATTGCGAATCAAGTCGAAGTTTTTCACATCATCTTGCCCGAGCATGAAGCGGTATATGATGTCTCCGTGCGATTTATATTCGTGCCGGTCGGATACATAATATCCCTCCACTTCGAGATATGTGCCGTTAGGCACATTGTCTTTTATCACTTGTCGTTCGCTGTCGTCAATTATGCCGTCGCCGTTGGTGTCCTGAAGCTTGTTCGCGCCGGGTTCGCCCTGCATGTTTTCGTAGCAGGGGAGTGCTTTTGCATTATCGTCGTGGAATGTGTCGATGCCGCAATCGTCGCCCCACACATCCTTCGGTTTTGAAACACCGGCATTTGTCACTGTGAGATAGTTGGTGTTATCATCGCCTGTTCCGTAGCTTATGGCATAATCGGCTGTGTGTTTGCATTCGAAGTGGTTTTCGTCGACGCGTGATGCTCTGCCGAGCAATGCACCTGTGGCCACATCTCTCAGTGTGGCTTTCTTTATGTAGACGGTGACGCCGTCTTTCAGACCTGTGCCGTCGAAATCTACGGTGACCTTTGATGTGGCCCTGCGCACCCATGAGTGCAGGCTTGTGCGTTTTGTGATGGTAAGGAGTACGTTATCTTCAAATACTGTGTTGTCGGGAATCGGGTTTTCAGGGGTGGCGGCCTTGAATACGCCGAACATCTCCAGGTCGTCGTTTATATCGCCGTCCCAGGCGAGAGGGTAGTCTCTGAGGGCATCGATAGTTCTCACATTTTTTATGAGGTCGGCTTTCTGCCTGTCGGAAATGTTGGCCACGGCGAAGATGTAATACCGGCCGGCACGAACAGTTTTGCTGAATGTTACGTGCTCTGCAGTTCCGTCGGAAGGTACTGCGGTGAAGGCGACATCGCCGCAATGCTCTTCGACAATGTTTTCCTCAGAGTCGAAGAAGAAAAGATACAGCGATTTTATTCCCCTGAATTTAAGCCCTGATGGAGCATCTTTTTCAGAGGAGCGTGTCTGCACTTCCGTGGCTACAAGTGGCTTGAAGGCTACTTCGCCCACGATTTCGACATCGGTATCGGGAATCTCAGCCTGAGTGTAGAGGATGTCGTCTCTGCACCCGGCGAGAGCGACAGCCATGACCAGCGAGGCCACGATTGCCAGGATAAATATGCTATGTTTTATGATTTGTTTTGACATGATGATTGTTCAATACTTCGTGAGAGTGCGGGAGTGAGGCGGATGTGACATTCTCAATAATCCTCAAGGTATTTCACCCATTCATTCCCGATTATCTTCAGTCTTGCTTCCCTTGTTTTCCCTTCTTCCCAGGTATAGCGGTTGCCGAAAATGTCGAACCAATATTTCGGGTATAGGTTATCCCAGCCCCACCAGTAGCCTCTGGTCCAATCATAGCGGTCCCATTCGTTCAGCGTGAGGCAACACTTTACCTTTGTATTCTCATAGGCTTGCTCCCAAAATGTATTGTTTTTGCCATTGTAGGACTCTATAGGGAATACGTGGTCTCCATCGAGATGCACAATCTGTTGTAAATGATTGAAATACCAGTCGTCTCCGTGGGTGTAACCGGTGATGGCTTCAGGAGTCAGAAGATATTTTTTTTGAATTTTCTCTTCATGTATTTCATATATATGGTGCAGGTTGACGGTCTTCCGGTCGTTGCCGGAAGTTATTACTGTTCCGTCGTTAGCACAGACATCGGTATATACGAGCAGATAGTCGGTTCCTTTGATGTTTACCGGCTTCCCTATGGCATCACGTGGGCCGAGATAGTAGGGGCCGTTGCCTCCGTCGAACCAGCATGTATTGCCGTTTTTATCCTTGGTTTCGATATAGCCGGTGAGTTCCTCTCTCTTCAGGCCGTAATCGGGTTCGAGGTCTTCGATTTGTGTGAAGGGGATGACATCGACCGATAGTTCAAGATTATAATACATGGTGATGTTCACCACCACATGGGTGTTGCGGAAAAGCGCCTTGAGGTTGGGCAGGCGGTAGACAAACGATTCGTTGCTTCCGTCGTCGTCAATGTCGAGTTTCAGGGTGTACTCCTGCTCTTTATCGGTTGCGCCGCCGTCCTTTAGATTCTGGCTTTCGGGCAGATAGAAAACTGTAGATGCTTCGCCCGGGTGTGAGTTTGCCGGATTGTTACCGTTGAAGCTCGCAGCTTCTACGGTAAGCGCGCTGTGTGTATAGGTCATCGATTTGTCGGCTTGTGACGGCAGATCGTAGTCTTTCAGCCAGCCGGCTGCTTCGGTGGTGGTGTAATCGTCGTTCTCCGACGAAGCATCGGATACATCTTTCAGCCACTGAATCCATGTTTTTCCGTTGAAGAGTTGCCGGTTCTGCTCACTGTCGTTGACATGCGCCATGAGGAAGTTTTTGTCGGCATGCTTTTCTATGGAAAGAGTGCTGACAGTTACATCCTCTCCTCGCCAGTTCCTGAAGTTTATGGTGAATTTTGTGGCGACCCGCACCACATGGAATGTGCCTTCGAAATTTCCTTTTACGGGGAAATCGATTTCGTAGACCGACGACATCGGTATGGGTCTGCTCTCGGAGTAGTCGGGGGCGAAGTAAAGTTCGTTCACCGCTGCCTCAAAGCCGGCATCGTTCTCATTATAGCTTTGGAAAAAGTCGGTAAGCGTCTGGCTTCCGCTCTGTGTGCCCTCTACGGCCGACACACTCTCTTCGTTGGCGAAAAGAAATATTTTTTTCTTTTCATTGGGTGTCACTTTGAGCAATATTTTTTTCTGTGCCTGCGCACCCTCGAGTGTGAAGTGTCGGTTATGTTCCACTGTTCCGTCGGCATCGTGCAGCACCACCACGCGCACACTTCTCATTTTTTCGTTGTCGAGAAGTTGCTCCCCGGCGGCTCGTGAGAGTCCGATCGGCTCGAGGTTTATAAGCAGAGTGGCTTCCTCGTTGTCGTAGGGGGGCAACGATTCTTCCTGGCTGCTGCACGCCACCAGAAGAGGGAGCGCTATTGCCGCCAGATAAACCACAATGTTATGTATTTTCTTCCGAATCATCAGTTTAATTCTCTCCTTGCTGATTATTCAATCTCAACGTTACTCAGCACCAAGCGCCATGACAGAATCTGGATGACGCTGCTTACCCAGTTGTGATCTTCGTCGATAAAGAGTGTCATCACGCATTCGTCCATACGGTCGAGAAATTCGCGCTCGTCCATCGGATAGCGGTATTCTTTTTCGTAATACCCTTTTCCCATCAAAGCGTAGTCGATCACGGGTATGCGGGCTACCTTTTTGCCGTCGCGGGTGTCGATGGCAAGTATCATTTTCTCGTGATGTGTTTCTATCAGGCGCCCTACGGTGAAGTCGGCGACGAGTCCTGTCACATTGCTGAGGGCACGGTTGTCGTCTTTGCCGATTCCGGCCTCGACACTCTGTATATCCCAAGGGCGGTAGTTGATATTCTCGTCGGCCATCAGCTCGTTGTCGTGTGCCATCAGGCCGTTCTCGTCATCTATGCGGAAGATGAAATCAGCCTTGTTCACATCCTCCCCCGAGAGGTGCTGTAAGATTACGCGTATATGGTTGGTGTTTTTAGTAAGGGGCATGGTGTATTCATAGCTGCCGCCGTCGTCGTCCACCGGCAGCGACACATCTTTCGTGCCATGGAAAAGACGATACAAATGGTTGTCGCTGTATGCGCCTGAGGCGTCGTGCCGACGGTTAAGGGCGCACTGCAGTTGCTGCATGCGTGTTTGGCCCACACGGGCTTCGGGTACAGTGAATGACTCTTCGCGCTCTCCGTCGTTGCGGAGGCCGCACCATGCCAGCAGCCGGTAGTCGCCGGCCGGCAGGTCAAGCGACATTGAATAGCCGTGGGCTGATGCCGGATCTATCTGTTCTTCCTTTTGCCATACCAGCAGGCCTGATTGGTCGAATGCATAAAGGTGAACCGATGAGACCTCGTTGGCGAAAGCGTCGGCCCACTTCAGATTCTTGTCGTAGCGGAATTTGAGCCGGTAATGCACCGAGCAATCGCCTTCTTCTTCGTAAATCCAGTTGTTGCACGACGAAAGAGCCAACAGGCAGACTGACACCACGCAGACCTTGGCTGCCACATTTTTTATCAATGTCAGTATATTCATATCGTTTACTCTTGCTTGATTATATGGGTTAAACCTTATGTTGCTTGGTTGGGTGTATGATAGTGTGCGTAGTTTCCGCATCATTATTGTCATGTAGAGATGGGATACCTGCCGGGTGTTTGAGTGTATGTGCAGGTTTCCGGTGCCGCACCTCCCTTGAGTACCGGTGGGCGGGTACTGTATTGTGTATTTTTTTGATTATTATAGTTATGTATCCGGGAGACGGGAGCCGCCTCCCGGACACATCTCTATTATGTCAGCAACGCCTTAAGGCGCTCAGGTTCAATTCCAATCCAGGATATAATCGTTGTTGACAACGCGCCATGAGAGTATTTTGACTTCAGCGGCGATGTAGTGGTCGTTCTTCGAAGGTTTCTCAGGATAAATCACCTGGGTAGGATCGTAAACAGGCGTGCCCAGACCGAGAATCTTTGTAACTTTTGTGTCATAAATGTGGTTACGTACCACACCTTTCTCTTCCTTATTCTGAGGGTTTAGAGAATGCAAGATTTCGTAGTAGTAATATGTCATGCCCGATTTCCATACCAAGGCTTTGTCAACTTTCGATGAAAGATTGGTGTTGATTTCAGAGAATGCTATTGGATTAACCGGTTTTTCCGTGGTGCCTTCATCCAAGGTATTGTACCATGTCTTTGCAGCGGCAGCATCTGTAAGCTGGGCATATACATAGCAGTTGTTGTCCTTCTCTTCTTCTTTCTTCTGCTCAGCTATTACAATCTTAATATCGTTTTTATCAATCTGCTTGCGCACTGCTACCGCCTTCGACTCCTCACCCACAATCTGTGTTTCTGTTGTTGCATAATAGTAGTTCAGACCATTAGCTACTAACTGACTGAGGATATTATCTTTCAATGCTTTAAGATTCTCGCTCTCGTCGGTTGCATTGTATGTGTCGGCAAAGTATGCTCCCAGATGCCTTACAATTGTAAAGGGTTTGCCAGCTTCATCGCAAAGTGTACCCTTAAGGATGACCTTGGTGTTGCTTTGTGCCTTACCTGGTTTCGCATCGCCATCATTCTTGGCAGCGTTTTCATTGGTATACAGAGGAGTTCCAAGGGCGGTTCCGATTTCGTTGTAGGTGTGCCACTGGTTTTTAGCTTCTAAATCATTGATAGCCCAGAATGTGCGATGCTCCCCTTGCCACCATGTATTTTGCCATGCGGGATTGATTTTCTTCACCAGTCGGCCTTTATCGGTGTCAGCTGTCAGGCTCCACCCGTTGAGTTGAAGGTAAACCTGTTTTCCTCCGACTAAGATGGGGGTCTCGGCGTCGCCCTCTTTGCTCTTAAGGGCAAGTTTTCCGTCTTCAAAGCCGGCTTTGTTATCGATACTTACCCTTACCTTGGCCACGCTACGCTCTACAAAAATGGTAACGGGGTGGTTTTCGGCGTCTTCCGGCTTTTTCTGGAGGTTGTCACTTGCAATGGGAACTGCGCTGACCTCTGTGCTTCCGTTCACATATATGGAATTGAACATTACGAAATGCCCCGATTTGGTAAGGCCGTTGGCTGCATAATCGGCGGTAACATTTTTAAGCTGAGTGAGACTCTTTGAGTCGTCGCCCCACACAATTTTCCCATCAGTGCCGGTGGGTGGATTGATTACGGCTGCCACCATCTGGGGAAGCTTATCGCCTTGTTTTGTAGAGATGACGATCGTGGCTGAGAGTATTTTCTCTATATCATCCTTCTCCTGGTCAGCATTTTGTGTGGGATTCTCCCAGTCGTAGTAATTCACATAGCTGCTGCCGTTGAGCTTGACATATGCAGCTCCGCCGGCTCCGTCGAAGAAATAGAAGCGAACATTATTAACGGTGTTTTCGTCAGAACTTCCGTCCTCATAGCCATCGGCAGCTGTTGCACGGCCTGCAGCTTTGCCTGTAGCGTTATCCGGCGACATAAGGTTGACAGCCATGTAGCTGGTCGTAGCTTCGCCATCGGTGCCGCCACCTTCTACCGGGACGACCTCGTCTTGTGAGCATCCTGTCATAAGCAGTGATGCCAGCATCGACATAAATAAAATTTTCTTTTTCATGTTGGTAAATTAAAATGTTTGATGATTGTTTCTTGTTTGTGGTCTATTGCCGTTGTGATATCATTTGAGCCTTTTGTTGAGCTCGTCAAGTGTGGCGGCTGCTTTTTCGAGCCCCATCTCTTTTGCCGAGGTGAGGCACCGGCGAGCGGTTTCGTAATCGCCTTCCCTCACTGCAAGTGCTCCGCGGGCATAGATCGCTTCGGCCGAGTTGCCGGCCTTGGCGAGGTAGCGGCGTGCGGTGTTGAAGTCGTCACGGCGGATGGCGGCGTTGGCTGCATTGAGGTTTGCCACCTCGTCGTCGGGGTATAGGCGCACGGCTGTTTCAAACACATCAGTAAATGCTTCGGTACCCGGCTCGTAATCCTGTGCCACGAGGTAAAATTCGTTCTGGCTCAGCTTCTGAGGTTTCTCTGCCATGATGCGCTTGATTTCCTCGACATCGTAGAACGACCTGACATTGTATTTGATACGGTAGTCGGTGCGTCGCAGATATGGGTAGCAATACTCCAGCAGGAAGCGGTATTCTTTAGGATATGTGCGTTTGATTTTTGCTTCCTTGGCGTCGGGTTCCATGTCGCTGTCGATGAGGGCGAGTATTTCGTCGCGGTGGTCGATGTTCGATTTTTCGACATATTTGCGCAGTCCTTCCCAGTTTTCCGGCTCATAGTCGGTGTCGATGGTGTTGTCGTCAAAATGGAAGAGCTGCCCGATATGCTCTTTCAGAGCTGCCGTACGGCCTATGGCCAGATCTTTGTTGTGTTCGTAGGGACTCTCGGGCGACGCGTAGCCTTTCAGCCACACCTGCGTGATGGTCACATCTTTATCGGCGCGCACCGAATCGATGGTGTTTTCTATCTTGCCCAGCTCAGCGGTGTTGTTGTGGTAGTCGGGATATATCACCGTCTGGTCGACGGGAAAGTCGATATATGCCGAGCCCGCCAGCGAACGTGTCTTCTCGATTTCGGCTTTGGGCTGCACGAATATCAGTTCAGGGAAGAATGCCTCGCGATGATGGCCCAATGTGTCTACATATTCGGCCAATATCTTGTGACAACATCCCCAGTCGCTGCGATGAAACCGGAGTGTAGCTCCGTCCATCCAGTCTTTGTATTCGGTGAGCCTGATGTAAGTGAGGCTGTCAGGTTTTTCCGATGCCCGATAAATCGTCTCGTTTTCGTCTGAAATGCAGCCTATTCCGTTGCGCACGTAATAGTAATATCGGCTGCGGCCGTAAATGCCAACCGACGGGAGGTCGAGCGAATCGGTTCCGTTGATGAGTCTCGGCGTGAGCAGCACGGCGCGGTTGCTGCCTACGTTGAGTTGGTTTAAATCCATATCCATCTCCACATTGAGATATTTCCCCTCTCGATTCATGTGGAAGTTGTGTATGGCCACACCCGAAGTGAAGCTTTTTGTGTCTTTTGCCGCGGCGTTGTCCGACATATAGCCTATGCCCGATAGGGCCGCCAGCATAATGATTGTCTTTTTCATGTTCGTTGCTCTTAGAATAGATAAACTAAGTTTATAGCTGCCTTGGTGAGTCCTACGTAGTGATGCGGTTGGTTTGTCTCCACTTTTTTCCCGCATCCTGAGCAACGGAACTTGTCATATCGAGTGTAGGAATATCCTATTCCTATTTCCGCTTCAAGATTCCAGTGGCGACCCAATATCCATGCGTATCCATATGCTACGCCTGCTCCCACAAACCAGCCCTGGTAGCGTGTGTCTTTCAGCTTCCGTGCATCGGTGCCCAAGAAGTTGATTTTTCCGTCGAAACCTCCTATATTATATTGGCCGCCATGCATGTGTATGCCAAAGAAATGTGCACCGAAGCGGTCACAGAGCCAATAGCGTGCCTCAGGCTGTAGGGCCCAGTGTTTCCATCGTCTGTCATGCGATAAATTCCATGCATTGAATTGTCCGGCAGCCTCCAATGTCCATTTCGGGGCCAAGCCAACCTCTATGCCAATATTTGGATTTAAGAATGCGTCGTTAAGCAAATTGGTTTTTACCGCCACATTTTGCCCCAGCACAGTTTGATAAGCACCTGCAATGATGATTGCCAGAAGTAAAATGATTCGTCTCATTATTCCGTATCCGTTATTCTGAAGTCCTGTGTTTTTCCTACTTCTCTCCATAAGAGATGTATCA
>CAKTFH010000002.1 GCA_934555895.1 uncultured Muribaculaceae bacterium | reverse complement strand
ATAATCAAGCACCGAGACGAAACAAATCGCCTCGGTGCTTAGATATTACGTCGTTTTATGGGATTTTATAGATTAACACCCCCTTGTAATTAAGAATGATTCTCTCTCTAACCTGAAAAAAGCAAAAGTACCATGACATTATGCCGGAGAGCGTGTGGCCGGCTACGGGGCATGTCGCCAAAGGCGTCTTGTATTCCCCATTCAACAGACACAGCAATTTACAAATATCTATATATAATTTCACTAATACCTAAGCTAAATGCCTAATTCAATGAGTAATGCAGCAACGAGTGGGTTCTCAGTGACTCCTCGTCTTAAGTCGCTGCTTTTAGCTTCCTGTCTGGTATCGGTATCGGCGTTTGCAGTCGGTACATCTACAGAGACAACTCCTCTTGGCGATGCTCTGGACATGAAGCTGGTGAGCGCACAGACTACCGGTTCGGCCGGCGATTCCACCAACGCTGAAACCATAACCGGTGTAGTGACCGACCCTGAAGGCGAGCCTCTCATCGGCGCCACGGTGCAGGTGAAAGGCACTTCCACAGCCACGGCTACCGACCTCGACGGTAACTATTCTCTGAAAGTCCGTCCGGGCGACACCCTGGTATTCACTTACATCGGTTATGCTCCGCTTGAGGTGAAAGTTGCTCCCGGTGCCAACTACAATGTAACAATGAGTGAAGACGCGCAGCTGCTCGACGAGGTGGTGGTGACCGCCCTCGGCATCAAGCGCGAGCAGAAATCGCTGTCGTACAATGTGCAGCAGCTTAAGGGGGATGTACTTTCCGACAACAAGGACGCCAACTTCATCAACGGCCTCGCCGGCAAAGTGGCGGGCGTGAACATCAACGCCTCATCTTCGGGTGTGGGCGGTATATCTAAAGTTGTGATGCGCGGTACCAAATCGATTATGCAGAGCTCCAATGCCTTGTATGTGGTCGACGGTATGCCTATGCGCGGCGCCAACTCAGGCGGTGGCACCGGCTTTGATTCGCGTGGCGCAACAGAACCTATCGCCGACATCAACCCTGAGGACATCGAGTCGATGAGCGTGCTTACCGGTGCAGCCGCAGCCGCCCTTTATGGTTCCGACGCTGCCAACGGCGCCATCGTCATCACCACCAAGAAGGGACAGGCCGGCAAGACACGTATCACTTTCAACAGCGCTCTGTCGTGGGATCGCGTGCTTGTGCAGCAGAAACTTCAGAACCGCTACGGCACTGGTTCAAACGGTGCTTACGACCCCCTCAGTAATATGTCGTGGGGCGCTCCGCTCAAGAGCATAAACAGATACGACTATGACCCGTATAGCGATTATTTCCGCACCGGTTTCCTGTCGACCCAGGCTCTGACATTCAGCACAGGTAACGACAAGAACCAGACTTATGCGTCGGCAGCAGCCGTTAACTCCAAGGGTGTCGTACCCAACAACCGTTACGACCGCTACAACTTCAGCATCCGCAACACCACCAACTTCCTCAACGACAAGATGACCCTGGACCTCAATGCCAGCTACATCCATCAGACTGACCGAAACATGGTGAACCAGGGCGAGTACGGTAACCCGATGCTGGGCGCCCTGCTTTTCCCCCGCGGCAACAACTGGAGCAACATCCGCACCTTCGAGCACTACGACGAAGACCGTGCGCTCAATGCGCAGTACTGGCCGGTGGGTGACTACGGCATGACCGTACAGAACCCCTATTGGATCAATTACCGCAACCTCAAGGAGAACTCTAAAGACCGCTTCATGCTTGGTGCAAGCCTGAGCTACAAGGTGCTTCCCTACCTTACCATCACAGGCCGCGTGCGCATGGACAACTCCTACAACAAGTTCACCGACAAGCGCTATGCCACCACAAATACTCTTATCACCAACGAGTCATCGCGTGGTTACTACGGTCTTGAAAAAGCTACCGACAAACAGATTTTTGCCGACTTCCTCGTAAGTTTCAACAAGAATTTTGGTGAAGACTGGAGTCTGCAGGCCAACTTCGGCGGCAGTATCTCCGACATGCGCTATGATATGAACTCCACCAGCGGCGGCATCTCCGACGGCAAAGGCCGATATGAAGGTGTGCCCGTGGGGCTGCCCAACTTCTTCGCAGTGCAGAACCTTGCCTCGTCGCAGGTGAACGTGATGCAGAGCGGATGGCACGAGCAGACACAGAGCCTCTATGCTTCGGCCGACTTAGGCTTCAAAAACACCTATTACCTTACGCTTACCGGGCGTAACGACTGGCCTTCGCAGCTTGCAGGCCCCAATTCGCATAACTCCTCGTTCTTCTATCCCTCGGTGGGCGTATCGGTGCTGATGAACCAGCTCCTCCCTCAGATTCCCTCCAACATCATGCAGCTCTGGAAGATTCGCGCCAGCTATGCATCGGTGGGCTCGGCATTCAACCGCTATATCGCCAATCCGCGCTATGAATGGGATGCTGAAAACAAAACCTGGCAGGTACTTACACAGTATCCTATGTATGACCTCAAGCCTGAGCGTACCAACTCGTGGGAGGTGGGTATGAACTTCCGCCTCATCAACGACATCACCTTTGATGCCACATTCTATCACGCTACCACCAAGAATCAGACCTTCAACCCCGAGCTGCCAACCAACATGTACTCGAAAATCTACATCCAGACCGGTGCCGTGCGCAACTGGGGTATGGAGTTCTCCCTCAACTACTCGCACACCTGGGGTGAGTTTACATGGAACTCGGGTCTGACCTACTCGTTCAACCGCAACAAAATCACCGAGCTGGCCGACAATGCCATCAATCCCGTCACCGGAGAGCGTTTCTCGATGGATGTGCTCGATATGGGTGGCCTTGGCTCAACCCGCTTCCTGCTGAAAAAGGGTGGCACAATGGGCGACATCTATTCTACAATCGACCTCGTGCGTGACAACAACGGTGCCATCTATGTGGATGAGACCCGTGCAGTTGCCACCACCAACATCACCGACAAGGAAAAATACATCAAGCTCGGCAGCGTGCTTCCCGCCGGCAACCTGGCATGGAACAACTCCTTCCAGTGGCGAAACATCGGCGCAAGCTTCATGATCAATGCCCGTCTCGGCGGCCGCGTATTCTCGCGCACCCAGGCCGTGCTCGACTACTACGGTGTGTCGGAGCAGTCGGCTGCTGCCCGCGACGCAGGCTTCATCTCCATCAACAACGGCGACATGGTCGACCCGCAGATGTGGTACAGTGTAGTGGCAGCCGGCACAGCAGTGCCTCAGTATTATATCTACGATGCCACCAATGTGCGCCTCGGCGAAGTGACAGTGAGCTACACTATCCCGCGCCGCTGGCTGGCCGATGTATGCGATATCAAAGTGTCGTTCGTGGGCCGAAACCTGCTGATGATTTACAACAAGGCTCCGTTCGACCCCGAATCGGTGGCTTCTACCGACAATTACTATCAGGGTATCGACTACTTCATGATGCCTTCGATGCGTAACCTTGGCTTTAACGTAAACTTCACCTTCTAAACTGCCATTACAATGAAAAAATATATAAATAAGCTTCTCATCGCCTCGATGGCAGTGGCCGCGGTCTCGTGTACCGATGCGTATGAGGACATCAACTCAAACCCTTATGAGCCGGGCGATCTCACGGGCGACAACTATGCTCTTTCATCGCAGATGAATGCCATCGCCGGCTGTGTGATGTCGGCCGATGTCAACACAATGCAGTTCACCGACGCTCTGCTCGGCGGCACTCTCGGCGGATATTTCTCTGACTCCAATGCCGGTTTTTCCGAATCGTTCGCACGCTACAATCCCAAGAACGACTGGAGCCGTGTGTTCATGAAATCAGACAGGATACTCCCTACGCTTTATTCAAACCTTGCCGGTCTGCGCCAGGCTTGTGAAGATAATGAAACGCCTGATATCTACGCTATTGCCACTGTAATGAAGATAGCTGCAGTAAGCCGTGTCACTGACTGCTACGGTCCTATCCCGTTCAGTGCGCTTGACGCTTTCTCTACCGAGCTCACAGTGCCCTACGACAGCCAGGAGGATATCTATCGTGCGTTCTTCAATCAGCTTACCGAGGCAGTAGAGACATTGCAGTCACATAACAACTACCTCACTCCCACTGCCGATTACATTTACTCCGGTGACCACCAGAAGTGGATTCGCTTCGCCAACTCGCTCAAGCTCCGTCTGGCCATGCGCGTGAGCGATGTTGCTCCCGCTCTGGCAAAACAGATGGCTGAAGCGGCTGTGCAGGGTGGTGTGATAGAGAGCAACGCCGACAATGCCACCTGGAAATATTTCAACACCATTGTCAACGGTCTCTATACAGCAGTAAACTACAACAACGACAATTCTCTCACCGGCGGCGACTCGCATGCCGCCGCCGATATCATCTGCTACATGAATGGCTACAACGACCCGCGTCGTGAGGCTTATTTCCTTCCGTCGCAGTTCGAAGGCATAGAATATGTGGGTCTTCGTCGTGGCTGGGAAACCTACCATAGCTCATGGGGCTTCAATTTCTCGGGTATAAATGTAAAACCCAACGACCCCTACATCTGGATGACTGCCGCCGAAGTGGCATTCCTCCGTGCCGAGGGCGCCGCTATCCACAACTTCAACATGGGTGGCACCGCAGAGCAGTTCTATAACCGCGGCATCGAGCTCAGCTTCGAGCAGTGGGGTGTGGACGGCGCCGCAGCTTACATTGCCGATGCTACTTCGCGTCCGCAGGCTTATGTAGACCCCACCGGCAAAAATCCATACACCGGAGCTCTCAGCAGCATCACTGTCAAGTGGGACAACTCGGCCTCCAATGATGTGAAGCTTGAGCGCATCATCACCCAGAAGTGGATCGCAGGCTGGCTCAACGGCAACGAGGCTTGGGCCGAATATCGCCGCACAGGCTATCCCAAGCTTATTCCGGTTGCATTCAATGGTTCGGGCGGCATAGTCAACCCGGCTATCGGTCCTCAGCGTATGCCTTATCCGCAGGAGGAATATACCAACAACTCCTACTACGTATCGCAGGCTGTGCGTGACCTTCTTCAGGGTCCCGACAACCAGGCTACAAAGGTATGGTGGGCCCGCTGACACATGCCCGCTGCACAGCTTTGATTTTATAAAGTCATAATTTTTAACAGATTTCAATTCGCATGAAAAATATATTCAAGACCGGAGTCATGGCAATAGCCGCGGTGGCAGCCCTCAGCTCATGCAGCGACTGGACCGATCCCGAGCCCGTGGATACCACCTATCAGGGCATAGGCGAAGCCGACCCCGACACTTATGCAAATTATCTCGCCAATCTCCGCGCTTATCGCGGCAACGGCCATAAGAAGGCGTATGCCTGGTTTGCCAATTCAGCCTCGTTCGTTTCGCAGGCCGACCACATCCTCGCAGTGCCCGACAGCATCGATGTGCTGGTGCTTCACGAACCGGCCACTGTCAATGCCGATGTGCTCAACGAGATGGTGACCAAACGCTCGAACACCGGCATGGAGATGGCCTATACCATCGACTATGCAGCCATGCAGACTGCATGGAGCTCGCAGAAAGAGATTGCCGACGCTGATGGCAAGGATTTCCCCGTCTGGAGCGCATTTATGGCCGACAGCCTCAACTCGGCTCTCGCCTATGCCCCCACATACGGATTCAATCGTGTGATTCTGGCATTTGACGGTCGCTCGCCTTTGTCGATGACCCCCGCGGAACTCACAGCCTATAAGGCTGAGGAGACAGCCTTCCTCGGCACTGCTGTAAATTATCTCAAAAGCCACTCGGTAGCTTACGACTACATGGGCATACCCGCCAATCTCACCGAAAAGTCGATGCTCGACGGTGCAGGCATGATATTCCTCTCAGAGAGTGCCAAGGCAACCAATGCCAATGAACTCAGCACTATCGTGGGCCGCAGTTCTGTCAGCGGTGTGCCCGCCGGCAAGTTCGGTGTGATGTGTGCTCTTCCGGTGCTTGATGCCACACAGGCATCGGTAGGCTACTGGAACAATGGTTACGCATCGGTGGGCACAGCCCGCTGGGCCCGCTCCGCCGACGGAGTCAGAGCCATAGGCATGACCAATCTTTACGATGGGTACTATAACACAGCTTTTCAGTATCCCGCATGCCGCGCAGCCATCCAGACACTTAACCCCTCGGCCAAATGATGTGCCGCTGTGACAGTGCACTTTTAAGTTAACACTAAAAAGATTATCCAATGAGATTCAAAAAATATCTTCCCGTCGCGCTTCTCGCCGGTGTTGCCATGGTCTCCTGCCAGGATGACCCCGAGAACTTCGACAACGCTGTGTTTGCTCCCGCAACCAACACAGTTAGCCAGGTGGCCGTGCGTACCACCGACAGCGAGCTCACGGGTTATGTGAGCGCTTCCATCGCCCGCAAGTCCGACACCGATGTCATGGTGCAGTTCGGAGCCGACCCCTCGAAGGTGGAGCTATACAACGCGCTGTACAGTCAGAATGCCGAGATGCTCCCGGCCGACTATTACACCATTCCCGATCCGTTCGGGACTATTGTAGCAGGCGCAAACACCACCGGTCAGATACTGGTGAAGTTCGTGAACTTGCAGAATCTAGAATTCAACGGCAAAATCTATGTGCTCCCCGTCTCGGTGGTTTCTGCACCGGTAGAGATTCAAGGCAACAGTACATACTACTTCGTAGTGCGTGAGGCCTCGCTGATTTCGGTTGTCGCCGACATGAACAAGACCAACGCCAAATACAACATCGGCGAGCAGGCTACCGAACTCGGCGGTATGACTCAGATGACGGTTGAGGCGCTGCTCAATCCCAAGTCGTTCGACCATATGATCTCAACCTTCATGGGCGTCGAGGGTAAGGTGTTGCTCCGTTTCGGCGACGCAGGCGTTGAACCCAACCAGCTGCAGTTCGCCGCTCCGTCGGGCAATGTCACCGACCCCGCATGGACCATCCCCACCAACACCTGGAGCGCCGTGGCTCTTACCTTCGACAGTGCCACTGGCGAGGTGAAATTCTTCCTCAACGGCATCCAGCGCGGCTCAACACAGGTGTCGAACTATCGCGGCACCGTGGAGTGGAACACCGCTTCGGGCGATATTACTGACGGCCCACGCGGTTTCTACATCGGTTACAGCTACGACGGCAACCGTTGGTTCGACGGAATGATGAGCGAGGTGCGCATCTGGAACCGCATCCTCACCACCGACGAGATGCGTGCTCCTTACCACGCTTATATCGTGGAGCCCGACAGCCCCGGTCTGGCAGCATACTGGAAGTTTGACAACGGCGCAGGCGACCTCATCACCGACTACGCCAACGGATATAACCTCGTTTGCTCGCCGGCTCCCGAATGGGTAAGCGTAACTCTCCCCGACGAGTGATATGTCATACGGCAAATGTGACTCATTCTCCTCTCCCCCTATTTTATAACTTATAAGAATACCGGAAAAATGAAATATTCGAAATTCATATTCTCCTCTCTGCTCGCAGCCGGTGTTTGCATGGCCTTCAGCTCATGCGACAAAGACGAGATAATCGTCGGCTCCACCGACAGCGGGAACTTCGGCACCTCTTCCGACAATGTGGTTTTTACAACCGATGCTCTCGGTCAGGAGGAAGGTGTGGAGTACACTTTCAGCGGCATCGGCACGTTCAATCTATATGCCGCCACATCACAGGCTATCAAGGGCTCGTGTAGCGTGACCTATACTTACGATCCCAAGGTGCTTGAGAATTACAACAACACCAATTACACAGACATTAAGGCTGTGCCTGCTTCGGCTGTGGAACTCAGCAACGGAGGCACCGTGACATTCAAGGAGGGCGAGCTCAAGAGCACTCCGCTTACGATCGATATCGCTCCCGGCGGTTCGATGCAGCCCGATGTGGTCTATGCACTTCCTTTGAGTTTTACTGTCAACGGCGGTCAGGCGGCCAACGGTGAAAACTCGATGCTGCTTTTTGTGCGCGATACATCCGGTTTCCCCGGCGCCGACAAGACATACAACGGCCAGCCGGCTCCGAAACTGATGGCAGTGTTTGAGGTGAACGACCGCAATCCGCTGTCGGCTCTGAGTTTCACTCTTGCCGGTTCGGGCAAGCAGCTCTTTGACCAGGTGGTGCTTTTCGCCTCCAATATCAACTACAATGCAGCCACCGGTCAGGTGTATCTCCATCACAATGAAAATGTGCAGGCCCTGCTCGACAATGTCAACAAATACATCCGTCCTCTTCAGGAGCGCGGCATGAAGGTGATTCTCGGCATCCTGGGCAACCATGATATGTCGGGTATCTCCACCCTTTCTGCCCTCGGCAGCAAAGATTTCGCACAGTCGGTGAAGCAGACCATCGAAGGTTACGGCCTCGACGGCGTGTTCCTCGACGATGAGTACACAGACTATAATGCAGCCGCTTCCACCACCAATCCGCTTTTCGCTCCTCAGAGCTACGAGAACTCCTCGCGTCTGGCCTACGACATCAAGCAGGCCATGCCCGACAAGCTGGTTATCTCCTACAAGTACAGCGGACTATACAAAGGTGTGGCTATCGACGGTCACCAGCCAGGTGAGTTCTTCGACTATGTTGTAAATGACTATTGGGATACAGCCAATCCTGTCGACACCTATCCCGGCCTGCGCCAGAATCAGGCAGGCACCGGTTCTTGGAACTGCTCCGACTGGTCGCAGTGCATCCCTGCCAACGGTGCCTGGACACAGCGTTTCTCGCTCGAAGGCATGCGCACCGAAGGCTACGGCATAATGATGGTCTACAACCTCAATACTGACCCTGGTTATTGGATGACACCTTACATCATCAGTGACCTTGGCAAAACTTCAAAGGCCTTCTATGACGAGGAGCTCGTCTACAACGGAGTCTTCTACGGTAAAGATTATTGATTTCCTCCTTGAAAATCAATTTCAGATCTGATATAGACAATACAATAAATGAGACACCCCGGAGCAGTTCGGCTCCGGGGTGTCTCGTTTTTTATATTTCCGGGAGAGGGGAATGGGAGAAGGTAGAAAGGAAGGTGACTACTTCACGGCGATTTTCTCTACTTTGGTGCCGGTGCGGCGGATGTAGATGCCGGTGGAAGCGGGTGCGGCGATGCGCTGGCCGCTGAGGTCGTAATATTCTACGGGTGCGTCAGTGCCGTGGTCGGTCACTACTGTTTCGACACCGGTAGGGGTCATGTTGTTTATGTCGAGGGCTTCGCTCGGGGCGGCCTCGCCGTCGGCATAGACTGCAGTGACAAATACGGGATGCTCGATGACCGATAATGCAAGAGCATCATTAGCGAAGACGAACGAGGTGGCGTCGGCGCTGATGAGATCGTCGTTGATGTGGTCGTTGAGGAGCACAGAATAGATGTGATAGCCAAGCAGAGGATTGCTCTGGTTCTCGGTAAGACGGATGTTGTCCACATACACTGCGCCGTCGTATGAGTTGCGTCCGGTGAAGTTGATGGCCACATATTTTGCTTCGGCAGGTATGTCGGTCACTATCTCGGCACGGAGAGTGCCGTCGACGGTATTGTCCCACGATGAGCCGGAGATGGTCTTGGAGGTGCCCACCTGATGTGTGAATTGGTCGGCAGGGTTCAGCACGTTGAACTCTTCGGTTGCGTAATAAACCGTGTAGGTGTATTTGGCCGAAGTCGACGATTTGAAGCCCAGTAGGAATTCAAGTGTCATCACCGAGCCGCTCTGGCAGTTGATTTCGGGAGAAATAATCCAATCGTCCTGATTGGTGTAGCCCTTGGTGGTTACAGAGATGCATTTGTCGCCGTCTTTTGCCTTGGGGCAGTTGGAATTGCTGTCGATGCCGAAAATAGAGCCGCTGGCACCATAGTTGGTGCTTCCGGCCTGACCGTCGATGTCGACGGTGCTCCAGCCGTTCCACGGGCCTCTGAAACCGTCGTCGAACGATTCAAATGACTCTGCAAGGTTCACGGGCTCATAGCTGAGGTCTTTGGCCGCATTCCATGTAATGGTCTTTGTACCGTCGTCGGCTATGCTGCCTTCGACGCCAGACACGCTTGCGCCGTCACTGTATGAGGCGGTGAGGGTGGCGGTAGCCGACTCGTTGTTGGTCAGGTCTTCATCGCCTGCGAGCGTGGCTTTCGCCTTGAAGGTAAATGTACCGTCGGCTGTACCGCCGAGCAGGTGAAGCGAGTTGACGGGGAATGTGACGGTGTAGGTCTTCGATTCGAGCGATGCAATGGGTTCTGTGGCCGGAAGGGCGATTTCTGTGGGGAAGTCGCTGTCGATTGTCACTGTGTAGTCGTCGGCGGCAAGGTCGGTTGCGCCGTTGTTGAATAGGGTCACCTCAAGTGTGGCCGGGTTGCCGGCCTTTATGGCGTCGGCCACGGTAAGCGACCTTACGCAGAGGTCCTTCCCGAGCTGATTGAAGATGCTTACGGCATCGATGGTGATGTTGTTGCCGTATTCGTTGACTGTGGTGAAGGCCACGCGGTATGTCTTGCAGTCGCCGAGAGCTGTGGCGAGGTTAACATTGTGCTGGAGCCATCCGGTGGTGCTGTCGTCAAGTTTCACGAGGATATGGCCACCTTCCACATCGGTCCATTCGCCGTTGTCGAGCGATACCTGCACCTTCACGCCTTCGTTCACTTTTGCATAGGTGGTGTAGTGGAGCATCATGAAGCTCAGCATGGGTGAGTCGGTCGCCTTGTGGCTGATAGGCGGTGTGATTAGGCGAGCCTGATTGGTGGCGTTGTTGCTGAAGCAACGGAAAAGTGCCAGACCGCCGTCGTTGTCGTAGGCCGCTGTGCCGCCGCCCTGCGAGTCTTTCTCTACAAATTCCCAAAGCTTGGAGCCGGAGATAATCTCGTTATCCCACAGGTCGCCATTGGCACCTGCGAACGAATCGCTGAACGGAAGTGTGGTGGAGCCGATCTTAAGCGATGCACTCTGTGCCACCTCCGATGCTTTTGCGCCATAGACAGCGGTGATGCCGTAGTGGAGGTCGTTGAGACCCTCGTTTTCAAATGTATCGGTAAACTCGGTGGCTGCGATTCCTGTCGCTACAGTGGTGGGCTCGTTATTGATGTGACGCACTACAGTGTAGGTGAGTTTCTCGGGTACAAGAGCCGCGCCGTGGATGCCGGATGCCGGAGCTGTCCAGCTCACCTTTATGCCATCGTCGCCCGGAGTCACTGTGATGTCGGTGACGGCTGTCGGAGTCTCGGGACCCACATAGGTGGTGATGCTCTGGCGCTCGGTGGTCTGTTCACCCGCAGTGATGTCGAGGCCGTAGATGGCTGTACCTTCCATGGCCACCTCTTCGGTGTAGGTCACTTTCTCGCCGGGAGCGGCTGTGGCTGTCTTCACCGCCTGCACGCCGCGGTAGATTCTGTAGGTCAGCTCGCCTTCAAGCGGTGTGTTGCTGAGTGTGAGCGACGGCATCGTGAAACTTACGGTGACACTGAGGGCGCCGTCAGGGTCGGGCACAACGCTGAAGTCGGCAGGCGATTTGGGCATGTCGGATGTGCCCCGGCTCACAAGGCTGGCGGCATAAAGGTCCATGCCGTTGGGCTCACCGAAGAGCGACAGACGATATTTACCGTCGGTTTCCACAGTGAATGTAGCTTCCTGAGTGTCGGGTGTGGTGCCGTAGCTCACTTTCGGGATGTTTTTCCACTTGTGTATCTCGGCATATTCCCTTTCGTCGGTGCCCTGGCCCACCAGCGCGGTGAGATTGGTCTTGATATCGCCGGAATATCCGCTGCCATGACAAGCCGGAGCCACTTTCACGGCGTAGAGCACGCCTGCCTTGAGGTCGAGTTCGGGTGTGGTGAGATAGTCGCTGTACTGTCCGTCGCTGATTGAGTAGTTGTTGTAGAGTTGCGGACGATTAGACCAGCACCATGCGTCGAATGTCTCGATATTGCCGTAATAGTCCTCTTCCTCCCTGACTTTTTCGTAGCTTTTCGAGGTGCACAGACCGAAAGAGGTGCGGTCCATGAAGTCGAACACGACCTCTTCAGTGGCTTCATCGCTCTGCGCCACAGCTGTCGGGGGCGCCATGAGCGCTATGATGCTCAAAATTGAATAAAGTTTTTTCATTGTGATAAGTGATTATTTGTGCACGGGACGAACCTGCACGCCGGTTCCGCGATATACATCATAGAGTGTGTGTGTGCCATCCTCGGCGTTGAAACGAAGTCCCTGATAATAGTCATCCTTGGGTGAGCCATTGGCCCATGTGGTGGTGCAAGCGTCGCCGGTCATATATATGCCGTTGCGGATATAGCCTGTGGGCTCGCCGCGGAAGTTCATGCTCTCGTAGGCGGGGATGGTGATTGAGTTGCCGTTGGGGCCGGTCACAATCACATTTGAGCCTGAGCGCGTCCAGGTGCAGTTGTCGATGAGTTCCTGCACTTCGGCGGCGGTGGGCAGACGCCATTCGTCGCCCCAGCAGCGTGTGGCGCAGTCATACTCGGTGTCGCAGATGCTCTTGCCAAGGTCGGCCACGGTGTCGGAGATGGGATCGTAAAATTTATAGTTGAAGCGGTGGGTGTAATATTTCTGTGCGAGCTCGCCCCAGCAGTAATAGTGGCCTTTCGCTGTGGGAGATGTGGCACCGAGGTTTACAGGCGACCATTTAACCGACAGACCGAGGTCGACGGCCTGGGCGGGAGCTGCGAAGTTGTCGATTGTCTCGGGCACGGGACCATAGACGGCACGCACGCTGAAACCTACCTCGGGATAGTCATATCCGTCGGCCGAGCGGTATGTGGCGTCCATGTTGGCACGGTAGTTGCGGCATTCGGCCTGCGGCACATCGTCGTATTCGCTTGATGTCCAGTAGAAGCAACCTGTCTGGTCGTGGGTGTGCTCTGCGTCGACCATATTGCCGGCAGCCGGGAAGAAGATGCTGTTGCCGGTGCTTTTCGAGGTGGCCATAGTGCCGGCTACGCCGTCGATGGCTGTCCAGGTCCATGTGCAGTTAGAGATAAGCTCCGTCCACTCCTCTCGGGTGGGCATACGCCATTGGTCGCCCCATTTCACGTGGGCCACATCGTAGTTTGTGCCGGTCATCGTGGCTCCGAGCTTGTAATAGCGCTCCCACTGGTCGTAGAGCACTTCGTCGTCGTTCCAGTCGGGGTCCTGCCACTGGTAGTTGTCGATTGAATATTCAAGTTTCGGCTCGATTTCGCCGTAGGCGTAGAAGTTACCGTAGTCCGAGGGCTTGGTGGCACCAACGTTCCATGCTGCCCATTTCACAGACACACCCATGTCGACCATTTTGTCGGTGCCGGGCTTTATGGGTGAGTCGGAGGATTCGAAAGTGATTTTGGTCACATCGGTCACTTTTACGGTGGTGGAGGTGCCGTCGGCCATGTGTATGCGCATGGTTTTCTCCTGCGCTCCCATGGCGAGCGCTGTCAGCGAGATAGCTGCAAGAGTAAAGATTTTATTCATATCTGATGAATGTCGTTTTAGATGTTGATGAATGGTGGAAACTGCTGTCAAAGAGCTACTTTAGTTGAAAAAGCGCCGATGCGCACGATGTAGATGCCGGTTCCGGGTTTGTTGCGGTCGATGCGGCAGGTTCCGTCGGCGGCCTTTAGGGTTAGCGCTTTGCGTCCGTCGAGAGTGTAGACGGTAACTGATGTGCCTTCCGGAATGTTGCTGAAGGTCACTGCTCCGGCCTCGGCGGTAGCAGTGATGCCCTTGAGCTCAGCGGCGGCTTCGGCGTCGATGCCCGAGAGCTCTCCGAGAGTGATTTCACTGATGTTGTCGAGTTCAAACTCCACCGGTGTCTTGCTCTGCGCGGTGCGCACCACAAGCTTGTTGGCGAGGAAACTGATTTCAGGTTCATTCTCGAAAAGGAAATTCACCGGCTCTCCCGATGCGGGATAGACGGTGATGCCTTCTGCTGCTTGTGCTGAGATACCTGCTATCAGTAGTGCGGTTGTTAGCAAAAGTTTTCTCATATCTGATTATTTAAGAAATTATGTCAGGCTATTGGAGTGTCTTCTTGGCGTTATGTCGGCGTTTTGGCCGAAATATTGACAAATGTACGATGAATTTCTTAAATGGCCAAGCTTTTGAGTTAAAATTTATAAAAAATCGCCTGAAAACATATTTAGCTCGCCTAAGATAGTATAAAGATGGTGATATGACGCTTTGAACTATGTAAAAGTGATAAATATATATTATAGAGCGCAAAAGTAATGGGAGCCGGGCGCATATAGCCGGGCTCCCATTATAGTGTGAAAGTAAGCAAGGCGTTTGTGTCGGAATTTACAGGTTCTCGGCGCGGCGCTGGAAATAGGCCTGCGGCTTGCGGCAGATGGGGCAGGTCTTGGGCGCGTTGGCGCCGGTGTGCACATATCCGCAGTAGCGGCACTGCCACTGGGTGTTGGCGTCGGGGTCGGAGAATACGGTGCCCGACTCCATGCGTGCCAGAAGTTTCTGGTAGCGGGCTTCATGTCCCTGCTCCACCATGGCGATGTTGCGGTAGAGAGCTGCTATGGCATTGAATCCCTCCTCTTGTGCCACGCGGGCGAACTCCACATAAAGGTCGGCCCATTCTTCGTGCTCGCCCATGGCGGCCTCGCGCAGGTTGCGCTCGGTGTTGCTGATGGGACCGGCGGGATAGGCTGCGGTGATTTCGAGCATGCCTTCGTCGAGATATGAGAACATCATTTTCGCGTGGGCGAACTCCTGTTCGGCCGTTTCCATGAATACGGCTGCAATCTGTTCGTAGCCCTCTTCGCGGGCCACATCGGCGAAGATTGTATAGCGGTTGCGTGCCTGCGATTCGCCTGCGAACGATTTCAGAAGATTCTGCTCTGTGCGGGTTCCCTTGATGCTTTTTGTTGCCATATAGGTATGTTTTTAGGTTAGTTCTTGATTTTGTCGGTTCAGTATACCTAAATGAAAACAAACCTGTATGGTCAAAAGTTCACCGCATCATGCCGGAATTTCCGCTACAGGGAGCGGTCGATGGGCGACGGGCGGTCGGGAACCTCGGGCCTTGGCTGTCTAGGCCGCTTTACGGAGCGCTTGCGGGGTTTTGGCGCCACGCTGTCGGGCGCCTGCACGGTTGTGGTGTCGGCAGTCTCGGTCGCAGGCAGTGCGGGCAGCGATGCCGGAGCGTGGTCGCCTGACGGGCGGCTGGCGAGCCATATAAAGGCAAGCGCTATCACAAGCACTATGGCAAGGGCCGTGAGGCCGTATTTTTCTCCGTGGGTCATTTTGTGGGGATCGGGGGAGTGATGAATGGATGAGGAACTGGTGTGATGCGCCTCTCCCGGTGATTATTTACCAGAGGTCGAAACGGAAGCCGGCGCTTAGTTCAAAGGAATAGTTTGAGGCGAGCAGCGAGTGCTCTTTATCGTAGATGAGGTCGCTGTTTGCTTTGGCTACAAGTCCGTAGAACCAGCGTTTCTTGTGGTTGTAGACTAAGGATATGCGGCCCGAGCCGCTGAGGTAGAACGACTTGCCGTCCTCCCCGGGAATGTTGATGTAGCCTTTTCTGAGACCAACCACGGGAGCGGCCGACACTCCGAGGGTCCAGCCGCGGTGAAACACCCAGTTGTAGGCGTAGCCCACACGCAGGCCGTAGTTGCGGGTACGCACATTGTAGGTGTTGCCCCAGTCTTCGGGCAGATGCGGCTGTTCCTCGGCCAGCAGTGGCGAAAAGTCAAAGCTGTATTGCTGCCCCGAAAAGGTGAGTCCGGCAAACATGGTGCCGGAGCTTTTCTGCTGTATCTTGCTGTAATAGAATGCGGCACCCTGCGAGTAGTGCTTGTGGTTGAAGAAGTAGTAGAGCGACAGCTGCCACACCTGTGTGTTGATGCCGTTGAAGTCAAAGTGCACTTTTTTCACATCGTCGGGCATGCCCATGCGGTGCACCGTGGTGCCGATGGCGTTGGAATAGAGCTGAAAATCTGCGGCGAAAAGCGCGCAGTTAAACTGTGCGTTGAATCGTTTGCGGCTCTGCTCTGTGCCCCCGAAATATTTGCTTACGTTCATATCGTAACCCACGCTCACGGCCATATATGTGAGATAGAAACCCACTGTGGTGGAGGGACGCGACACCATCTGCATGCGGTAGCCGTCGGTGACGAAACGGAAGTTGTAGCCGTCGAGCCATGAGTCGCCCTTGAATTTGATGTTCCACCTCTTGCCCGAGCCCTGCACATAGGTGGAGTCGTAGGAGTTGAAGAAGCGGTCGCCCCAGCGGTACACATTCACGCAGAAACGCGGAAACTTACCCCATTCGGCTATGGAGTCGAGTGCAAATGAAATAGCTGAGGCTTTCTGGGGGGCCACGGCCGAGATAGAAAGCAACAACAGCAGTGCGGCAAGCACTCTGCGAAGGGCGCTTGCCGCACTGGCTGTATGTGTGATGTCTCTCGTGCTCATTTCGAGCGCGAAGTTACGAAATTTCAGGCGATATGCCAAACCACGATTAGCGGATGGCGAGCTTTCTGCTCTGCGAACCGGCGTCGGTGGTGACATTCACCACATATACACCGTTCTGCAGCCCCTGGGTGGTTATCTCGGCGGTGTCGCCCTGTGTGGAAGCTGAGAGCACATGTGCACCGGTGATGCTGTAGACATCCACAGCGAGATTTTTTGCACCTACCCATGCTACCTGATAGCTGCCCTCGCCGAGAGAGCTGATTACGAGGTTTTTGTCGGTGATATCGGCATCAACGCCGTCGATCGAGGCGCTGCGGCGCAGAGCCTCCACTAGGCCGGCTACGGGGTCGATTTTGCCGTTGCCCCAGCGACGCTTCTTGAGCACATTGGTGGTGTTTACGTAATTGTCTTTGATGGCGGTCGACTCCATGATTTCCTGGCAGTCCTCGGGTGTCATCTCGGGCCATGCCTCAAGCCAGAGGGCCACTGTGCCGGCCACGAAGGGCGAACTCATAGAGGTGCCCTGCATGGGGTAGTAGGCGTTGTTGCGCTCGTTGGCATTGGAGTTGGCCACCACGGCATTGGAGTTGATGGCGCTGTTGTAGGATGTGCACCATGAGCTGATTGCCGATGTAATCTGGGCGCCGGGGGCGCAGATCACGGGGAGCGAGCGGCCGTCGGCCGAGTTGCCGTACGACGAGAAGTCGGCTATGTCGTTGCGTGTGCCGTTGCCTGCATATGACGAGCCGTTGAGGAAGGGGGTGGAGTTGGTGCGGCTCACATAGGCGCCCACCGAAATCACGCGTTTGCCGGTGGCCATCTCGTTGATGGAGCCGTCGGATGTGCCGGGGATATATCCTGTGACGCTTTCGCTTGCAAACTCCACATCATCGGCGCTGTAGCCGCCAAAAGCGCTTACATAGCCCTTTACATCCTCGCCGCGCGGGCAGCGGATGTTCACACCGAAGCGGTGTGCGCCCGATGTGGCCTGAAGCTGGTTGATCATGCTCACATAGTAGCGGTTTGTGTTGGGGTCGATCTGCGATGTCACCGACACACTGCTGCCTGCTGCGAAATAGCTCTTGAGGGCGCTGCTTGTGGAAGCGCTCCATGTGTAAGAGCGGCCGCCGAGGTTGCTGATGGTGTGTTTGTCGACTATTTTCTGTGAGGTCTTGTCGTAGACAATGAGGTCGAGCTCGAAGGGGTCGTTGCCTTCAGCTCCCCAGAACTCGGCATTATACACCACTGCTGCGTTGTCGTTGTTGGCCGGGCTGATGAAAGTGTTGAGGTTGGCCGAGGTGGCACGCTTCTGCACAGCGATGTTGTGTTCGCCCTCGTTGCCGGCTGAGATGCAGATTATGGCATCATTGCTCAGGCGGTCGAGTGTGCGGCATGTGGCGCTGTTGGGGTCGTGCGGGCCCACGTTCGAGCCTAGCGAGAGGTTCACCACAGTGGGTTGTCCTGTGGTTTTGCCTTTCTCCACTACGGCGCTTACACCGCGCAGGATGTCTTCATTATAGAAATCGCCGCAGCCGATGATAAGGTCGGCCTCTGGAGCTACACCGTAGTAGGGTATCTTGCCGTTCTGCACACCGCTTTTGCCGGCCTGCGCGTAGCGGCCTTCCACATCGTTGGAGCCCGCCATTATGCCGAGCACATGGGTGCCGTGGGTTGCGGTATTGTCTTCGGTCTGGAATGTCGAGATGGCAGCGGGGGTTTCGTAAGCCTCGTCGTTGCCTCCGTCATGCATCACGTAGACGGCTTTCACGCGCGATGTGCCGTCGGCCTTGCGGAAAGCTGCGTGGTTGGGGTCGAGGCCAGAGTCGTAGAGGCCGGCGTTCACGCCCTTGCCCGTGAATGCATGCCCGCTGAGTCCGTCGGCTGTGCCGGCGTGGATGTCATCTATACCGGTGGCAGTGCGGGCCACATCCATGCGGATGGAGCTTTTCTGGCCGAATTCCACGGTCTTCACCTCGTCGAGGGCGGCGAGTTCTTCGGCGCGGCTCAGTGGCAGACCCACTATTAGTATGTCGCCGAGGTCAGTGTAGATTTTGGCTCCGAGGGATTCCACGGTGTCGCGGCCTTTGGCGTCGTTGAGGGTCACGAGCATGGTCTTGAGAGCTGTATCGTTGGCGGGAGCCTTTCTTGCCGACACTTCGGCGCGATAAGCGTCGAGCATCAGCCGGCCGGCGCCGTTGATTTTCGACTGGGCCAGGGCAGTGGGGCCCACGCCCGTGGCGGCGAGCAGTGCAATTGCAAGTAGTTTTCTCTTCATAGCTTCTTTTTCCTTATATATAATATATGTGTAATCGGTAAGTGATGGGTGGTGCTTTCCGGTGTGTACCCTTTGAAACTGTTTGCGTCGGCACGCCGGTAAGCGGGGTGCCAGCGGCGTCATTTTGTCAATATCCTGACACTTTTTCCAACCAATTTACAAAGTTACTATTTTGGTTTCAATCATCGTGATGTTTTTTATGCCCGATTCACATATTTTGTCATTTTTAACCATTGATTCTTCCGTCACTGCACCGTGCCTTCATGTGACAGCTGCAAGCAGGCTTGCGGTGTGCATTTGAGCGATAGCCCGCGTTAACTTAAATTTAGATTAAAATTTAACATATTTTTTATGTTTATGCATCGTGCATAATTATGCATCATTTTTCCGCTTTAAAGCGCTTGAATATCAGCGCATTGTCAAATGTGCTTTAGAAATATGTTTTTCAACACGATAGAAAATTGCGTTAAAACTGAGCAAAAGTTGTGCTTAAATGTTTATTTTCTTGACATTTTGTTTTACCTTTGTGCCTAACAACTGTCGAAATGCGGAAAATTTCATGCCCCGGTGATATGCGGAGGCGTGATGTTTCCATATTTTTATGTTGCCTGTTACGCAGGCTCTGCGCCTGCCCGGCGCCCGTGGGCGCTACATTGTGTTTGCATTTATTATCTTTATGTTTAATTAATTATAGTGTATGAAAAAGCTGTTTCTATTACTGACGGCGGTACTCATGGCTGTGGTGTGTGCATTGGCACAGACCCACACCATCACCGGTACTGTCGTATCCGCTGCCGACGGTGAGCCTCTCGCCGGAGCAACGGTGATGCCGGTAGGCGGCGGTGTTCAAGGAACCGCCACCGACATCGACGGTAAATTCACCATCTCACTTCCTGCAAATGTCAAAAAGGTGGTGGTTTCCTATGTAGGTATGGTTTCGCAGACCGTTGATGCCAAGGATGGCATGACGGTAGCACTCACCGAAAACGAGAACAGCCTCGATGAGGTGATGGTTGTGGCATACGGCACAGCCAAAAAATCGGCTTATACCGGATCGGCCTCTGTGATAAAGGCCGACGATATAGAAGGCCGAATGGTTACCGACGCCGTGTCGGCCCTCTCGGGTGCGATGTCGGGTGTGCAGGTGACCACAGCCAACGGCCAGCCCGGTACCGCGCCTACAGTGCGCATCCGAGGCATCGGCACAATCTTCGGCACCTCCACTCCTCTTTATGTGGTTGACGGTATGCCCTTCGACGGCGACATCGCCACCCTCAACACCATGGATGTGGAGAGCATGACAGTGCTCAAGGACGCCGCAGCCGCCGCCCTTTACGGTGCCCGCGGTGCCAACGGTGTGATCCTCATCACCACCAAGAAAGGTAAGGAAGGCGACGCCAAAGTCACTCTCGACGCACGCTGGGGTTCCAACGCACGCCAGATCCACGGCTACGATGTGATCAAAGACCCTCGCATGTATTATGAGACAGCTTACTCGGCACTCTACAACGGTTTCATGAGCCGCGGCGCTTCAGCAGTCGATGCCAACCTCCAGGCCAACGCGATGCTGACAGGCAGCAATGGCGAGTGGGCCATGGGGCGCCAGTATAATATATTCAATGTGCCCGCCGGCCAGCTTCTCATCGGCCAGAACGGCAAGGTGAATCCCAACGCCACCATCGGCCGTATTACCCCCGCAGGCAACCTCATCACCCCCGACGACTGGTACGACGAGACCTTCATCCATGGTCTGCGTCAGGAATACAACCTCAGCGTGTCGGGTGGCACAGAGCGCTTCCAGTTCTACGGCTCGGTAGGCTACCTCTCTGACGAAGGTATCATCAAGGGTTCGCAGTATCAGCGACTCAGCGCCCGCATCGGCGCCGACTATCAGGCCAAGAAATGGCTGAAGATCGGCACCAGCATCGCATACAACTATGTGAACATGAACTCGCCTTCCGGTCAGGAAGCCGATGATTTTAACAGCTCGGCCAACGCATTTGCTATCGTCGACAAGATGGCTCCCATCTATCCGATGTATGTGCGCGATGCCGCCGGCAACAAGGTTTACGACAATACTTCAGGTCTTCCCATCTATGATTACGGTGACGGCCGCTTCGTGAACGGCACCTACCGTAACTATATGGCTGGCGCCAACCCTACATCCAACTTCCTCTACGACAAATCGGAAAGCCTCATGGATGTGCTCGACGCAAAATGGTTCGCAACCATCACTCCTATCGAGAACCTTAATGTGACCGGTACCATCGGCTATTTCCTCGACAATACCCGTCACCACACAATCAACAACCCATTCTACGGCTCCATGGTACTTCAGAAGGGTTCCGCTTCTCAGGTGCAGAGCCGTCTGCGCGGTCTTAACATCCAGGCCCTGGCCAACTACCGCCGCACATTCGGTGATGTGCACCATGCATCCATCATGGTCGGTTATGAAAGCTACGAGCGTAACAGCGAGACTGTTCAGGCTTCGGGTGTGAACCTTTACAACCCCAATAGCTGGGCTGTGAACAACACTCTTGACAACAACATGCGCAAAGGCTATGGCGGATCGAGCGGCTACGCCACCCGCGGTATCTTCGGCCGTGTGAACTACGACTACGACAGCCGTTACTTCGTGGAGGCTTCCTACCGTCGCGACGCTTCGTCGAACTTCGCTCCCGAGCACCGCTGGGGTAACTTCTTCTCGGCATCTCTCGGTTGGGACGCTGCCAAGGAGCGCTTCCTCCAGGGCCAAGACTGGATCGACATGTTGAAGGTGAAGGCATCCTACGGTCAGCAGGGTAACGACAACCTCGGCCTTATCGCTCCTTATTACGAGGATATCTACGTAATCGAAGGTTCCGAGGCATGGTCCGACGGTAACCTCACTCAGAAAGGCAACCGCGACCTCACCTGGGAGACATCGAACGCCTGGAATGCCGGTGTAGACTTCAGTTTCTTCAAGGAGCGTCTGTCGGGTACCTTCGAGTACTTCCTCCGCCAGACATCCGACATGCTTTATAACCGCCCGGTGGCTCCTACTGCCGGTTACCCGAGCATTCCTATGAACATCGGCTCGCTCCGCAACTCCGGTATCGAAATCGAGATCACAGGTCGCCCAATCGTGACCCGCGACATCGTGTGGGAACTCAACTTCAACGGCACATGGCTCAAAAACCGTATTCTCAAGCTTCACCCCGAGGTGGGTGGCAGACTGGTCAGCGGCATGTACGTGTATGCTGAGGGCGAATCTGTACGCAACATGCTCCTCGCCCGCTATGCAGGTGTTGACCCCGCCACCGGCGCAGCTCTATATTGGGCTACCGATGAGAACGGAGTAGACTACAAGACCGACAATTACGATGTGGCCAACACTCTCGAGAACCGCCGCACCACCGGCAACCTCATGCCTACCTTCTATGGCGGTTTCGGCACAACCCTCAACCTTTACGGCATCGACCTCAGCGTGCAGTTCAGCTACCAGCTCGGCGGCCGCATGTACGACGAAGGCTACGCACAGCTGATGCACTCCGGCAAGACCGGCTCGCTCGGTACCAACTGGCATGCCGATGCCCTCAAGCAGTGGACCCCCGAAAACACCAATACCAACATCCCGCAGCTCAACACCCAGAATACCTATAACTTCGGCGACAACCGCTCGGACTTCTTCCTGGTGAGCAGCAACTACCTCTCGCTGCAGAACATCACACTTGGCTACACTCTCCCCAAGAAGTGGACCAAAGCCATCTACCTTGACAACGTGCGCATCTACGGAGCTGCCGACAATGTGGCTCTCTGGAGCCGACGCAAAGGCCTCGACCCCCGTATGGCAGCCGGAGGCGGTGTAAGCCAGCAGCAGGGTGCCTATTCTCTGATTCGCAATATCTCAGGCGGTATCCGCGTTACATTCTAACACGTAGCATTTGACACGAAAATGAAAAATTCAAAAATATTTCTCACCCTTCTGGCTGCAGGCTCGCTCTTTACTGCCTGCAACGACCTCGACCAGATGCCTAACAGCAGTTCAGTTACCGAGGAGCAGAAGAAAGATGTGATGGAGCAGAACCCCGACCTCGCTGCGGCCGGAGTGAACGCGTTGCCTGAGCAGCTCAACGCGTTCTACACCCAGTTTGAGAACCACATCGACTTCGGTCTCACCTCGGTATTCTTGTCGCAGGACTGCCGTGGCCTCGACATGGTGTCGGCCAACGTAGGTTACAACTGGTATACGCCAGCCCTTGAGATGAGCGATTTCAACGGTCTCTACTTCCTAAACCTCAACACCTGGTATTTCAACTACTATACCATCCGTTCGGCCAACGCAGTGCTCGCCGGCATCTCCCACGACACCGAGAACCCCGAGCTGATGTATTACCTTGCCCAGGGCTACACCTTCCGCGCCTACTGCTACTTCAACCTCGCGCAGATGTATGCCTTCACATATGCAAAAGATCCCAATGCACTCTGCGTGCCTTTGGTGACTGATACCAATATGGAGGAAGTGGGTGTGAACGGCTGCCCGCGTGCAACCGTCAAGGAGGTCTATGACCAGATCATCTCCGACCTCACCGAGGCTATCCGCCTCTTCGAGCTCGCAGCTGAGGCCGGTGACGACCGCTATACCATGAACTCCGCTACTCCGGCCATCGCTAAGACTTTTGCCAACGCCACTGTGGCATATGCCCTCCGTGCCCGTGCAAACCTCTTCCGCGTTGACTATCAGGGCGCCCTTGCCGACGCTGACAAGGCTCTCGAGCTTTGCGATGCCGAGGGTCTCGCACCCATCAGCGCCACACAGGCTTCCGTGCCCGGTTTCGATGATCTCGATTCGCCCAACTTCCTCTGGGGCGTATACGCCGACCCGTCGCTTACCCGCTATTCCCATAGTATCGTGACATGGGCTTCGCACGCCACCGGTTTCCAGACCAACGGCTACTGCGGCGCAGGTACATACCGCCGCTGCAACAAGAAGCTCTATGAAAGCATCCCCTCAAGCGATGTGCGCAAGAACTGGTGGCTCGACGCCGCAGGCAACCCACCCTCCGCTCTGCCTTCCAACTATGCCAACTTCATCAAGACAGGCTATGCCGAGGCAGGTAACGAGAAATTCGACCCCTATGCAACCGTCAAGTTCGGAGCTCCCGACGATATGCCTTCGGTGAGCGGCGCAATCGACTATCCCTGGATGCGCGTGGAGGAACTCTACTACATCAAGGCCGAGGCCATGGGTTATGTGCAGGGTGCAACAGCCGGTGCAACCTTCCTCACCAACTCTTTCGTGAAGCCTTTCCGCAATTCCGAGTACCGCATCAATCCCACTTCGGCCGACGAGCTCCGCGAAGCCATATGGCAAGAGCGTCGCGTAGAGTTCTGGGGCGAAGGTCTGGCCTATGCCGACCTGCAGCGTCTGCAGAAAACCATCGACCGTCGCGGCGGTGGCTTCCCCTCGGCATTCGTGATTGTTGTGGCTCCCGACGACTGGGTTCGCCTCTACGACATCCCCTCGTCGGAGATAGAGCGTAACCCGCTCATCGTCGACGGTACCCACGGAGCAGTTCAGCCCACTCCCGTTCCCGACGAAGAATAATCAGAGATTTCACTTCCGCCATCTGCCCCGCCTCACTGAGGGCGGGGCGGCATGCGGGAAACAATCTTCATAAATAAGAAATAGTCTATTATGAAATTCAACAAATTATATCTTACACTGGGAGTGGCCGGGCTTGCCCTCGTGTCATGCTCGGAGGACTTGGAGTACACTCCCGCTCCCGCAGTGGACACTCCTCCGGTGTATTTCTCCATGACCGACGAGTCGCTGATTGATCTGGAGGAGGATTCGAAAATGTTCACCATTCCGGTTTACCGTCAGAACACTGCCGCGGCAGGCACAGCTTCCGTGAAAGTGGCTCTTTCGACATCGGATGGCACCAATGCCAACAATCTTTTCAAACTTGGTGTGCTGGAGACAGTTGCTGCCGATCAGGCCCTGACCGAAGGTCAGGAACTCGTGTCGACCGATGAAGCTTCAGAGACAAAAGTGATTTTTAATCCTTCAGGCGCAGGTTTTGGTGCCGACGGCAACGCCGATATGACAGTGACTTTCGCCGCCGGATCGGGTGAAAGCGATATCGTGGCATGGTTCGGCTCGGTGAGCAATCTCACCCAGATGGTAAACTATTATTTCAAGGTTTCGGCACCCGGTGAGTCGTCGCCCTACTACATCACCAATGTAGACTATAGCGTAAGCTTCACTCCCTGGGAGAACATCACCGAGGGCCCGGTAATCCTCAAGGACTACGCCTTCCTCGCTCCTTCCACCGCAGGCCGCGAAATCCAGTTTGAGGTCAACTGTCAGAAGCACCCGATACGCAAAGATTTCTTCCGACTCATCCGTCCTTACGAAAATTGCGGCTATGGCACCTATGTGCTACCTCTGACCGACCCCAACTACCTCTATCTGAATGCAGCTAATCCAAGCGAGGTTTATTTCTCCGATAAGGACGGCGGCTATCAGCTGATGTACGACACCGGTGTCGATTTCTTCCAGATGTCGGAAGGCGTTTCGGCCGGCACAGTTCACTTTGCATGCAAGTACTGCTATAACAAGACCGAGACAAACTTCGTGCTCGGCGGCAACACCATCTACACATATGACGAGCTCACAGGCGCCGGCAGCTACAACAGGGGCCGCATCTCGTTCGGCAGCGGCCTTCTGGTTGTGCTTCCCGAGTTCACCGACGGTGCATGGAGCAGCAAGAGCTGGACTCTCGAATTCCCGTGGGCCCCGAGCGAATGGCAGTCTCTCGGCGAAGGCACTTACACCGACGGCTTCATCGGCCAGTACTTCAACTTCCCCGTCGAGACATATCCTGTGACCGTGGAGAGCAACACCGAGACAGCAGGTCTCTACCGTCTGGTGGCACCTTATGCCTACGGCGTATGGCCCTCGCAGATCGCAGTGCCTTGGGATGAACAGTACAACATGGTTATCGATGCTTCCGACAAGAACTTCGTAACCATCGAGGAGCAGCTCGTGTTCGACGACGGCGAGACCAATGTGATCGCTTCCAACGCAGGTTTCTTCTATACCAACTATGTCTTCAATAACAATGGCAACCAGGTAACCTTCACCAAGGAAGATATCATAGAGGAGGGCCTGAACGATGTTATGGAAGACGGAGTAATCACTATCGCCCACCCGATTATACAGGAGAACGGCGGTGAACAGATACTCCTGTGGGAGCCCAATAAATGGCACTGGGATACTCCCGCCAAGCTCGTGCTTCCCGTAGAGGAGCCCACAGCCGCACCGGCAAAGGTAAAAGCTGTGTCGAACAAAATCGACCGTTCCACTATTGTAAAGAAACACTGAAACCCAATCTGCCCTCTCTCGGGAGGATAAGATAGACAACCCCATCGGCGGGGGCGCGCACCGACATCCGGAGCGCGCCCCCGCTCTTTTTTTGCTCACCTATGCCCGCGATTGGAAATAATTGGCTACCTTTGTAAATCGATTCCGCCGGCACTCGAGCCGGTAGTAATACTTACATATTTATGAAGAATGTAATCACAAGGCTCATCACGGGTATACTATATATCGCCGTGATAGTATGCGCCTTGCTTGCCGGGGGATGGTGGACATGGGGACTCACGATGCTTCTGGCCATGCTTGGGCTCAATGAGTTCATCCGCATTACTAATAAAAATTTCGTGTCGAACACCACCCGTCTGTTCGACCTTCTGGGTGCAGCTTGCCTCATCACGGCTTTCGCGCCCACTCAGATGCTTGAGCGTCCAGCCTCTTGGATATGCCTTGCACTCTATTTCCTGTATTTCATTATCCGCTTCATCGCCCAGCTTTATGTGCAGGACGGCAATCCTCTCGAGCATCTGGCACACTCGGTGATGGGGCAAGTCTATGTGGTGTGGCCGCTTGCCATGCTCGAGCTGCTCTACACTGTGTTCGGTGCTGAGATAGCGCTCGGCATGTTCATCCTCATATGGCTCAGCGACACCGGCGCTTTCTGCGTGGGCTCGCTTGTGGGCCGTCACAAGCTCTTCGAGCGCATTTCTCCCAAAAAGTCGTGGGAGGGTTTCTTCGGCGGTCTGGCCTTCTGCCTGCTTGCCGGCGGCTTGTTTCCTTGTCTATTCCCCAACTTTTTCGGAAATTTCAACATCTGGGTGATGCTCGGCATGGGAGCCACAGTGGCCGTGGCCGCCACCTGGGGCGACCTCATAGAGTCGCTCATCAAGCGTTCGCTCGGTGTGAAGGACTCGGGCAACCTGCTGCCGGGCCACGGAGGCATTCTCGACCGCATCGACTCGCTTCTGCTCGTGGTGCCCACCCTGCTGCTCTACCTGAGCCTCGCCACCATGTGCACCCCGGGCCTCTGAGCCGGCCGACGAGAACGACGAATCATTTCACAAACGATATTATTCCATATTCCATCTGTAAAACCATCGATTCATGGCATCATCGCAACGATACGACCTGCGCGGAGTTTCCGCCGCCAAAGAAGATGTGCACGCAGCTATCAAAAACGTGGACAAGGGCATTTTTCCCCACGCATTCTGCAAGATAATTCCCGATATACTCGGCGGCGACCCCGAGTGGTGCAACATTATGCACGCCGACGGTGCCGGCACCAAATCGTCGCTCGCCTATGCCTACTGGCGCGAGACCGGCGACCTATCGGTGTGGAAGGGCATCGCCCAGGACGCACTGATAATGAATGTCGACGACCTGCTCTGTGTGGGTGCCACCGACCGTATGCTGGTGTCATCGACCATCGGCCGCAACAAGCGCCTGGTGCCCGGCGAGGTTATCGCCGCAATCATCAACGGCACTGAGGAGCTGCTCGAGACCATGCGCTCCTATGGAGTGGAAATCTATGGCACAGGCGGCGAGACAGCCGATGTGGGCGACCTGGTGCGCACCATAATCGTTGACTCGACCGTGACCACCCGTATGCGCCGCGACCATGTGGTGGATAACGCCAATATCGCCGCGGGAGATGTGATAGTGGGTCTGGCATCGTTCGGCCAGGCCACTTACGAGACATGCTACAACGGCGGCATGGGCAGCAACGGCCTCACCTCGGCACGCCACGATGTGTTCGGCAAATCTGTGGCCGAAAAATACCCCGAGACCTATGATCCAGCCATTCCCTCCGGCCTCATCTACAGCGGCACCAAGAACCTTACCGACGCCGTGGAGGGCTCGCCCCTCTGTGCCGGTCTGCTGGTGCTCTCGCCCACCCGCACATATGCGCCGGTGGTGCGCAAGCTGCTGCAGGAGATGCGCCCCTGCATCCATGGTATGGTGCACTGCACCGGGGGCGCCCAGACCAAGGTGATGCACTTCGTGGAGGGCAAGCATGTGGTGAAGGACAATATGTTCGCCATCCCGCCGCTCTTCCGCCTCATCCGCGAGCAGTCGGGTACCGACTGGGCCGAGATGTACAAGGTGTTCAACATGGGCCACCGTCTGGAGGTCTATCTCCCCGCAGAGCATGCCCAGAAGGTGATAGACATTGCCCGCAGCTTCAATATCGACGCACAGGTCATCGGCCATGTGGAGGATGCTCCCGCCAACCGTCTGACCATCACTTCGGAACACGGTACCTTCGAGTACTAAGCCGCAAACCAGCCAGCCAATCGGGCACCGAAATAAAAAAACGGGTCCTGCCGCGAACAATAGCTTCCTTTCATCGCTTATATAAACGGATATGAACGACCAGCAGCGGCATAATCAAAGTTACAGACACCGCGCATCCATGTGTCCTGCCGGGGCATGGATGACGGTAGTGCTCTGTGTGCTCGCCGTGGTCACCATCGCCGGCTGCAAGGGGAAACATGTGCACCACCACATCGACGACGGCAGCTACGACCTGCCCGACACGCTGCGCGTGGCAACGCTCTACAGCCCTTCGTCGTATTTCATCTACCGCGACGAGCCGATGGGCTACGACTACTCGCTGCTCACCCAGCTGGCGGCCGACAAAGGGTTCGCCGTAGACCTCAAGGTGGCGCCCTCGCTGCAGAAGATGATCGAGATGCTTGATTCGGGCGAGGTAGACCTTCTGGCCTACGAGGTGCCGGTCACTGCCGAATACCGCAAGAAGGTGCTTCCGTGCGGTCCCGAGAATTTTACATATCAGGTGCTCGTGCAGCCTAAGAAAGCGGGCCGCAAGCTCATAAGCGATGTCACCGAACTTGTGGGTGCCCACATCTATGTGGAGGCCGAGTCGAAATATCAGTATCGCCTCGAGAATCTCAACGAAGAGCTCGGCGGCGGCATCCACATTCATGTGATAGACCGCGACACGCTCATCACCGAGGACCTCATCGATATGGTCTCGGAGGGCGAGATACCTCTCACGGTGGTCGACAACGACATAGCCCGCATCAACAAGACCTATTACAGCGACCTCGACATCTCTATGCCTCTGAGCTTCCCGCAGCAGCAGCGCTGGGCGGTGGCCCCCGACCGTACATGGCTAGCCGACAGCATCGACCGATGGTTTGCGCAGGAGACTCCGCGCCGCCGTCAGGCCGAGCTGTTGAAACGCTATTTCGAGCTGAGCAAAATCGACATGGGCACCTTCACGCTCGACCTCTCGAGCGGCCATGTATCGCCCTATGATCAATTTTTCCGCGAATCGGGGCGTCTGGCCGGCGTGGACTGGCGTCTGATGGCTGCCCAGGGCTATCATGAGAGCCGCTACAACCCCAATAGAGTGTCGTGGGCAGGTGCCAAGGGTGTGATGCAGATAATGCCGCGCACGGCCCGCGCCTACAATCTGCCTGCTTCGAAGCTCGGCGATGCCGAGAAAAACATCTCCACGGCGGGAAAGATACTTCGCGACCTCGACAAATCGCTCGCCAAGAAGGTGTCGGACCCCGATGAACGTGTGAAATTCGTGCTTGCAGCCTACAACGGCGGCATAGGGCATGTGTATGACGCCATAGCGCTTGCGAAGAAATACGGCAAGAATCCCGAGGTGTGGACCGACAACGTGGAGCAGGCGCTTCTGATGAAGGCCAATCCCGAATACTACTCCGATCCGGTGGTGCGTAACGGTTATTTCCGCGGACGCGAGACTGTGGCGTATGTGAAAAATGTAATGAAATTTTACAATCAGCTCAAAACCCGTATCACCTGAAAAACGTTTCAATACTGTATACACTTCTATCTATTATTTAACTCTCTCCCTCAACTCCCTCACTTCTCCTCTCACATTAAATCACTACATCGCATTATATTCCTAACCCGATAACATTATGAAGAAAACCTATCTTTCAGTGGCCGTAGTGGCTGCCCTCGGCTGCTCGATGCTCGCTACATCGTGTGTGGGACGCTTTGCTCTTACCAACAAACTCCTTAACTGGAACAATCAGATCGGCAACAAATTTGTGAACGAACTTGTGTTCTTCGCTTTTTGGATCATACCTGTATATGAGGTGACTGCCACCGCCGACCTTCTGGTGCTCAACTCTATAGAGTTCTGGTCGGGAACCAATCCTATAGCCTGTGGCACCAGTGTGATTGACACCCCCGACGGCCGCTATCTCGTGGAGTGCGACGGCAAGGGCTATACCGTGACCTCGCAGAACGACGGCACCGCAGTGCGCCTCGACTTCGACGCCGACGACCGGAGCTGGAGCGTGGTCACCGAGCAGGGTTCGGTGAAGTTCATGACTTTCATCGACGACACACATGTGAATATGATTGCACCCGACGGTACCATGACCCCTGTGGAGCTTTCGCAGGAGGGTCTGATGGCCTATCGTGAGAGTGTGGTGGGCTCGATGTGGGCTGCGCGCTGAACCAACAGCGTCAGCGGAGCGTTGAACTTTTAGAGCTTGTTCAGCAAAGATGTATTTGTGACATATTTGTCGGATTATTTGCACACTACGCCATAATTCAATATCTTTGCGTAAGCCACGGCAGGAGTGCCGTGAGCTCGCCAGCCATAAACGACAACATATCAACCGAAAACATATGGATAATAATCAGCAGCTTCTTAAGGAAGTGAAGGAAAAAGCCATGTTGTGGCTCACCGACCAGTATGATGAGGCCACCCGCGCCGAGGTAAAGCAGATGCTTGAGGCTGAGGACCCCACACAGCTTATCGAATCGTTCTATAAAGATCTGGAGTTTGGCACCGGAGGCCTCCGCGGCATAATGGGAGCCGGCACCAACCGCATGAATATCTACACTGTGGGCGCTGCCACACAGGGTCTGGCCAACTATCTGAAAGAGGCTTTCCCCGACATGCCTCAGATTTCTGTAGTCGTAGGCCACGATGTACGTAACAATTCGCGCAAATTCGCCGAAATCGTTGCCAACATCTTCTCGGCCAACGGCATCAAGGCCTATCTCTTCGACAGTTTCCGTCCAACCCCCGAGCTTTCGTTCGCAATCCGTCACCTCGGATGTCAGAGCGGCGTGAACATCACCGCATCGCACAATCCCAAGGAATATAACGGCTACAAGGCCTACTGGGCCGACGGTGCACAGATTATCGCTCCCCACGATGTGAATATCATCGACCATGTGGAGCGCATAAAGAATGTGAGCGAAATCAAGTTCAAGGGCAATCCCGACCTCATCGAGATTATCGGCGATAAGATGGATGCCGACTATCTGGCAGCCATCAAGACCCTGCAGCTGAGCCCTGAGATTGACAAGAAGTATGCCGATCTCAAGATTGTCTACACACCTATCCACGGCACTGGCGTGAAGCTGATACCCGCTTCGCTCAAGAACTACGGCTTCACCAACATAATCCATGTGCCTGAGCAGGATGTGCCGTCGGGCGATTTCCCCACAGTTGATTCCCCCAACCCCGAGAACGCTTCGGCCATGGCTATGGCTGTGGCAAAGGCCAAGGAAGTGGAGGCCGACCTCGTGGTGGCTTCCGACCCCGACGCCGACCGCATCGGCTGCGTGATCCGCGACACTGACGGCGAATATGTGCTTGTAAACGGCAACCAGATAGTGATGATTCTGCTCAACTATCTCATGACCCGCAACGCGGAGCTCGGTCGCCTCACAGGTAAGGAATACATCGTGAAGACAATCGTGACCACCGAAACTATCAAGAGCATCGCCGACAAGAACAACATACGCATGTATGACTGCTACACCGGCTTCAAGTGGATTGCTGCCGTAATCCGCGAGAACGAGGGCGTGAACCGCTATCTCGGCGGTGGCGAGGAGAGCTACGGCTTCCTGGCCGAGGAGTTCGCCCGCGACAAGGATTCGGTTTCGGCCATCTCGCTTATGGCCGAGTGCCTCGCATGGGCCAAGGACAAAGGCATGAGTTTCATGGAGATGCTCCAGGATATCTATGTGAAGTATGGCTTCTCACGCGAGGAGGGCATCTCGGTGGTGCGTCCGGGCAAGACCGGCGCCGAGGAGATTGTGGCCATGATGAAGGAATTCCGCGCCAATCCTCCCAAAGAGCTCGGCGGCAGCCCTGTGGTGCTCCGCAAGGATTACGCCGACCTCAACTGCACCGACCTGACCACCGGCAAGGTGACCAAGATGGACTTCCCCGTAACCTCCAACGTGCTGCAGTTCTTCACCGCCGACAACACCAAGGTATCCATCCGTCCCTCTGGCACGGAGCCCAAGATTAAATTCTACATCGAGGTGCACGGCAAGATGGCCGACAAGAGCGCTTATCATGCCGCCGACGATGCCGCCAAGGCCAAGATTGCCGGCATCCGCAAGGAGCTCGGCATCTGATGCCGCACACTGATTTGAACAACAACACCTGTACCGGGTGCGGACTTCGCCTTACCGAAAGTCCGCATCCGGTATTTGGCCAACTTATAGAAACCGATTTATGCAGCCTCTTGCCGAACGTATAGTGTATGAAGACAACCATCTGATAGTGGTGAATAAGCTGCCGGGAGAGATAGTGCAGGGCGACAAAACCGGCGATGAGCCGCTTGTGGATGCGCTCAAACACTATCTGAAGGAGAAATATCAGAAGCCGGGCAATGTGTTCTGCGGTGTGGCACACCGTCTCGACCGTCCCGTGGGCGGTCTGGTGGTGTTCGCAAAGACATCGAAGGCGCTTGCAAGACTCAACGAGATGTTCCGCCTCGGCCAGGTGCACAAGACCTATTGGGCGATAACCGCCAATATGCCTGCCGAACCCTCTGCCGAGCTATGCCACTACATCACCACCACCGAGAGCAACAACAAGTCGTATGCGTCGCTCAAGCCGAAACCTTCGGCTAAGGAGGCGCGGCTGCGCTATCGCGTGCTGGCCTCGTCGGAACGCTATCATCTGCTTGAGGTGGAGCTGCTCACAGGCCGCAAACACCAGATAAGGGTGCAGCTCTCGGCCATAGGCTGTCCCATAAAGGGAGACCTGAAATATGGCGCCAAAAGGTCGAACTCCGACGGCTCCATATCGCTTATGGCCCGACACATAGAGTTCGAACACCCCGTGAGCCACAAGCTTGTGAGCCTCACGGCACCGGCGCCGGCCGATGCTCTGTGGCAGGCTATGGAGCAGGCTGCCGACGCTAATGAAAACCAACCCCAACACGACGCATGAAGAAAGAAGATTTGAAGATTGTGTTTTTCGGCACGCCTGAGTTTGCTGTGGCGAGCCTTGACCGTCTGGTGACGGCAGGATATAATGTGGCGGCAGCCGTGACGATGCCCGACAAGCCCGCAGGTCGCGGCCACAAGATGTATCACTCGCCGGTGAAGGAATATGCTGAGGCACATGGCATACCTCTGATGCAACCTGTGCGGCTAAAAGACTCCGAATTTGTGGAGCAGTTACACGGTTATGGTGCCAATCTATTCATAGTGATAGCTTTCCGCATGCTCCCAGAGGTGGTCTGGCAGATGCCGGAGCTCGGCACATTCAATCTGCATGCGTCGTTGCTGCCACGCTATCGTGGTGCCGCGCCTATCAACTGGGCTGTAATTAACGGCGACACCGAGACCGGTGTCACTACCTTCTTCCTCAAACATGAAATCGACACCGGTGACATCATTGACCAGGAGCGGGTTCCCATACATCCCGAAGACAATGTGGGTGATGTGCACGACCGCCTGATGGCCCTCGGCGCTGACCTCACGCTAAAAACGGTGGATGCTATTGTTGACGGCACTATCGCACCTGTGCCGCAGGAGCGTCTGCTCAACGGCGAGGAAGCCACTCCCGCGCCGAAGATTTTCAAGGAGACATGCCGAATCGACTGGAGCCAGCCTGCCGTGAAGGTGCACAACCTCGTGAGGGGCCTCTCTCCTTATCCCGCGGCGTGGAGTGAACTGCTTTCGGGGCAGGAGGGCGTCGAACCGGTGCCGGTGAAGATTTTTGCCACGGCCATAAGCGGTGATGCTCCCGTGCAGGCCGCTTCGGGTACTGTGGTGGCAGGGCGGCACACACTGAAGGTGGTGTGCGGCGATGGCATGCTGCTCGACATACTGTCGCTGCAGCCGAGCGGCAAAAAGCGCATCAGCGCCGATGAGTTCCTGCGCGGAGCCCGTCTTGGCTCTGAGCCGCGTTTCGTATAACCGAAAATATGTAACAATTCCTCTTTATCCATGCTTCCACCTCTGGCAGAGCGGCTTCGTCCGCAGACACTCGACGAATATATCGGTCAGGAGCACCTCGTGGGCCCCGGCAGTATATTGCACCGCATGATTGATTCGGGCAGTGTGAGCTCGTTCATTCTCTGGGGTCCTCCCGGAGTGGGCAAAACCACGCTGGCACGAATCATAGCCAACACCACAAAGTCGAAATTCTTCACGCTCTCGGCTGTGAATGCAGGTGTGAAGGATGTGCGCGATGTGATAGACCGCTGCAAGGCCGAGGCGCGGAGCATGTTCAGCGAAGGCCGACCGATACTTTTCATCGATGAAATCCACCGTTTCAGTAAGAGCCAGCAGGACAGTCTGCTCGGCGCCGTGGAGAACGGCACTGTGACACTTATCGGCGCCACCACCGAGAATCCGTCGTTCGAGGTGATACGCCCGTTGCTGTCGCGCGCGCAGGTCTACACGCTCAAGCCTCTCGAGGAACCCGAGTTGCGCACGCTGCTCGACCGTGCCATCACCACCGACGAGGTGCTCAGCCAGGTGGATGTGCAGGTAGAACAGACCGACGCCCTCTTCCGCTTCTCGGGGGGCGATGCACGCAAGCTGCTCAACATTCTCGACCTCATTCATCAGTCTACCCCCTTCGGGCAGCCGATGGTCATCAACGACAAGATTGTGGTTGACCGCCTGCAGCAGAATCCCATGGCCTACGACAAGAAGGGGGAGATGCACTACGACATCATTTCGGCTTTCATCAAAAGCATACGAGGGTCCGACCCCGACGGAGCCATTTACTGGCTCGCACGAATGATAGAGGGTGGGGAGGATCCTGAATTTATCGCGCGCCGGCTGGTGATAGTGGCCGCTGAGGATATCGGCCTTGCCAATCCCAACGGCCTGCTGCTGGCAAACGCCACTTTCGACGCCATCCGCAAGATAGGCATGCCCGAGGGGCGGATACCGCTGGCGGAGTGTACTGTCTATCTGGCAACCTCACCCAAAAGTAATTCTGCCTATATGGCTATCGACACGGCCCTGGCGGCTGTGCGCCAGACCGGTAATCTGCCGGTGCCGCTGCCCATCCGCAACGCCCCCACATCGCTGATGAAAGACCTCGGATATCATGCCGGCTACAAATATGCCCATGATTATCCCGGCAATTTCGTGCCGCAGCAGTATCTTCCCGACGCTCTGGTGGGCACCCGCTTCTGGAACGCCGGTGACAATCCTGCGGAAGCCCGTTCTGCCGAGTTGCAGCGCAAGCGCTGGGGCCGCTGACAGGCGCATGGGTGCAGAGAGTGTGTTCACCCTCCTCCAAGTGCATGATATAATTTGATGATACCTTGGATTTTATCGAAAGTTTCCTGCGTTTCAGTCAGCTGTGCTGAAAGGAGTGATTGCTGTGCGGTGAGGACTTCGAGATAACTGCTGCTGTCACTATATGTCATTAAAAGCCTTGTACTTTTTACAGCATCTTCAAGAGCCTCTATCTGACGCGCACTGACATTCAGCTGTTGTTCAGCATTCTGCCATTGTGAAAGCGCATCATTTACTTCCGCACCGGCTTCCAGAAGTTTTTGCTGGAATGCGATAAGAGCTTCTTCCTGCTGGGCTTTTGCTATTTTCAGATTTGCAATGTTGCGTCCACGATTGAACAATGGTTGTACCAGTGATCCTATGGCGTTAAGAAGCCAGTTGCCGGGATTAATGATAGCCGCTCCGGTGTTGTTTGTCCAACCGACAGTGCCGCTCAATGTCAGAGACGGATAAAACGCAGACCGCGCGACATTGGTTGAATAGAATGCCGATTGCAAAGCATATTCTGCCTGATGTATGTCCGGTCGGTTTTCAAGTAATTGCAACGGTACTCCTATTGCTATGTCATCAGGGAATATCTGGGCTTTCAAATCACTACGGTCGATTTTACGCAGTGTCCATCCCAACAATGTGCATAAGGAATTCTCCTGAGTCTTTATCTGTTGAGACAGCGACAGAATGGTATTTTCCACATCAAGCCGGCTTGCTTTCGCCTGCGCTACAGAGGCTTGTTGTCCTTCTCCTACCGTCTTGCGGACTTCAAGAGTACGAATAATCTCATTCCATGCCTCAAGAGACTTCTGTGAAATTGACAGTTGTTGGTCAAGAGCGAGTAAGTTGTAATAGCTGTTAGCCACTGTCGCTACAAGTTGCGTAGAAACAGCCTGCCGGTAATCCTTCTGCTGTCGCAAGTTAGCATAAGCTACTCGCTTTTCATTGGTAATGCGGCCTGAAATATCTATTTCCCAATCGGCGGAAAGACCGAGGGAATAAGTTTTTATTGCCTTATCTCCGGCGTAACTGCTTATGCCTCCCTGTGGATTCAAGGAAATTCCGGGAAGGTAAGCCAGACGGGCTGCGGAAAGAGTTGCCTCAGCCTGTTCAACACGAAGAGACGCAATGCGAAGGTCGGAATTATTTGCTAATGCCGTATCTATCAAAGTCCGTAATTTCGAATCTGTAAAAAATTCATGCCACGGAATTGATGCCGCCGTAAAAGTATCGGTCACAGCAACATCTTCTCCGAAGAGATTATTGGTGCTGACTTCCTCCGGACGGCTGTATTTCTTGTATGTCGAGCAGCTGCTTGTGAGAAGTAAAACTACTACTGCAATAATAATCTGTTTCATTCTCCTTTCTTCTTTTTCTGGATTTTAATTTCCTCCTTCTCGACTTCGATCTGGAGATCAGGAAGCTTCTCAACCCCAAACTGGACAGGCTTGATTTTCTCCTGTAGCGACTGGAATACGATAAACATAGCGGGAACAAAGAATAGTAATGCTAAAGCACCGATAAGTAATCCGCCTACAACTCCCGACCCCAACGAACTGTTACCATTAGCACCGGCACCGGAGGAGAACATAAGGGGTAAAAGACCGAATATCATAGCAAGTACAGTCATTAGAATAGGACGGAATCGAGCTTTTGCTGCCCCGACAGCCGATTGTATCAATGACATTCCAGCCTTGCGTCGGTCAACGGCATAATCGGTTACGAGAATCGCGGTCTTGGCAAGAAGACCGATCAGCATGATGAGTCCAGTCTGAAGGTAAATATTATTTTCAAGTCCCATAAGTTTGGCAAAAAGGAAACTGCCCATAAGGCCAAACGGGACCGAAAGAAGCACGGCAAACGGGACGAGGAAACTTTCATACAATCCACATAGAATAAGATATACAAATACAAGGCAGAACATGAAAATCAACACTGTGTTGTTGGATGTCTCGCTCTCTTCACGGGATATACCCGAGAACTCATAGCTGTAACCCTTTGGCAGAATCTTATCCGCAGTTTCACGCACAGCGGCTATCGCATCGCCGGAACTATATCCCGGAGCTGCCTCACCGTTGATTCCCATCGAACTATATAGATTGAACCGACTTACTGATTCCGGCCCATAGTCTTTGGTAATGGTTACAAAATTGCTCAAAGGAGCCATGCCGTCGGGTGTCCGGGTCATTATGCGGTCAAGAGATTCTACATCTACTCGATAATTCGGCGATGCCTGAATCATGACGCGATAAAGTTTGGAGAAGCGGTTGAAGTTAGAAACATAAGCACCACTGTAATATCCCGACAGTGTTTCAAGAACTGCATCCGCAGTGATGCCGGCTCTTTCGCATTTTACCGGGTCAACATCCACGGTATATTGTGGAAATGAAACATTGAAATTTGAGTAAGCCGCAGATATTTCAGGCCTTTCCTGAAGGGCTGCGATCAGTCTTTGCCCTACTGAGAACAATGAGTCGGCGCGGCCGTCTGCCTGATCCTGTAGGTTTATTTCAAAGCCACTGCTGACTCCATAGCCATCAATAAGAGGTGGAAGGAATGCAAAGACTGTCACATCCGGAATCTCCATGCCTATGGCATTGATTTTATCGACCACACTTTGGGCATCGCTTCCTTCTTTCTTTCGGTCTGCCCAGTTATGTAGTTTTACGATAAGCATACCGCTTGACGGACCGGCACCGCCAATCAGCCCGTATCCTACTGTCTCGCTGTAGAACTCTATTTCAGGTATACTGTCGATGCGCTGTTCAATCTGCTTCATAATCTCATTGGTGCGGGCTACAGATGAACCGGGGGGAGTACTGATATTGACCATTATTGAGCCGGTATCCTCGTCTGGCACAAGGCCTGTCTTTGTGGTATTCATAAAGAACACAAGTAGCCCGATAGACACCAAAAGGGCAATCCACATAATGGGCTTGCGACGCACGAAGAATATCACTCCACGCACATATCTTTGTGTGAGATGGCTGAATGCTGAATTGAATCCGATTCTGTATCTTTCGGCAAACCTTGTTTTTTGCTTCCATTTTTATGTGGTTTAAGCATGATGGCGCACAGTGCGGGTGAAAGAGTTAGCGCATTTACTGCCGAAATACCTACTGCAGCTGCCATGGTCAAGCCGAACTGGGTGTAGAATGTTCCTGATGTTCCTCCCATCATCGATACAGGGAGGAATACTGCCATGAATACCAAAGTAGTCGTGACGATAGCGGATGTGATGCTTTTCATGGCGTCATTGGTAGCCATGAACGGAGATTTGTAACCTATATCAAATCTTGCCTCCACAGCTTCAACCACAATAATCGCGTCATCGACCACAATACCGATTGCAAGAACAAGTGCGAAAAGAGTCAGAAGATTGATTGAAAATCCAATAAGCGACATCACTATAAATGTTCCTACAAGAGAGACTATGATAGAAATCGCAGGTATGATTACAGACTTGACATCCTGAAGGAATATAAATACTATCAGCACCACAAGAAAAAATGCTTCGAACAGTGTTTTTATTACCTGATGCATCGAGGCGTCAAGGAAGTCTTTTGTCGAGAACACATCGCCGAATTCCACTCCTTTGGGCAGACTCTTCGACATCTTTTCTATCTCCTTGTCGATGGCATTGATTACTTCCGTCGCATTTGAACCGGCGGTCTGATAAACCATAAAGAGTGCACCCGGATGTCCGTTGGTCTGACTGCGGTAGTTGTATGCCTCATCACCAAGCTCAACTTCCGCTATTTATTTAAGGCGCAATACTTCTCCGGATGGGAGCGACTTGATGACTATATTTTCAAATTCCTCAGGAGTGGAAAGTCGCCCTTTATATTTCATTGTATATTGGAATATACCTTCATAATTCTCGCCAAAAGAGCCGGTGGCGGACTCGATGTTTTGAGAGGCAAGTGCGGCGGTGACATCGGCGGGAACCAGACCATACTGTCCCATAATATCTGGTTTGAGCCAGATACGCATACTATAATTGGAACCGAGTAATGTCACGGCACCTACGCCCGATATTCGTTTGAGACGCGGAATTACATTGATAGCAAGATAGTTGTTGAGAAATTGAGTATCATAGCTGTCGTCCGGACTATAAAGCGTTATGGCTTTCAGCATTGATTTTTGCTGTTTGTTTGTGGTTACACCTATTTTTGTAACCTCGGCTGGAAGAAGCCCTGCAGCGGTAGATACTCTGTTCTGGACATTCATGGCTGCCATATCCGGGTCTGTACCCTGTTTGAAATATATGGTCAGGTACGCATCACCTGCATTTGATGAGGTGGAAGATATGTAGGTCATGTTTTCCACACCGTTTATTGCCTCTTCCAGTGGCACGATGACACTCTTTTCTACCGTCTCGGCATTCGCACCCGGATAAGATGTCATAACCTCGACAGTAGGAGGAGCGATATTGGGAAATTGCTCTATCGGCAATCCCATGAGAGCTATAACTCCTAACAGGAGTATAGCGACGGATATGACTATTGAGAGTACCGGGCGTTCTATAAAAGTCTTTACATTCATGGTCTTCGCCTTATCATTTTTTCAGTTTGACATCAGCCCCGTCCTGTAGATTGCCTACTCCTTCGGTAATAATGACATCACCTACTGTCAGACCGGACAAAACGATATATTGTTTCTTTTCGGCTATGGGTTTAACCTTCAACTGTACTGCATGGGCTTTACCGTCAACAACCTTATAGACATAGACCTTGTCCTGTAATTCGTATGTAGCTCCCTGCGGAATAAGGGTTACATTGTCATGTTTGCTGGTCAGACCGATATTACCTGCGCCGCCACTGTGTAAAAGACCGCTTGCGTTTGAGAATACAGCCCTGAGTGATACACTGCCGGTGGTTTTGTCAAGTACGCCGCTCATACTCTCTATATGGCCCTCTGCATCGTAATCCGAGCCATCGTTGAGATAAAGACGCACTGAAGGCATAGCTTTCAGAACTGCTTCAGTGCTACCGTGTCGGCGTATAAGTTCAATCATACGGTTTTCGGGAATAGAGAAATAGACATACATTTCCGAATTGTCAGACACCGTTGTCAAAGGTGTCTGCATACCGGGACTAACAAGATAACCGGCACGATAGGGCAAAGTACCGACAACGCCGTCACACGGGCTGGATATAATAGTATGTGACAGGTCGTTGCGGGCATTGGTGACCTGTGCCTCGGCCTGAAGCATGGCTGCCTTGGCAACTAAAAGCGCGTTATGGCTCTTTTTCAGTTCAAAATCGGAAATCACTTTCTGTGCAAAGAGTTCCTGCTTACCGTCATAGTTAAGCTGTGCGGAAGCTACTTCTGCTTTTGCCGATTCAAGGTTTGCCAATGCGGTCTGTAATGCGGCTTTGTAAGGCACCTGGTAGATGACAAAAAGTGTCTGATTTTTCTTTACCCTCTCACCTTCTTTCACATTGACTGAGGTGATTTTGCCTGATACCTGCGGAATGATATCTACATCCTGCCGCCCTCTGAAAGTGGCCGGATATCGGTCGACGGTTTCGACTGAGGATTTGTTCACTTCAAGTGATGCATACTCCCTAGCAGGCATCTGCCTTTCTTCTTTTTTGCAGGCTGAAAATAGGAGTGCCGATAGAAGCGAGAGCATGAATAGTTGTCTTTTTACCATTGTCATATCCTGATTGTCTATATATTTTCAGCCTGCAAAATTAGCCCTTAGTCACGGCAGGAACACAACACTAAACCAAACACTTATGTCACTTTTGAAAACTGCATGGACCGATATTGCTATATAATTGCTAAATTCGTGTCATAATCTCCGGTCACATGAATGAACCGATATATACTTCTGAACTCTCGGATTTGAGAAATTATCTCGGCGTACCGTTGCGCACCAAAGGATGCGTGCTTATATACTGCCTATCGGGGTATGCCATGTTCGAATGTAATTTCGCCAAGAAACCATTTCGTTGCGGGTGTCTGGCCACAGTGTTTTCCGACACACTTTTCTCTATTGAAAAAACAAGCCGCGATTTCAGGGCTATTAAAATCGAGCTCTCAATATCGCTGACAGATGAGGTGACCTTTATCTCATCATGTGAGTTTCTCGACTGGCTTGCCGACAATCAGATTTGCCGGATTACTGAGAACGGGCCTAGGGAGCTGCTGCTTTGGTATAGAGGGTTAAAATGGATTGAAAAAAGTGCTGACGATGGTTTCCTGAACACAATGCTTCGCAATCAGTGGCAGAACTTTTTCTTAGGGTTTGAATCAAGAGTAAGGCCGACGAATTGTGTATCACCCCTTATTATCTTTCCAAAATCACATTACACGTATTCAGCGTCTCACCGAAGGAATTGATTGACCGTCAGATTATAATGGACCTAAAGGCATTGCTTGCCACCACAGACCTCTCGGTAAAGGAGATTGCTCACCGATACTGTTTCGAGAGCACTTCATATATGGTAAGATATTTTAAGCGCCATGTAGGTGTGACGCCGTTGGATTATCGCCGTCAGCATAACGGTTCATAGGCTCTCGATTATTTATCAGGAGGAAAGGGGCCGTAGGGAGGGGAGTAGGCGCGACGGAGATATTTTGAGGCGAGAGAGGGACGGTAGTGGATGCCGTCGTAGAAGTTGGAGGGGTCTGACTGCTCGGGGCGGAACTCGCGCGTGAGGTTCACATACGGGCGCCCGGCGCTACAGTGGAGTGTGCCGAATGTCTGCTGCATGAATGCCTCGTCATCGGGGGTGAGCACATACAGCGCCGGCGATGGTGCAAGGATGATTTTCACATCGGCATGCCTCTTACGCAGCACATCGGCCACACGGCGCAGGGCGTCGCGGTATTCCGGCTTGATGCCTCCGGGCAAAGGCGTGTAAACATCGCCGGGTGCATGAAATTTCTTTAATCCCTTAGGTGTGTGGAAGGCTGCGGCATCTGTGTCGAGCATGTAGTCCCATTCGGGGATGCTCTCTTCATTTACAACATGTCTGTAGACCACCGGCTGAGGGTCGAAAATATATGTACCGTCGCTTTCATCACGTTCGCCGGTACGTTTCCAGTGCCCATAAGGCCGGAGGTAACGGTAGCTGCAGAAACTTGTGAAAAATTTGTAGTGGAAACGCAGCGCATGCAGAGGCGAAGGAATATCTGGCCACAGTGTGCATGGCACCACCGCAGGCGGCAGGAGGGTGGATATGTTGTCTGCGTCGTCCACGAAGGTGAACACTTCGGGGGCGAGCACCAGCAGTACATGATGCATCGGCACATCCTTGCGGTCGAGAAATTCTACAAACCTGGCAAGATGCGTCGGAGGCTGCCATGAGCTGTCGAAATGGGTCACGCATGCGCTGTCGGGAAGATATTGTCTCCACTCGTCCGCACGATAGTAACACGAAACGGAAGCCCCGATGATGAACGAGTCGAAGTGGTGTTCGGGATTGAACCGTTCGAATGAGTTCACCGAGAGGGAACCTTTGTTTAAGCCGAGATGGTCGGCGAACGGCTCGTCGTGCCAGCGGAGCACTTTGAACGGGTCGTGTAGTACATAGATGAACACAAGCACTGCAATCGGCAGCCCTGCGAACATCACCGCACGGAGCATCAGCCCCCACGGTGTGGCGGCGAAGCGGCGTTTAGGCCGTGGCTCAGAACTGGAAGTAGAGGAACGTTGTCGCATCGACTACAGGTGGCATGCGGAGTAATCCATAGGTGAGTATAAGCATGTAAAGCAGCATGTATAAGCCAAGGCGTGGCGCCTTGCGGCAGGGGAGCGGGAAAGGGCAGTCGCCCCACGGGAGAGAGCGGGTGGCCCATTCACAGCCGTAGCACAGGAAGATAGTCCATACATAGAGGTGCGTTAGGGCAATATCGGGCGCTATGGTCACAAGAACTATGAATATTGCGCCCATGAAGCCGAAGTAAAGCCGTCGGCGCAACTGCGGGTCGGTTTCACGGCTATGGAAGGCCATGATTGCCGTTTTGCGGCATGCATCGAAAAGCATGCGGAATACTACGGTGGCCAGCAGGCTGATGGGAATGGCATAATGCCACATGCAGTCGAGCGCCACTTCGGGATATTGCGAGAGGCGCACCCACATGGTGGTGATGGCGAAAGTCTGCAGGGTGGCGAATATAGCCGGGAGGTCGCGTAGGGTAGGAGATGCCGCGTGGCGGTAGTTGTTGAATCCGAAATATCTGAGGAAACAGAAAATCACGCCGCTCATCGCACCCCATATCACGAATCCCCATCCGGCTCCGTGCCATAGACCGGAGAGCAGAAACACCACCATCACATTGGCGTAGGTGCGGCATCTGCCTTTGCGTGAGCCTCCGAGGGGGATATACACATAGTCGGTGAACCAGCGTGTGAGCGTTATGTGCCAGCGGTTCCATAGCTCGAGGAAATTGCGTGAAATCAGCGGCCGGTCGAAGTTCATGCTGAGTCTCACGCCGAGCAGGCGTGCGGAACCCGTGGCGATGTCGCAGTAACCCGAGAAGTCGCAGTAGACCTGAATCATGAAGAGTAGTCCGGCAAGATACACTCTGAATCCTATCGGTCCGAAGGCGATGGTATCACCATACCATGTATCTGCCACGGCGCCGCACGGGTCGGCCACGGCTACTTTCTTCACCAGACCCCACAGTATGAACCTTAAACCCTGCACGCCCTCGCGGTAGTTCCAGCGGTTCACTCTCGCCAGTTGCGGCATGAGCGCCATGGAGCGTTCGATGGGGCCTGCGATGAGTTGCGGAAAGAATGCGATGAAGGTGGCGAACAGCAGCAGATTGTGCGTAGGCTTGATGTCGCCCCGCCACACATCTATGCTGTAGCCGATGGCCTGAAAGGTGTAAAACGAGATGCCCACCGGCAGCAGCACATCGAGGGTGAACCAGTCCATTTCCCATCCGAACCACTTCATCAGCCAGGCGAGGTTTTCCGAGAAGAAGTTGAAATATTTGAAGGTGACCAGTATGCCGATGTTCACCACTATGTTGGTCACGAGCCATAAGCGCCGGCGCGTGCGCTCTATGGCGATGGCTGTGCCGTAGGTGGTGAGTGTGGTGATGAGGATGAGCGAGAGGTAGCGCCAGTCCCATGCTCCGTAGAATATATAGCTTACAGCGAGCAGCAGGATATTCTGCCTCCATGACGCGCGTATGGCCCACGGGCTGTAGTAAAACGCTACTACGGCTATGAGGAATAAGGCATATATAATCGAGGTAAATTCCATTTCGGTGTGATGAATCCCGGGGCGGCTGCCACTCTAAAAAAACCGACCTTTCCGCGCTCCGCCGTGTGGCGTGGCGCGGAAAGGCGGCGGTTATGTTGCTATGTCAGCGGAGAAATAAGCCTCAGTCTTTTTCCTCTTCGCCGTTGAGAATCTCAAGCATGCGGATTGCCGACACGGGGATTCGTGTACCGGGGCCGAAGATGGCTGCCACGCCTGCCTTGTAGAGGAAGTCATAGTCCTGCGCAGGAATCACACCGCCTGCGGTAACCATGATGTCCTCGCGGCCGAGCTTCTTGAGCTCTTCGATAACCTGGGGAATGAGTGTCTTGTGGCCTGCGGCGAGCGAGCTTACGCCGAGGATGTGCACATCGTTCTCCACGGCCTGGCGGGCTGCTTCGGCGGGAGTCTGGAACAGCGGGCCCATATCCACATCAAATCCGCAGTCGGCGTAGCCGGTGGCTACCACTTTGGCGCCGCGGTCGTGACCGTCCTGGCCCATTTTCGCAATCATGATACGGGGCTGACGGCCCTCACGCTTCGCAAATTCCTCGGTCATCTTCTGAGCACGGAGGAAGTCGGGATCGTTTTTGGTTTCTTCGGAATACACGCCTGAAATGGTTCTGATTTGTGCTTTGTATCGTCCTACCACTTCCTCGCATGCATCGGAAATCTCTCCGAGAGAAGCGCGGAGGCCGGCTGCTTTTACAGCGAGGTCGAGGAGGTTACCCTTCTTTGTGCGCACGCATTCGGTGATGGCGGCCAGAGCCTCCTTCACCTTGGCTTCGTCACGGCCCTCGCGGAGGGTCTCGAGACGGGCGCACTGCTCGTTGCGCACCTCGGTGTTGTCAATCTCGAGGATGTCGATGGGGTCCTCATGGTCGAGGCGATATTTGTTGATGCCCACGATGGTCTGACGGCCTGAGTCGATGCGGGCCTGAGTGCGTGCGGCAGCTTCTTCGATGCGGAGCTTCGGTAGGCCGGTCTCGATGGCCTTGGCCATGCCGCCGAGCTTCTCGATTTCCTGGATATGCTCCCATGCGCGGTGAGCGATCTCGTTGGTGAGGCTTTCCACATAGTAGCTTCCTGCCCACGGGTCGATTTCCTTGCACACGTATGTCTCTTCCTGAATGTATATCTGGGTGTTACGGGCGATACGTGCCGAGAAGTCGGTGGGGAGTGCTATGGCCTCGTCGAGGGCGTTGGTGTGGAGGCTCTGTGTGTGGCCGAGGGCGGCGCCCATGGCCTCGATACAGGTGCGGCCAACGTTGTTGAAGGGGTCTTGCTCGGTGAGCGACCATCCTGATGTCTGCGAGTGGGTGCGGAGCGCGAGCGACTTGGGGTTCTTGGGATTGAACTGGCTCACTATCTTGGCCCAGAGCATACGGGCGGCGCGCATCTTGGCTATCTCCATGAAGAAGTTCATGCCGATGGCCCAGAAGAACGACAGACGGGGCGCGAACGAGTCGATATCCATGCCGGCGTTTACGCCTGCGCGGAGATATTCGAGACCGTCGGCCAATGTGTAGGCCAGCTCGATGTCGCAGGTGGCGCCCGCCTCCTGCATGTGGTAGCCCGAGATGGAGATGGAGTTGAACTTGGGCATGTTCTGCGAGGTGTACTCGAAGATGTCGGCGATTATGCGCATCGAGAATTCCGGCGGGTAGATGTAGGTGTTACGCACCATGAACTCCTTGAGGATATCGTTCTGGATGGTACCTGCCATTTCTTCAAGTTTAGCACCTTGCTCGAGACCTGCGTTGATGTAGAATGCGAGCACGGGAAGCACTGCGCCATTCATGGTCATCGACACCGACATCTTGTTGAGGGGTATGCCGTCGAAGAGCACCTTCATGTCCTCTACCGAGCAGATGCTCACGCCGGCTTTGCCCACATCGCCCACCACGCGGGGATGATCGGCGTCGTATCCGCGGTGTGTGGCGAGGTCGAATGCCACCGAGAGACCCTTCTGACCGGAAGCGAGGTTGCGGCGATAGAAAGCGTTCGACTCGGCTGCGGTGGAGAATCCGGCATATTGGCGGATGGTCCAGGGGCGGATGGCATACATGCCGCTGTACGGACCGCGGAGGAAGGGGGGAAGGCCGGCCACGTAGTCGAGATGCTCCATGCCCTCGAGGTCGGCTTTTGTATAGATGGGTTTTACGGGAATGCGCTCGGGAGTGAGCCATTCCTCACCGGCAGCGGGTGCTGCGGCCGGCGCGGTGAAGGCGTCGGCTATGATGTTCATATTTTTGAAATCGGGTTTCATGGCTCTTATTTTTTAAGAAGACGGTTATTGAATTCCTGAAGTGTCTCGAGCACGTTGGAACGCACATGGATGAAATGCTCTATGCCGGCGGCTTTCAGGTCGTCGGTGCAGGCGGGAGCGCCTGCCACCACGAACTCGGCGCGGCCGTCGAGCAACTTGAATGCCTCGGGGGCATACTGTGCGTATTCGTCGTCGGAAGAGCAGAGCACCACGATGTCGGCTTTTTTCTCCATGGCGGCGTCGATACCCTGCTGCACGGTCTCGAAGCCGATGTTGTCGATTATTTCGTAGCCGGCGCAACCGAAGAAGTTGCTCGAGAACTGGGCACGTGCCAGACGCATTGCCAGATTGCCGATGGTGAGCATGAATGCTTTCGGACGGTTGGCGGCATGCTCTGTGGCAAGGCGCAGGGCCTCGAAGTCGCTTGCCTGACGCTTGGTGCTGAGTGCCTTGGCGTTGTCGCCGCTTGTGGCGCATCCGCATCCGCAGGCCTTTTCGTCGTGGGCTGCGTAGGGATCGGCGTCGTTTTCAATTTTGGCGGCTGCCATCTCGTTGAAGTTGGGGAACTGATTGGTGCCGAGGAGCACTTCCTTGCGGCGTGCCATGTCCTGATGGCGCTTAAGAGCGGTGGCGTTTACCGCGGCCTGCACTTCACCTGAGTTAAGGCATGCTGCGAAGCCGCCTTTGTCTTCCACCTCCAGGAAGAGTTTCCATGCCTCTTTAGCAAGCGAAACTGTAAGGGTCTCCACATAATAGGAACCGCCGGCTGGATCGGTAACCTTGTCGAGATGGCTCTCCTCCTTGAGAAGGAGCTGCTGGTTGCGGGCTATGCGCTCCGAGAAGTCGTCGGGAGTCTTATAGGGAGTGTCGAAGGGTGTCACCGTGATTGAATCCACACCGGCAAGAGCTGCCGACATAGCTTCGGTCTGGCTGCGGAGCAGGTTTACGTGAGCGTCGTAGATGGTCTGGTTGAAGCGCGATGTGGTGGCGTGGGCCACCATCTTGCATGCGCATTCGCACGAGGGGTTGTACTGCTTCACGATTTCGGCCCAGAGCATGCGTGCGGCGCGGAATTTGGCGAGCTCCATGAAGTAGTTGCTTTGCACGCCCATGTTGAACTTAACGCGGAGGCCCACTTCTTTAGCGTCGGCACCTGCTTCGGTGAGCGAGGTGAGCCAGTAGGCTCCCCATGCGAGGGCGTAGCCGAGTTCCTGATATATATAGCAGCCTGCATTGGAAAGCATGTCGGAGTCTACGCCGAGGCAGCGGAGGCCCGGCACATCCTTCACGATTTCAAGAAGCTTCATTGCTGTGGCAGTCACTTCAGCCGTGTCGATGTCGGCGCCGTGACGCAGTGCGCGCTTGAAGGGATTATAGTCGATGGAGCCCTTGAAAGTGTCTGCCGCTCCTTTCTCCTTGATGTAGTCGACGAGCGCTGTGGCCAGGTCGAGCACTTTGCGGGGGCAGCTCGCGAAGTTGATTTCCACAGCTGCGAGGTCGATGCCTTCAAGGAGGTTAGCGATGCTTTCTTTCGAGGGTTCCTTAAGTTTGAAACCGAGTGAGTTGACGCCTTTGCCCAGCACTTCCACAGCTACGGCGTTGGCCTTGGCGGGGTCGGCGGGAAGAATCTCCTGACGGGTGAGCCAGTTGTTGTCGGCACGTGTGCCGCGCACATAGGGATATTCGCCCGGAAGGGAGTTCACTGTGGGCAGGTCAGCGATGTCGGCGCGCTGATACATAGGCTGCACATTGAAGCCCTCGTTGGTGCGCCAGACGAGTTTTTTCTCAAAGGGCACGCCTTTGAGGTCGGCATCCACCTTAGCACGCCAAGTGTCGTAGCTTACAGGTGGAAACTGAGAAAACAGTTTTTCTTTATTATCTGCCATGATAAGTAAAATATGATTTGAGTTATTCACATGGTATAAGGTATTCGCCGTAAAAACGGCCCGTCGGAAAAGACAGTCTCATGGTCGACTATGCTTATCCGACGAGCAAATTTACAAAATAATAACGTAAAACCGATGTTTTAACACCACTTTTTTCATTGTAGCGGTCGCCCTGCGATGTGCCTGTGAAAGGGTGTCAGAAGGGGTGGTATTGCACGAAGGCCTCCATGGCCTCATACGAGGCCATACCGAGTTTTTCATAGAGCATTGCCGTGGCGCGGTTGCGCTCTTCGGCACGTTGCCAGAAGAGGCGGTCGTCGTCGCCGAGGAAAGGCGCGTTTTCCATCTGGCTCTGATGCTTGAGGATGGAGTTACGTTTGAAGCGCAGCTCTTCGGGAGAGATTGGCACCGCCATTTCGATGTGGTCTATTTCCCATTCGGCCCATGCGCCGCGATACATCCATATACGGCAGTCGTTAAGCCAGGGTTCCGATTTCAGCTCGTCGATGGCTGCGAACACGGCGTCGGTGCACACACGGTGGGTGCCGTGTGGGTCGGCGAGGTCGCCGGCTACGAAAATCTGCTGGGGCTTCACCTCCTGGAGCAGCCGCTTCACTATGTCTACATCGCGCTCGGTGAGGTCGCCTTTCTTTATGGTGCCGGTCTCATAGAACGGCAGGCGGAGGAAGTGCACGTTCTCGGGCTTCACGCCGATATAGTTGCATGCGATGGATGCCTCGGCCTGGCGTATCATGGTTTTTATTTCGCGCACCTCGGGGCTGTCGGTGTCGCCGGGTGATTTCTTGTTCTCCACCTGGCTACGCACATCGAGGCTTAGCTTGAGATAGTCGGCAGACGCGAAGCCGAACATCGGCGCAATCTTGTCCATCATCATGAAGTAGCGCATCATGTCTTCGTCGCCCACGGCTATGTTGCCTGAAGTCTCGTAGGCCACATGCACATCATGGCCCTGCACCACGAGGCGGCGCAGGGTGCCACCCATAGAGATGACATCGTCGTCGGGATGAGGGGAGAACACAATCACTCTCTTGGGATATGGATTAGCACGTTCGGGTCGCGACGAGTCGTCGGCGTCGGGTTTTCCGCCGGGCCAGCCGGTAATGGTGTGCTGTAGCTCGTTGAACACCTTTATGTTCACGTTGTAAGCCGAGCCGTAGAGGGCCACAAGTTCGCCGAGGCCCCAGTCGTTGTAGTCTTTGTCGGTGAGTTTAAGTATGGGTTTATCGGTGCATCGGCAGAGCCACACTATTGCGCGACGGATGAGTTTGGAATTCCATTCGCACGACGACACTTTCCAAGGATGAGAGATACGTGTGAGCTCTTCGGCGGCGCTGAGGTCAAGCACACAGCGGGCCGAGTTGTGGAGCTGCAGGAACGATGCCGGCACATTGTCGGTAACCGGGCCCTCGATGGCCTTGCGGGCCACTGAGGCGCGGTTCTCGCCCCAGGCCATGGCTATAACCAGACGGGAGCGCAGTATGTTGCCGAGACCGAGTGTGATGCCTGTGGCAGGCACCTGGTCGCTCTTGTAGAAATTCTGAATGCGTTGGCGCATCTCTCCGCTTATGAGCACCAGACGGCAGAGGCCGGTAGAAACCGAGCCCGGCTCGTTGAGGGCAAGCGATCCTCCGGGGCCTATCTCGCATATAGTTATGTCGATGCCTCCGCAACGCTCCACTTTATTCTCGTAGTCCTTGCAGAAGTCGAACATATTCTCCATAGTCACATCCGGACTGATGGAGTGCACGTTTTCAGGTTTGATGTCGACATGGTCGAGAAGCACCTCCTTCAGGCGGCTGAGTGTCGAGGGGCCGTCGGGCTGTTGAGGGAAGAACTCGTAGAGGTTGAACACTGTCACATCCCTGAAGCTTACATCGCCCCGGGAGCACATTTCGATGAGGCAGGAATACACCCCGTGGGTGTCGCTGCCGGCACCGAGTGCCATCACACAGTGCCCTTTGTCGTTCACACATTGCTTGATGGTGCGTGCCACATGACGGGCGATGTATTCGTTTCCGTCGTCGGGTGTCTCGAAAATGCGGGTGTAGATTTTTTCATCGCGTGTAAGCGCGGCTGCTTCGATGTTGTCCTTGGTGTCGTAGTAGCGGCGCGGGATTCGGTCGAGCTTAATCTGAGAACTCAAATTTGCTTTCATGGCTTATTTTGTGTATCTTTGCAAAGTTAATAATCTTAATTTAAACGCTTGACAGTTGTGCGGAGTTTACTGGCAGACTGTTGAGTTAAAATATCTAAAATACACGTTTCAGTTTATGCGTCTGATTATTGAGAAAGATTACGATCTTATGTCGCAGTGGGCCGCCAACTATGTGGCTTCAAGAATCAATGAATTCGCCCCGACTCCAGAGCGCCCGTTTGTGCTCGGTTGCCCCACGGGAAGTTCGCCCCTCGGCATGTATCGTGCCTTGATAAAGCTATGCAAAGAGGGAAAAGTAAGCTTCGCCAATGTGGTGACTTTCAATATGGATGAATATTGTGGTCTGCCGCAGGAGCATCCCGAGAGCTATCACTCGTTTATGTGGAACAATTTCTTCTCACACATCGATATCAAGCCTGAGAATGTGAATATACTCAACGGCAACGCTCCCGACCTTGTGGCCGAGTGCGCTCGCTTCGAGGAGAAGATCAAATCGTATGGCGGCATCGAACTATTTATGGGAGGTGTAGGTCCCGACGGACATATCGCTTTCAATGAGCCCGGCTCGTCGCTTACAAGCCGCACACGTGTGAAAACCCTCACACAGGATACCATCATAGCCAATGCCCGCTTCTTCGACGGCGATGTGAACCTTGTGCCCAGGACAGCCCTCACTGTGGGTGTGGGCACAGTGACCGACGCCCGTTCGGTGCTCCTTCTGGTCAACGGTCACAACAAGGCCCGCGCCCTGCAGCACGGAGTTGAAGGCGGCGTATCGCAGATGTGGACCATCTCGGCCCTACAGCTGCATCCCCGCTCGATAATCGTGGCCGACGACGCTGCTTGCGCCGAACTAAAGGTGCAGACCTACCGCTACTTCCTTGACATCGAAGCTCCCAACCTCGACCCCGCTACCCAGCTCAAATAAAGACTTTCCAAAGCGATAAAACGACAAAAGAGGCTGCCTTCAACAATTTAATTGGTTGAACGGCAACCTCTTTTTGTTGTTTTCCTCCTATTAAAGCCGCATGGCAAGCAACTGTTGTATCTTCCGCGTAGACCTCATGCCGTTTTTGTAGTCACCTGCTTGCCAAAGTCTCACAAATAGTGTGTAACTTTGGGGTTATAAACGGACTATATATGAAGAAACTCATTTTAATTTCTACATTAGTGTTGTCTTGTTTTGTCGCAAAAGCACAAAGCGTAGACGAACGCATAGGAACGGCCATGAACACATCCGATTTCTTTGGTCTGCATGATATTTATTACAGCACTCCGAAAGATTCGATAAATCCGTTTTTAGAGGTGTTCTCACGCTGCCTGATTGGCAACCGATTTAACCGTCCTGACATTTCTATACCGTCCTTTGATGAACTACTTAAGACGCAGGCAGAAATGCTTGACCTGAACCTGCTGTTACAAAGTTCTGCCATGTACTCAATGGACCTGAGCCGTGTCGGTAAAAACGAAGACGCATACAATTTTCTCTCCATAGCACTATCATCGGCATATCAAATGGTGGACTCTACGAGTCTTAAGCCTTATGCCAATATGGCGGCACAATACAAAAGTCTGACCCAATATTCTCCATATCAGATTTCAATAACGGGAGATATGGGCATTGTTCCGTTTGACACAATCCCGACAGGGAAACAGGGCAGTAAGCAATATTTGATGCAGATTACCGAGGCGCGAATCAATGATAATCCCGTTAAGATTACTTTTGATACAGGCGCAGGGGTTAATGTTATAACAGATTCATTAGCTCGCGCCTATGGACTTGAATTCCTTGATGCCGATGTTGCCGCTACCGGCGTCGCATCATCGGCCGGCCGATATGCTGTAGCCAAAGAATTAGTGTTAGGTAATATCAAAGTAAACGATGTTCCTTTCTATGTCATTGACATAAGAAGTCACAATGACGAAGCCGATAAGTATATTGATGTACTCGAATTTATCGTTGGCAGTGAGCTGATGCTTCAACTTAAAGATGTAACGCTCGACTTCGATGCTAAGGAAATTCAAGTTCCTGCGGTTACTGCAGCTCCGACAAATGAATGTCCCAATATGTGCTTTTCTTCTGATATGAATCTGATAACACAAACAGAAGTTAATGGACAACCTCAAATAATGAAACTTGATAGCGGAGATGCAGGGTTCGGACGACTCAACAAATTCTTCTTTGATGCTAATAAAGAATACCTCACAACGAACTGCGAAAGTGACACTGTCAATATGGCCGGAGTTGGAGGAGTATGGTCGGTACTTTGTTATAAATTGTCAAACGCTTCGTTTACCCTTGGTGGCAATTCAGTAACAGTACCGGTGTTTGATGTTCAAACCGAACAGCATGGCAACTACATGGAGGAGGATAATCTTGGTATAAGAAGCATGATGCTATTTCGCAAAGTCCGCTTTAATCTTGTAGATATGATTTTAACAACAGAACTCTAACCGTACAGCCGGAGCACTTCAAACGCATTTTCTACCGCTCGATAATCGAGGTCGACGAGATCGCTTGTGCCGGGCTGAAAGTCCCATTACTCAGATAACGGACATTGTCATTGGAGTTTTATTATGAAATCATTATATCGCACCATAGTTTGTATCATTTTTGTGGCTGCAAATACCAATCTTTGCAAATCCAGAACCGTCTTGTCTGAATCCACAAGAGAGCCGATTGTTTACGCCAGTGTAGGTGTAATCAACCGAAATCTTGGCACCGTTACCGATACTTTAGGAAATTTCTCATTAAGTATTTTATTTTTCTATTCCCGGCCTCTTCTTCAGCTCGATGGGCTTTTGTCCATTAATTTTGATTCCGTCAAAACCGCTTTCTTTTATGTTTTGTATCGCAGGAGATTAGCGGAGGGGCTCGTAGACACGTTCGCCGATGGTGGCTGCGAGACGCTGGCAGAAGTCGCTCCATCGCTTCTGGCGGGCCATGAGCGATAGTATCTCGTTGAAATCGTAGCCGGGAGTGGCTTGCAAGGCGCTTATCTGGGCGCTTATCTCGCGGAAATGGCATCGGGCGAGGTCATATTTGAGCGCCAGCAGAGCGCGGTTCACGAGTTCGTCGATGCGCTCTTCCTCGGTCTCGATATGGGTGCCCTGCCGGGTGTAGATTTTCGACAGTTGATGTTTGTCTACAAGCAGGTCCGAGCATATGCGACGCATATCGTTGTCGGGATGTGACAGGAATATGCGCTCGAAGTAGCTTAGTGTGAAATCGCGTATGTCATCTTTAAATGCGGCTTCGGCTGTTTCTTTCAGTTTCAGCTCGGCGATGGCTATCTCCTGAGTATTAGCGGCAGTACGCCGTATTTCCTCTATACCTTCGTCCTCGCGGGCTTCGAGCCGTTGCTGTGCGGAGGTGAGATGTGCGGCGTAGGCGGTTTCCCAGTCGGTGTCGCGCTCATGGAGTGCCTCGCGGTAGATTTTTTCGTAAAGAGGGTTTCGGAATTTGAGATTGTCACCTTCGAGGTCCTCGCGGATGAAGTCGATTACACGTATGTGGGTGCCGTCGTCGTTGAGGCCGTAATTGTCGCCGAGTTCGAGCATGCCGAATTTCAGCGCAAGGCGCAGCAACGCCCTTTCCTGAGGCTCAAGCGTTATGGCGCAGGGGTCAGCCGACTGCATTATGGCGGTCTGCATGCCTGCTTCCATCTCCAGAGGAGCTTCGACGGGGGTGGCATGATTCTCTGTCGGAGCCGTAGGTGCCGGTGTTGTTTCCGAATAATTTTCGGCAGATGCGACTGGTGTATGAGCTGCTGCGGTCTGTTGCGTATCGGTGGCGGGTGGCTGCGGTGTAGTGTTTTCAAGGCTGTCGGCGGAGCGCTGACGGGCGGAGTTGCGGGCGTTCTGCTCGGCCAGTTTCACCACGAAGAGATTCACCTGCCGCAGCAGTACCTTCTCGTCGATGTTGAACTTCAGCGCGCACTCCTGGATGTAGATGTTGCGCTTTATCTCTTCGGGAATGCTGGCTATGCTTTCGAGGATGCTTGCCACTACTTCCGAGCGTTTCAACGGGTCGTTTGTGGCATCGCGCAGCAGCACATCGGTCTTGAAGCGGATGAAGTCGGTTTCGTGCTCTGCCAGATATTCATCGACCTGCTCGGCGGTATGACTCTGAGCGAACGAATCGGGGTCGTCGCCTTCGGGCAGAAGTAACACTTTTATGTTAAGTCCTTCGGCCAGAAGCAAGTCTATGCCGCGGAGCGACGCCTTGATGCCGGCCGCGTCGCTGTCGTATATTACGGTCACATTCTCGGTGAAGCGGTGTATGAGGCGTATCTGTCCATGTGTGAGCGATGTACCCGACGACGCCACCACATTTTCCACTCCCTGCTGGTGCATGGAGATTACATCCATGTAACCCTCCACAAGTATGCACTTGTCTTTGCGCACGATGGCCTGCTTGGCCTGGAACATGCCGTAGAGCTCGCGGTTTTTCTTGTAGATGACACTCTCCGGCGAGTTGACATATTTCGCCATCGATTTGTCGGTGCGCAAGGTGCGACCTCCGAAGGCAACCACTTTGCCTGAAATAGAGAACACCGGATACATCACCCTCCCCTTGAAGCGGTCGTAGAGCTCGCCATGCTCAGTGCGCACGCACAGGCCGGTCTTCACCATGGCATCGTCGGAATATCCGGCACTGCGGGCCGCCTCAAGAAAGTCGTAGCGCTTGTCGAGTGAATATCCGAGCTGGAATTTCTCGACCATAGCGTCGGAGATGCCGCGTTGACGGAAATAGGCGAGGCCTATCTCTGTGCCATCGGGTGTTGAGAGCAGATTGTCGTGGAAATGTTTAAGTGCGAAATCGTTGACATCGAAGAGTGCCTGCCGCTCGCTGATGGCCTGCCGCTCGGCTTCGGTCACTTCATGTTCCTGTATCTCGATGTTGTATTTGCGTGCGAGGTAGCGGAGGGCGTCCCAGTAGGAGAGTTGCTCGTGCTCCATGATGAAATTCACCGGCGAGCCGCCTTTGCCGCAGCTGAAGCATTTGCATATGCCTTTGGCGCGTGACACAGAGAAAGATGGGGTGCGCTCGTTGTGGAACGGGCAGAGACCTATGAAGTTGGCTCCACGACGGCGCAGATGCACGAAATCGCTCACCACTTCGACAATGTCGGCGGTGTCGATGATGCGCTGTATGGTTTCGCGGTCGATGGCTTTCATAGGTGACTGCAAAGTTAGTGAATTTCCCGCTTAGGAGGAAAAGTAAAAATGAGAACGTATGCCGTCAGCGGGCGAGGTTGAGGTTGAGCGAAAGGCCGTAGGAGGTGTTTGATGTAGGATAGGCCGAGGAACTTACAATAGGTGTGTTAACCTGATGGTCGAAATATGCCGCAAGAGTGAGGCGTTTGGAGAGAATGTACGACGCATTGAAGTTAATGTTGAGCGTGCGTGTGCCGGCGGTGGCCTGGGTGTAGTTGCTCTCGATGCGGCGTATCAGCGACTGTGTGTTCTGTAGCGAGAGGTCGGCGTTGACGGTGAGGTCGTTGCTTACGCCCTGCTGTGAGGAGCGTATCTTGAGTATAGAGTTGAAGTTCACTATTTTGTAACCGAGACCTACGGTGAGGCCGCGTGTTGTGGCCTCCACAAGCTGGCCGGCAGAGGAGTTGAGGGTGAGGGTGCGCTGGTCGCGCCACTCGGCGTTCACCTGAATTTCGTTTTTGAGTGTGGCGCTCACTCCGATGAGTGGAGCGAAGCGCTCGGTGATGCTCACTGTGGATATGTTGTAGGGCGACGACGGGATTGGTTGCCCGGTGAGCTCATCGAGGGTGAAGCCGAGACGGTCGCCGTCCACCGAAAGCCAGTTGAGATACGACGAGTAGGAGCCCACGGTGTAGGTACACTGGTAGGCGTGGTTCAGAGTGAATGTCTTGAAGAAATTCTTAAGGTTGCCTATCTGGATAAGGCCGTCGTAGGTCACGCGCCAGTTGGGCAGCACGTTGGCGAAGGAGGGGAAGGGTGTAAGATACTGTTTCGAGGCGTCGGTGCCGGTGTAGGCCGCGATGAATGCGGGGATGAGCACATCCGACGAGGTCTCGCTCACAGAGCCGGTGGCAGGGCTGAACGGCGCTCCGGCGTTGGGATTGTCGGCCATGAAACCGCCGGAGGGGTAGCGGGTGCCGGCATATTGGGCCTCGACCCTGTTGCGTATCACGGGGATGTTGTCGAGGAACTGCTGGAAGTGCTTGCTGTAGTAGCCGTCTTCGGCTTTCGACGAACTGAAAGCCGTGGCCGCTGCAACGTGGGTCTTGGTGTAGGAGCCGCTGCGGGTCACCGGCATGTCTGCGTACATGAACTGTATCTGCGATGTGCGGTTGTCGGTGCGGTTCGATGTGAGGTTGATTTTGAGTCCCTTGATGGGCTCGAGCTGCAACTCGAAGTTGAGTTCGGTGCCGGTGCTCCACATGGCGGGCGATGTCTGTCCGTCGTCGGTGATGAGCCAGCCGCGCTCCTTGGCCTTGTAGATGAAGCTCTCGTCGGTCAGGCCGAATGCGAAGTCAAGACCCGGCGACATGGGGCCATGACCGGTCTCCTGACCGAATATATTGCCTATGGAGTTGTTGAACAGCGGTATGTTGAGCGTACGGGTGCGTTTCCAGCGCATGGAGAGGTTGCGCGGGCTCATCACAAAGCGCAGTGCATACTGGCCTATCTCATTCCATATTTTCTTGTCTTCCTTGAGGATTTCCTCGACGGTGAATTTTATGTTTTTATCGCTGTGAGTGAGAATCTCCACGGTGTTCTGGTCCACCACGCGGTGCTGGAATGTGAACGGAATGGTGGAGTCGGCGGTCACGGCAGTGATTTTCACCTTCTTGTTGCGGAGGTTGTGACGGATTAGAGTGGTGGTGTCGGGCTTCAGTTTGATGGCTCTCTCAAATTTCTTCGGCTTCTTGGCCACGGTGGGGCGGCGCGAGGAGGCGAAGCGCTTGTTCACATCCTTCACGTAAGGAATCTTGTTATACAGATTGTCGAAATTGAAGCGTCCGTCTACACTTATGCTCGACTGGTTGGCGATGGTGTTGCCGAGCGAGCGTCCGTCGATTTCGGCACCGCGGTCCCACCTATAGGTGGCATTGTAGGTGGCCGATGCGGTGAGGAAGTCGAGTACCGGTATGCGGTTGAAGGGCGCGCGGTAGGTGCCGTTGAAGCTCTGGTTGTAGCTCCACGGTGTACCCATCGAAAGTATGCTCTGCCAAACGGTGTCTTTCCACTCCTTGTAGCGGTCGGGGAACAGTTTGCGGTTCACCGCGCCCACGGTCTCCTCGATGCGTGCCGAGGTGTTGGATGTGAATGAAAGCGAGAGCGATTTGAGAATGTTCCACGACAGCTGCAGCTGGCGGTCCCACAGGAAGTTCTTGCTCACAGAAACAGGAAGCTGGAACATCACATCTGTCTCGGAGCGTGTCTGCTGCTCGTAGTAGTAGCGCGACATGTTGGTGAGAAATGAGATGCTGTTGGGCAGATAGTTGATTTCCCACTCCTTGAAGAACTTGAGGTTTCGGTTCTTTGATTTTATCCATCCGAACGGCCTCAGCCCTTTTATCATGGGCGAGTACTGGTAGGCGAACGAGCCGCGGTAGTCGTTGGTGTTCTCGTACTCGGTGGTGGGGTTACGCTTGCTCTGTTTGTTGAAAGAGAAGTTGAAGGTGAAATTAGAGGGGTCCCACGGCATCGGCTTCTTGCTTGTGATGTCGAATTTGAGGCCGCTGATCGAGAAACTCTCCACCGAGTTGTGCTCCTCGGCGAAAGCGCTGATTGAGTCGCGGTCATGCTTGTTGGCGGCATCGTCGAGGGCATCCTTGAGGAGTACATCCTGGTCGAGCGGATTGTATTTTGGGGTGGTCTTCTCCTTCGAGTAGGAATAGTAGATGGGTGCGCGGAGCTTCACTTTTTCGGGGAGGAAGCGGCCGGCATCTACCTGCATGGCCACGTTGTACTGCTCATAGTTGTCAAGGCGGCGTGAGTTGAGGCTCTGGTCCACGCTGCCGAATCCGGCGGTCTCCATGTGGGTGGCGAAGTTCACCGAGGCCACATCGCTGAGGCCGAGGTTAACGTTAGCCTTGGCTGCCCAGCCGCCTTCTTCGTTGAAGTCGGTCACTTTAAGCTCATTGATCCAGATGATGCCGTCTTTGGTGTTGTTAGTGTTGTTGCGCACGCCCACGAGCATCACACGCACATCGCTCAGCGACGGATTGCCCATCACGGCTATGCGGCAGCGCTCGTTGTCGGGGTCACGGCCGGTGTAGAGGGTGGCGAAGCCCACCTCCGAGCCTTCCTGGGCTTTGGCACGGTTGCGCTCTTGCTTGAGGTCGACGAGGTTCTGGAGCTTTATGTCCATGAAGTTGGGCCACACCGTGGCGCGGTCTGATTCTGTCCAGTTGTTATACCGGCCGTGAGGTGTGAGCTGGAGCGGCATCTCGTATTCATAGAAATTGCTCTTCACATCGGTGCCGAGGCGGATGAACACCGAGAGCTCGCCCGAGCGCAGATTGGTGTGGTCATCGATGAGGCTCTCTGCATGGGTCCACATCTGCAGGCGCTTGTAGTTGCGGAAGTCCTGCTGTGTGTTGCGGTATATGCCTCTGGCGTCGCCGGCACGAAGGTCGGTGACTTTCAGCGATAGACTCTGCTCGTTGAGCTGGGTTATCTGACTTTGGCCGGGGTCTACGATTCGGGTTACGCCGGGAGGGAGCACGTAGTTCACGGGCTCGCGGTCGGCATTCTCCTCAATGTTGACCACGCTCACATCAAGCTCACCCTCGGCGGGGGTGTCGCCGCGGGAGTTGAGGTTGAAGTCGTAGTTGCGCCATTCGCCTCTTACGAGCTCGAGTGTGGCGAAGCGCAGGTGGGTGGGCTGCTTGAAGCCGGTCATGAAGATGCGGGCGAAGCGGATGGTTGAAAAGTCGTTGATTGAGCCGACAATCTTCTCAAAGGCGCTCAGAGGGATCTTGAACTGAAGCCACTCTGCATCCTGATACTGACCGTCGCGGCATAGCACGTGAGACACCTGACGGTCGGTGATGAAGTTGCGGCCGACCTGCATGTCCTCGGGGCGGATAGATACGCGATACTGGAAGTAGCGCTCGTATTCGTTAAGGGTGTTGTCCTGGTTTATGTCCTCCACATCGGGCACGGCACGCGAGCTCTGATAGAGCGGGTCGGAGGCGTCTTCCGGCGACAGGGAGTTGCCCTCCACACCGTTATAGCGCTTATAGCGGTCGAGGATGCCAAGACGCATATCGTCGTAATCGTAACCGCGGAAAAAGTGGTAGTTGTCGCCGGCGGGGTCGTTTAGCGGCGAGAAAATGTCGTTCTGCATGCGCTCGATGGCATCGGGAGAGAGGCGTGAGCGCAGGCGGTCGAGGTATGTGGCGTAGGAATCATGAGTAAACTCGTCGTTGTTACGCAATCCGTCGAGACCCACATCCTGTACTGCACGTGAACCGGAGGTGTTGTCAAACGAGTAAGTGAGCGACGCCTGCGAGCTTACGCGGCCCCAGACGGTCGACTCCATGTATTGGTTGTTACCGTCGTAGGGCACACCGTTCTCATAGCTTTTGAGGCCGTCTTTGAGTATGTCTTCAGATATTTCACCTAGGTTGAAGTAAAGGTCGCCGCCGTCGTAGTTGGGGTTGTCAGGGTCAAGGAATGGGTTGAGCATCCAGAATTGGATATATTCGATGTTCGACGATTCGAAGTTTGTGTTCTCCATGCGGCGCATGATGCCACCCCATCGCTTCTCGGGGTTGAGGAGGTTGCCTTGGTCGTCGATATTCTCGGCATCGAGGTTATAGGGGCCGCGCTCGGTGGGATAGAACGAGAGGTTAAGGGTCTGGATAGTGTTCGACTCGCCGTAGGTGAGCTCACGGCCGGGGAAGATTTCCTGTGAGGTGACTTCGCGGATATAAGGGTTCGACTGCTGCTTGAGGTCGTTTTTGATATATCCGGGTGCAAGCGACGAGTTGCGGTCGGTGAACATGCGGTCGATGTAGTACCAGTTAAGCAGGGCTCGGTTCTTGCCGTAGTCTACGTTGTTGCTCAGAGCGGCTTCTGGGAATAGAGGGTCGCGGCCGTTGTCATACGGCGTAGAGGCAAGGAACCACGAGTAGGGCGAGCGGAGGTCTATGCCTGTCTGAGCCGACTCGAAGTCGTCGACATATGAACTGCCCTTGTTGGTGCCCGCTTTTTGCTTGTGTGGCACAAGCTGGGCATATTCAGCTTTCAGGCTGAGGGTCGACGGGGCTGTGGCGTTCACCGTTGGTATCTTGTTGAGAAGATTTGTAAGCCACATGAATTTTGTGTTCCACGACACATTGAAGCCGAAGATGGAATTGTTGACAGTTTCGTCGCCGATGTTGACCTTTTCGGTAAGCGCCTTCTCGGAGAAGTGCATGATAGTACCGCCGATGTTGAAATCCTTGTTGAAGGCATACTGCAGGTCGAGACCGAGGAGCGTCTTGCGCTGCAGGTTGAAAAGCCCCTGGTTCTCGAGTGTCACGCTGATGCTCTGGCCTGAATCGATGATGCTCTGGTTTGTGATGGTGACTATACCCATCGAGTAGTCGACGGTGTAGTCGGAGTTTTCCACGAGCTGCACGCCGCCGGCCATAACAATCACGGAACCTCGGGGCACGTTTACCGCATCGAGGCGTATCTGGGCTCCCGACGATGCCTGATATGAGCCGTCGAGGATAAATTTGTTTTTGTCGGCAAACTGCTGCGCCACCACCAGTGTGGAGTCGTAAAGTTCCTTATACACATATTTTTCGGCGATGGCCGGATTATCGATTTTCTTCTCGAGCCATGCGCCGAAGGGTTCGGCGACGGGGAATATCACCTTTCCGGTGGATGCAATGATGGTGTAGCCATCGATGAAGTCGAAGAAGCCGTCGGGATTGCTCTGCTCGTTGGAGTCGATACGGTCGAGGTTCATCACCTGCAGGAGGCTCTGGTTGTTGAGGCCTGGCACCGGTAGGTAGTTGATGCTTGTGCCGGTGGTGTCGCTGAGGTATTTGATGTTGAGGCGGAATTTTGCCTTCTGTATCTGTGTGGCTCCTCCGAGTGAGTAAACGTTTTTCATCATCAGTCGCCACATCGGCATCTTTGGGTCGGTAGTGGTGCTCTTGAGCATCTTCACGTAGAGGCTCTGGGTGGTAGTGGTGATGTCAGACGAAAATTCACCCACCTGATATACCTGACCGTTGTAGGTATACTGGAAGGCAATGCCGAGCACTTCGTCGGCATTGATTTGCGAACGGAGCGAGATGTAGCCCAGAGTGGAGTTAAGGGTGTATTCGTTTTCGGAGAGCAGGCGTGCACTCTCTATTTTCTCATAGTCGCGGCCACCCTCTACTCCGAACGCACTCAGAGGCTCGAGGGCCTGTGTAACCTGGTTGATATTGCGGGCGTCGGGATAGTCGGTCTTGATGATTTGCAGGAGGTTGTTGGAGTTATTCGACGGCACGGGCACCGATTGGTTCGCGCTCCAGTAATCATTGTTGAGGCGGTTGTTCTCACCGAGGTCGGCAAAGGCAACCACGTTGCGGGCCTGGTCGTAACGGCCGCTTTTGTTGGTCACCCACACTTCCACACGGGTGATGTTGATGCCCGACGATACGAAGGGCAGATGAGCCGCGAAGTTATCGTAGTTTTCGTAGAAATATTGTGAGAGGAAGAAGTGACGGTTCTGGTCGTAATTGTCGGCGTTGACGGTAAAGTCGGTGGTCTGTGCGCCGCCTTTCGAACTCACTGATTTTGATTCAGAGTTTTGCTGCGAGACGAGTGCCGTGGCGGTGAGTTTGCCGAACTGAAGCTTTGTTTTCAGACCGAAAAGTGCTGTGGAGCCCCTTATGAGCGATGAGCCGGTGGTCATGCTCACGTTGCCCGCCTCGATGGTCTTCACTATGTCGTCTTCCTTACCCTCATAGGCGAGTTTGAGGTTTTTGGAGTCGAAATCGAAGGTGGCGTCGGTGTTGTAGGTCATGTTGAAGTTCAGGCGGTCGCCGACGGATGCCTGAATGGTGGCCTGAATCTTCTGCTCGAAGTCGAAATAGGTTTTGCGGCGTGAGTTGAGCGCGAGCGAGGGGTTGTCGGTCTTGTTGCTCTTTACGCCCATCTTGATCTGCACCGAACCCTGTGTCTTGAGCGACACACCGCCAGGGCCGAAGATTTTCTCCAGCGGGCCGTAGGCGAAGTTCATGTCGAAGATGTTGAACGGCTGTTTTTCCTTATCCTCTACAAGGGCCTGGTTGCGCTCTTGATAATAGTTCTGCAGCGAGCGACGCAACTCCCAGTTGTTGTATTGCTTCTCGGTGAGGAGGAAGGGTGTGGTGATGTCTGTGTCGCCGAGCTTGGTGCGTATCACGTAGTAGCCGGTCTCGGGATCGAATTCGGCTGTGGTGCGTATGTTGGATGGCGAGGAGAGATCGGCGGCGAACTGGTCCTCCATCAGTTGCTCGTAGGTGGCAGGCACAGTCTGCTGCACCGGAAACGGCATCATGATTGAGTCGGCCGCGTTGGAAGGAACCGGAAGCCCCGGATAGAAGGGGGGCGGCGGCAGCGGCTTGCCTGCAGCGGGAGGCGTCGGAGCCGAGGAGGTTATCTGCGCGTAGGCATACGCCGAAGAGAGCACTGTGAGGGCTATGACCAATGCCCACAATGCTTTACGGTGTGTGATATGATTGTTGTGGCGTAACCTGTAGCGTTTCATTCCTTTACGGCCGCTGCAGAGGCTGTGTTGACTTGCTGCAAGGTTGTCGTGACCCTTACTATCATCAGAGCATTGTGAAAGCGCTTTTGATGGCTTGCTCCACACTTATGGTGGGGTCTGCACTGAAAAGTTTCGTCAGTGCCTTTTCAACAGGGCCTTTGGCGAACCCAAGCATCTGCAGGGCTGCCATAGCTTCGTCGAATGCCTCGCTTTGCTGAGCGGCTTGAATAAATAACGTATCGCCCTGTGGTTTTATTTTATCTTTTAGGTCAACAATTATGCGCTCGGCTGTTTTTGCTCCCACTCCTTTCACGCTTTTAAGGCGCCGGGAGTCGGCCGATGCTATCACCACCTCGAGTTCGGCGGGCGGAATCGACGAGAGTATCACACGGGCTGTGTTGGCGCCTACTCCGCTGACATTTATAAGACTGCGGAAGATGTCGAGCTCGCGGCGGGTGTCGAACCCGAACAGCAGCCATGCGTCTTCGCGGATTACCTCGTGCACATAGAGGCGCACTTCCTGCTTGCCCTGAAGGGCACTGAAGGTGGTGAGCGATATGTTGAGCTCATAGCCTATGCCGTTGGCGTCGATTACGGCATAGGTGGGTGTGAGTTCGGCCAAGCGGCCATGTATGTAGTTGAACATTAGATATGTCTTGGAATAAAAAGTTAGTCTTCGGAGTAGTGGCGGAGCACACGCCGGTATGAGTTGAATATCTTCGATTTGGAGACGAATCCCACGTAACGGTCGCCGTCGACAACCGGGAGATTCCATGCTCCGGTGTCATCGAATGTTTTCATCACCTTCTCCATGGGGTCGCCTATCTGCACTTTAGCCGACGGTACAGACATGAAGCGGCTCACATGCATGCGTTTGTAGAGGTCGGGACGGAACATGATGTTGCGTATGTCGTCGAGCTGCACCACGCCTAAAAGACGCTTGTTTTCGTCGATTACCGGGAAGAGGTTGCGTGAGGAGCGTGCGATGGTGTCGACCATCTGCTTGAGGTTCATCTCGGGGGTCACCGAGAGGAAGTCGGTTTCGATCACGGAGTTCATTTTCAGCAGTGTGAGCACGGCCTTGTCTTTGTGGTGGGTGAGCAGTTCGCCGCGGCGCGCCAGACGCATGGTGTAGATGCTGTAAGGCTCGAAGATTTTGATGGTGCCGTAGCTTATGGCGCTCACCACGAGCAGCGGGAGGAAAAGCTGGTAGCCGCCGGTCATCTCGGCGGTGAGGAAAATGCCCATGAGCGGAGCGTGCATCACACCCGACATCACTCCGGCCATGCCCATGAGGGCGAAGTTTTTCACCGATAGATCAAGCCCGAAACCGAGGCTGTTGAGGAGATAGGCGAAGAAAAATCCGGTCATGCATCCTACGTAAAGCGAAGGGGCGAATGTGCCGCCCACACCTCCTGCACCGTTGGTGGCCGAGGTGGCGAAAGGCTTCAGGAAGATAATCATGCCGATGTAGAGCACTATGAACATGGCGTTCGCACGGTCGCCGTAGAATATTGAACCGTCGACTATCGACCCCGGGTCGCCGTTGAGCAGCGAGTTGATGGAGCCGTAGCCTTCGCCGTAGAGCGGAGGAAAAAGGAATACGAGCGAGGCGAGTATCACACAACCCACCAATGTCTTTCGCCAGGGGAGCACGAGGTGCTTGCGGAAGAAAGTTTCCATGGCGAACATCACCTTGGTGAAGTAGAGCGACACCATTCCGCACATCACGCCGAGGCCGATAAAATAGGGGAGACGCTCCATCACGAAAGGCTCGCTCTGCACGAAGAAGAACTCGAGATCGTATCCGGTGAATATATATGCCACTGAAGCAGCTGTGATAGAAGCCATGAGCAGAGGCATTACCGTGACGGTGGTGAGGTCGAGCATGAGCACCTCAAGGGTGAAAAGCATGCCTGCTATGGGAGCCTTGAATATGCCGGCGATACCGGCTGCGGCTCCGCATCCCACCAGAATCATGAGCACTCGCGGCGAGAGGCGGAAGGCCTGCCCGAGGTTGGAGCCGATGGCGGCACCGGTGTAGACTATCGGACCCTCGGCACCCACCGAACCGCCGAAGCCGATGGTGATGGACGATGCCACTATTGAGGTGTACATGTTGTGTGGCTTCAGACGGCTTTTGTTCTGCGAGATGGAGTAGAGCACGCGGGTGACGCCGTGGCTTATGTCGTCGCGCACCACATAGCGCACATACCATGTGGCCAGCATCACGCCCACCACGGGATAGATGATATAGGTCCAGTTGCCTTCGTTCACATGCATGTCGGAGGTGAGGGAGCCCGAGATGATATGGATGAGCCATTTCAGTGTCATGGAGGCCAAGCCTGCGGCCAGGCCAACCACTAGCGCCAGTATTATGACGAAAGTGCGCTCCTTCATGTGTTTTTCGCGCCATATGAGTAGCCTCATCCACCAGTTGTGCACCAGTGAATAGGCTTTGGGCGGTAAGTACGGTTCACGCATAATGTGCTTCTTTCAATCTGATTTTTACCTTAAATATACTTGGATATAGCGGCATCACGGTGGCGCCGCTTATGTGTCATATGCCTCTTCCGCCTGCCACGGTAGAGAGAGTGTACATAAGTATCTTCATGTCCATGGCGAACGAGATGTTCTCGAGGTACACTATGTCGTATTGCAGGCGGTCTATCATTTGGTCAACATTGTTGGCATAGCCGTATTTCACCATGCCGAGCGATGTGATGCCGGGGCGCACCTGATGCAGCAGGGTGTAGTAGGGTGCCTGCTGTGTGATCTGGCGGATATAGTATTCGCGTTCCGGACGGGGACCAACGAGTGACATGTCGCCTTTGAGCACATTCCAGAACTGCGGCAGTTCGTCGAGACGATATTTGCGCAGTGTGCGTCCCAGAGGCGTTATGCGGGGGTCGCCGTCGCACGATAGTGCGGGGCCTTTGGCTTCGGCATCGGTGCGCATGGTGCGGAATTTGTATATGCGGAAAGGACGCTTCCTCAGCCCGATGCGTTCCTGAGAGAAGAATACCGGGCCGTGTGAGTCGCGCTTTATCATTACCGCCAGCACCGCGAACACGGGTGAAAGCAGCAGCAGGGCTATGCTCGAAATCACCACATCGCCTGCACGCTTGAGGTTGAGGGAGCTGTCGCTGAGGTTGGCGTGGGTGATGTCTATGAGTATCTCGCTGCCGAGGTCGTGTAACCTCGGTTTGGCGGTGAGCAACTGGAAAAGGTTGGGAGAGATGTAGATGGGCAGGTCAAGCGGGAATAGCCGGTTGATGACCCCTATGGTGCTTTTCATGCCATCGCGGTGCGGATTCACTATAAGGTTGCGCACATCGAGGCGGCGCACCACTTCTGGTAGCTCCTCGATTGTGTACACCGGTAGGTCGAGGCCGTTTGTGTCGGCTCCCGGGTCGGGTGCCACATAACCCACCACATTGAAGAATGTCTTGCGGGGGCCGTGCTGTGTGGCCAGGCGCCGGCGAAGCTCGCGTGCCGCCGGTGTTGTGCCCACGATGAGGGTGTTGAACTGCAGATGGCCGTCGCTCACGAGGCGTCGGGTGCGAAGGGTGATGGCGAGCCTCCCCAGATACACCATGCCGAAGAGTAGCAGGAAGAGTATCAGCAGCAGCTCGTAGTTGCTGGCGCGATCGGGTATGGGGTCATCGACGATGGCCACGAAATAGATGAGCACGGTGCCGATGGCCGCCGTGGAGAGGGTGGAGACGAACTCGTCGACACGCGACTTGAGAAATACCTTGTTGTAATATCCCGATAGCCAGTAGAGGCCGAGCATGAGCATGGGGAAGAGCAGCTGCCCCAGGATGACCGTGCGCACACGGAGGAAGCTGAAGAAGTCGGGATAGAAATACTCGTCCTGCACCACGTTGAAATAGCGTATGACGGTAAACGTGAACCACGCCATTGCTGTGGTGAGCAGGTCGGTGGTTACGTAGAGTGTCCGCTGTCGGTTTTCGCTGATCATTGTGTGACGGATGCAGGTGGTGGAAATGTGAAGTCAGCGCCGGAGTATAGCCACGCGCCCGTCGGAATGGAGGCGTATCACTGACGACGGTCGGCGCGAAGTGCGGTCGTCGCGGCGCCACATGGCGGCATAGTCGACTCCTTCGAGTATTTCCGGGGCAATCTCGTTGAAGAATCTCGCCGCCGGAGCGCCGCTCACGTTGGCTGAAGTGCTCACGATGGGGCGGCCGAGACCGCGGCACAATGCCTGGCAGAACGGGTCGGAAGTGAGGCGGATGCCAACGCTGCCGTCGGCGGCAAGCAGATTGGGCGCCAGACCGCGACCATGGTCGTAGACCACCGTAAGGGGATCTACGGCGGCTTCAAGCAGCTCATAGCCCACTTCGGGCACCTCTTCCACGCTTCGTTCGAGCATGGCGAGCGACGAGGCGAGCACAATCATGGCTTTGGAGTCGGCCCTGTGTTTCAGTGTGTAGATGCGGGCCACCGCTTCGGCGTTGGCGGCATCGCAGCCGATGCCCCATACCGTGTCGGTGGGATATAAGATGATGCCCCCTTTGCGGAGCACTTCCACGCAGCGGCGCGCATCTGCCGCCATTTCGTTTTCAGACATGTCTTTCTTTTATGGAAAAGCAAAGTTAGCAAAAGGCTTTTAGATTTCCAAAATGTGAAATTGCAAAAAAGCAACCCCGCAGGCAGCCGCCTGCAGGGTTGATGAAATTTTCCGGATTGTGTGAATGCTCAGTCGAGCGAGTGTATTACGAGGCCGGAGCGGAGCTTGGGCTCGAACCAGGTGGTCTTGGGGGGCATGATGTTGCCGGTGTCGGCGATATCCATGAGCTGTTTCATCGACACGGGATAGAGGGCGAGTGCCATGGCCATCTCGCCGGAATCAACGCGGCGCTGGAGCTCCTCAAGCCCGCGGATGCCGCCCACGAAATCGATGCGGCGGTCGGAGCGCAGGTCGGTGATGCCCAGTATGTCGCGCAGTATGAGGTCGGACGATATGGTCACATCAAGCACCCCGATAGGGTCGGCGTCGTTGTAGCGGCCTTCACGTGCAGTGAGTGAGTACCATTGGCCGGGAAGATAGAGGGCGAAGTTGTGGAGCGATGCCGGATGATATATTTCGGCGCCTTTGGGCTCGACGATGAAATCCTGTTCGAGGCGTGCGAGGAATTGCTCGGGTGTGAGACCGTTGAGGTCGCGTACCACACGGTTGTAGTCGATGATGCGGAGGTGGGAAGCGGGAAAGGCTACCGCGAGGAAGTAGTTGTATTCCTCTTCACCGTTATGGGCGGGGTCGGCGGCGGCTTTTTCCAGACCTACACGGGCGGCGGCTGCCGAACGGTGATGGCCGTCGGCGATATAGAGGTGAGGCATAGCGGCGAATTCCTTGGTGATGACCTCCATCTGCGCGGGATCGGAAACCACCCAGAAGTGGTGTCCGAAACCGTCGGGCGCGGTGAAGTCATACTCCGGCTGTGTGGTCGTGACATCTTTTATAAGCTGCTCGAGCGCTGGATTGTCGGGGAACGCGAAGAACACCGGCTCGATGTTGGCGTTGTTTACCTTCACATGCATCATGCGGTCGTCTTCCTTGTCGCGGCGCGTGAGCTCGTGTTTCTTTATCACGCCGTTCACATAGTCGTGAACATTGGCGGCGATTACTATACCGTACTGTGTGCGGCCGTCCATAGTCTGGGCGTAGATGTAGTAATGGTCTTCGGGGTCCTGACAGAGCCATCCCTGCTTCTGGAAGTTGCGGAAATTCTCCACGGCCTTGTCGTAGACGCGGGGGTCGTGCTCATCGGTGCCGGCAGCGAAGTCAATTTCCGGCTTTATGATGTGGTAAAGCGATTTTTCGTTGCCTTTGGCCTCTTCACGCGCTTCTTCTGAGTTGAGGACATCATAGGGGCGCGAAGCCACTTGCTCAATGAGCTCTTTCGGGGGACGGATGCCCTTGAAGGGTCTTACTTTAGCCATAATGGATGGGTGGTTTTATTGGTTTTTCAGGTATGGGAGAGAGGATGCGTTTCGCATACAAATTTATATATTCATTTCATATGCGCAAAATTTCCCGGACAGAAAAACCTCGATAGATGGTTTTCCATGATTCCCCTAATTAATAGTCTCCTTCTTTACTGATAATGACCTGTTTATAACCTTAATAGAGATTTGTATATGCTTATAATCCTCCAAATGTGTGTAAAAATCTTAGTTTTGGAGGATTATAACGTGGTTTATATCAAATTTATTATTAACTTTACGCTTGAAATAATTAGAGGTCACATGATAATAGGTAGAAAAACAGAACAAAAAGAACTGTTGGAAGCCGCAAACTCGGAATATTCTAAGTTTGTGGCCGTATATGGACGTAGACGTGTAGGAAAGACTTTTCTTATACGGGAAACATTCAACTACTCATTTACTTTCCAGCATATTGGCTTGGCCCATGGAAAAATGAAGGATCAACTTCTAAGTTTTCGGGCCTCCATTCAAGCAGCTTCTGGAAAAAAGTATAATCAATTCAAAAACTGGTATGAGGCGTTTTTCGCATTGGAAGAATGGCTTGGCACCTTGCCTGAAGGCAAAAAGATAGTTTTTTTGGACGAACTCCCATGGATGGATACACCGCGTTCTAATTTTATATCCGGATTAGAACATTTCTGGAACAGTTGGGCCTCTGCAAGGAAAGATGTTCTACTCATTGTATGCGGTTCTGCTACATCATGGATAGTCAATAAACTTATAAATAACCATGGAGGACTTCATAATCGTTTGACTAATAAAATCCTTCTTCATCCTTTTACTCTTTTTGAATGTGAGCAATACTCAGAGGTGAATAAATTGGGACTAAGTCGTTATCAGATTGTTGAGAACTACATGATTATGGGTGGAATACCCTTTTATTGGAGTCTGCTTAAGCGAGAGCTTAGTCTGGCTCAGAATATAGATAACCTGTTTTTTAATCAAGATGTAGATGGTCTCACTCATGAATATGAACAGCTATATGCTTCCCTTTTTAATAATCCTGAGCCATATATGCAGATTATCACTGCATTGTCAAAGAAGAAAAAAGGATTAACCCGTGATGAAATTGTCAAATATAGTGGCATACCTACGGGTGGCGATTTATCGCGGTTTTTAAATGAATTGGAATGGTGTGGTTTCATCCGGAAATACACTATAATTGGGAAACGTTCTAAGGATGCAATATATCAGCTTATCGACAATTTTACTCTGTTTTATTTCCAATTTATGCAGGGCAATAAGAATAATGACAGTCATTTCTGGTCGAACAATATTGGAAGTTCCTTATATAGGGCATGGAGTGGACTCGCTTATGAACGTGTTTGCCTTCAACATATTTCACAAATCAAGGCATCTCTTGGAATATCAGGCGTATTGTCCAATGTATATAGTTGGAGAACAGAAGGAGATGAGAATAAAGGGATTGACAAGACACAAATTGATCTCATCATTGACCGCAATGATGGTGTGATTAACTTATGTGAGATGAAATTTTCAGAACAGGAATATGCAATTACAGACGACGAAGAAATGAAACTACGTCGTCGTCGTGGAAATTTTATGGAAGCAACTAAGACCAGAAAAGCTGTGCATATCACCCTTATCACGCCTTTTGGTCTCAAGCCAAATTCACATTCTGCAATTGCCCAAAATGAAATTTCAATACATGACTTATTCTCGTAATATTATATAAGTATGCATTTTCGTCTCCTATGGTATAAATTAGCTCTTCAATATTTGTTTTAAAGAAAAAAAGACTCTACCAGAGGGAGCGGTGGGGGAGGAGTTCATGGTAGCGGGAAGCCATGTCGTTGATGACGCGTGCCTGCTGGTGGGAGAAGGAGTGACCGGTCCATACTCCGGAATTGGTTAGCATCACCCATATCTCGCCATTGGCGAAGCGCTTGATGAAGGCGTGGGTGGAGGCGAGGGTGCCGGTGCGCACCCAGTTGCCGGCCGAGTCGGCGTCGACCCATCCGCGGGCGAGCTTCTCTTTGGGAGCGTTCTCGGTGAGGGTGGCGATACTTTCGGCCGAAAGGATGTCGGGCACGGCGGGATTTGTGTCGATTGCGGCCACGAGGCGTGCGAGCTCCGCGGCCGACGCCGTCCAGCCTCCTGCGCCGAGCAGGGCGTTGATGTCGCTGCCGCCGTAGACTCGCGGCACCATGCATCCGCTGCCGTTGTATTCTTCAACGGTTTCCGACGAGTCGGGCGGATAATAACGGGCCTCGGAAGGGTGGCGGTCAGCATAGTAGTTGCCGGCCGACATGAGTCCGCAGGCACCGGCCGGTTCGAGTACATGCTCACGCACATACTGCCAGTAGTCGGTGCCAGAGGCTTTTCCTATTGCGAGCGAGAGTAGCATATAGCCGAAATTGCTGTAGCGCCTCGATGCTCCGGGTGCGAAGCTGAGGCGGTGGCTCATCACTATCTCCACCATCTTTTCAGGAGTGGGAGGCGTGGTGAGTTTTTGTGCCTTCATTATGTCGGCGGTGCGGAACATGGGGTCGCCCATCCAGCGCGAGAAACCTCCCTGATGCAGCAGCAGATGGTCGACCGTGATGTCGAAGGCGCGTGGGTCAGCGATAATCGAGTCGGGGAAAATGTCGGTAAGTATGCCGCCGGGGCCGAAAATCTTCGAGTCAAGGCTCATGCGACCCTCCTCGATGAGTTTCATTGCCGCGATGGCGGTGACGAGCTTGGAGGCAGAGGCTATGCGCATTATTGTGGTGGCCTCCATCGGGACACCGGCCTCGAGGTCGGCCCATCCGTAGCCCTGAGTGTAGACGAGTGAGTCGTTGCGCACTATGGCGAGCTGAAGGCCCTTTATGCCCCATTGCTGCATGAAACGCTCCATGGTGCGGTCTATCGGCTTGAGCTCAGGCAGTGCGGCGGAGGCGTTGGTGAGTTTTTCGGTCCATGTGCAACCTTCGGCCAGGGGCTCCGGGTTTTCGGAATGGCATTGCCTTGAGGTGCATAGCGCCAGGATAATCATGATGGCCAAAGCCAGGCATGAACCCATCACAGTGCCGTATCTCAATGTGCGCTCACGACGCGAAAGTTTCTTCATCTAATAGTGGTACTTTTTGATTCTCCGGGTGCAAAGTTACTCATTTTTCGTGAATCGGCATCCCTCCTTCTGTCGGCGCTGATACAAAAAAGCGCCGTGCCCAAATTACTTTGACACGGCGTACTTATTTTTGCCGGATGACTGAGGATGTGAAGGCACGCCCTCGGTTGCAGAAGTCCGGTTTTACTTGATAGCTGTTTCGAGCGCTTGCTTGAACTCTTCTTCTGAGAGCAGACCCACTGTTGTGGTATAGCTGCCGTCGGGTTTCAGATATACCACGGTGGGTATGCCGGTAACCTCATAGAGTGCGGCCAATTGGGGATGCTCGTCGGTGTCGACGCTGTAGAAGCGGGCACGACCGGCATACTCTTCGGCCACTTTGTGGAATATCGGTGCGAACTGCCTGCAAGGACCACACCAGGTGGCATTGAAGTCGATTACGGTCAGCAGTTTTTCGTCGGTGGGAATCACGGCGCCTTTTGCGAGTACTGTCACGGCTTCAGGTTTGTCAACCTGTTGCTCGGTGGACTGTGCTTCGGCCGCGGTGTCTTTGGCTTCCTTGTTAGCTGGCGAGCATGCCGCGAGAGCGAGCATGCATACTGCCGCCATGCAGCTTTTAAACAGTTTCATGGGTCAAATCTTGTCAGTGTTGGCTATTATCCGAGCACTGCCTTGAGTGCCTCGTTGGTCTTGTGCACGGCCTCGGCGCTCTTATGGAAGAGAGCTTTCTCCTCGTCGTTGAGTTTGAACTCAACGATTTTCTCGATACCGTTGCGGCCGATTACCGCGGGCACGCCGATGCAGAGGTCGCTTTCGCCGTACTCACCGTCGAGGAGGCATGAGCAGCTGATGAGCTTCTTCTGGTCGTGGAGCACTGCGGCTACCATCTGTGCCGAAGCGGCACCGGGAGCATACCAGGCCGATGTACCGAGGAGTTTGGTGAGGGTGGCGCCGCCTACCATTGTGTCGGCTGCCACTTTGGCGAGAGTCTCGGGCGAGATGTATTCCGATGCGGGTACACCGCGGTATGCGGCATAGCGGGTGAGGGGAATCATGGTGGTGTCGCCGTGGCCGCCGATCACGATGCCTTCAACCTCGGTGGGGTTGGCGCCGAGTGCGAAGCTGAGGAAATATTTGAAGCGTGCGCTGTCAAGAGCGCCGCCCATGCCGATGATACGGTTTTTGGGCAGACCCGAAATCTTGTGGATGAGGTAGGTCATGGTATCCATTGGGTTGGCCACGCAGATGATTACGGCATTGGGTGAGTGCTTGAGCACGTTCTCTGTGACTGATTTTACAATGCCAGCGTTAACGCCGATGAGCTCCTCACGGGTCATGCCGGGTTTGCGAGGTACGCCTGAGGTGATGACAACCACATCGGAGTTTTCTGTCATGGCATAGTCGTTGGTAACGCCCACAAGACGGGTCTGGAGGCCCAGGATGCTGGCGGTCTGCATGATATCCATGGCTTTGCCTTCCGACACGCCTTCTTTGATGTCGATGAGCACTACTTCGTCGGCAATCTGACATGTTACAAGCACATTGGCTGCAGTTGCGCCGACATTACCGGCGCCTACGACTGTTACTTTTGACATAGTTAAAGTGGTTAGTTAGTTGCGATTTATGGTTGGTTAAATTCTCTTGTTCGGACTCTGATTGCCGAAAGGCGGGTGCCCGTGGCATTTCTGCTGTTTCGGCAATGCAAATATAGGGATTTATTTCCGAATGGCATGATTTTAACCAAAATTTTATAATAAATCGCCACTATAAGTGGGTGTCATTGTCGGCGTGTGTGGAAAAACTGCGGTAGGAAGAGGGTGCTAAGTTGAGTTTGCCCACCGCACGGAGAAGCTTGCGGAGTGAGGTGATGAACTCTTGCGATTCCTGCAGCACGTTGAGGTATACATAGGCAACGGTCATGTTCTGGGTGTCGCCGCGCTGCAGCAGGTCGTAGACATCGCGGGTGAGATAGGATAGACGGTCTTTGATGGCGCTGCATCGCCGGCGCAGTGAGTCTATCACTTCCGGGCGGCTCTCTTCCACCGATGCCGAGGCATCGACGAGCACTGCGGTGATATCGGCGCACACATCGGCGAAAGGCTGCCGCAGACTTTCGGGGAGGGGACGGAAGTTGTTGTCGACATGCTCCTTGCACACTTCGTTGATATGCCGCAGGTTGTAGGTCATCGACATGGCCATGTTGTTGCTGAGGTGGAACCACGCGCGTTTTTCAATGGCAGTATCGGGATTGACGCGCCGCAGGCATAGTGTGAGTTTGCGCCGTTGCGATTTTATCACATCTTTTTCGGCCACAAGCGCTTTTTCGGAGCGAGACAGCAGTTTGGAGTTGTCATTGATAAATCCTTTGGTTACATCTCCGAAACTTGTGGTGGCAAATTCGAGGAATAGTTTCAGTTTCTCGTTGATGTATATCATCAGCAGGTTCCATACCTCGCGGGTGTCGGTAGTGGTGAGTATGGTCTGGAAGAGAGGGTCTCCATCCTCGGCGCGTCGTTTGTTGCGGAAACGGATGTTGCTTCTGATGAGCACTATTATGGCGATTACGCCTCCGGCTATCATAACCGGAATACCTCCCATATGCATCAGGCACACGGCTATGCCGGCTCCGATGAACGCCACGCCGGCGGTGATGAACCATCCGCCGATTACCGAGATGACTCCTGTGACGCGGAACACGGCGCTCTCGCGGCCCCACGCCTTATCGGCGAGCGATGTGCCCATAGCCACCATAAAGGTTACGAAAGTGGTGGAAAGGGGTAGCTTGAGCGATGTGCCGAAGGCTATCAGAAATGCCGCGAGCATAAGATTTACTGAGCCGCGTACAAGGTCGAATGCGGCACCGTCTTCTTCTTGAGTGACAGCTGTGTTCATGCGGCGATTGATCCAGGTTTTGACGCGCCCGGGTGTATGGGCGCTAACCCACGCGTGGGTGTTTAGGGCTCCGCGCACGATGGCTCGGCCGAGGCGCGAGCTGCCGAACATTTCGTCGCCCTGCGATTTGGAGCTGAGGCCCACGGTGGTCTGGGTCACCTGCCGTGCTTTTTTTGATGTGCTGAGGGCAATTACCATTATGCCGCCTGCCCCTATGAGGAAGTAAAAGGGAGTTTGTGCCGGGCCGTTGAGGCTGCTCATCATGAAGCTGTGGAAGTCGCCGGCGCCATTGGCAATGTAATCGTTGTAAGATGCAAGTGATGTGAGAGGCACGCCCACGAAGTTCACGAGGTCGTTGCCGGCGAATGCCATTGAGAGCGAGAATGTGCCTAAAAGTACCACTACCTTGAATACGTTCACTTTCAGAAGGTGTAGTGTCTGCATGAGCAGAGTGAACCCTACCAAGCAGCACACGAGGATAAGGGCATTGTGTCCGGCAATCCAAGCCTTTACTTCGGGCGTCATGATGGTGAGGTCTTTGATGCCCTTGAGCAGCATGAAATAGACAATGGCGGTGCATGCCAGACCTCCGAACAGCCCTACAGTCCATTTGAGGCGTCGTTTGTATTCAAATGTGAAAAGTAGTCGGGCGATAAATTGTACTACTGTACCGAAAACAAACGCTATGCCTACCGACAGAAAGATGCCTATGATTACCGACAATGCCTTTTCGGTGTTGATGAGGTCGCCCATGTCAAGGGTGTTCTCCGGCGATGCAATTTTGAAGAGTGCCACTACGAAGGTGGCTCCGAGCAGTTCAAAAACCAGCGATACGGTGGTGGATGTGGGGAGGCCGATGGAATTGAACACATCGAGCAGTATCACATCGGTGACCATCACCGCCATAAAAATGGCTATTACATCGTAGAAAGAGAGGTTTTCAGGGCGGAAAATACCATGACGGGCTACATCCATCATGCCGTTGCTCATGGCTGCTCCAACAAACACTCCGATTGCTGCCACAATGATGATGCGCTTGAATGAGGCCGCACGTGAGCCTACGGCTGACGACAAGAAGTTTACGGCATCGTTGCTCACACCTACCGAGAGGTCGAACACAGCAAGCAGAAACAAAAAGATTACGATACCTAAAAATAGTAAATCCATAGTTGCCTTATTAATTTCATCGCGTTAATGTTTTCACTGCGAAATAAGGCAAATAATGTAGACAGAAGATTAAGAAAATGTTGCGTTTTTATTAAGGATGACAATACGCTCACAGCAATACAGCTGAAAGTCAGTGAAGGACGGGGAGGTTGAAGTGGAAGAGGAGGCCGTTGGAGCTGAAGGCTTTGATGGTGCCTCCATGCACAGTTACGGCGTTGCGCACTATCGAGAGGCCGAGGCCGGTGCCTCCGTCTGAGCGGGCACGGCCGCTGTCCACGCGATAGAAACGTTCGAAGATGTGCGGCAGATGCTCGGCAGATATTCCACGGCCGTTGTCCCACAGGCGGAAATGTCCGTCGGCATCAGCGGTGATGTGGATTTCGGTACCTTCGCTGTAGGCTATGGCGTTGTCGACGAGGTTGCGGAAAATAGATTCCAGCAGGCTACGGTCGCCCATCACTTTAAGCGGTGGTATATCAACAAAGATAGTCATTGCTGTGCGTAGCCGGGCTTCATCGGCGATTTCATGTATAATCGATGTGATATCGACAGGTTTCTTTTCAATCATGCCGGGAGCGTCCTCCATGCGTGTAATGGTGGCCACATCCTTTAGCAATGCATTGAGTCGCATGGTATTGGCGCGTATGCGGGCCATGATTTCCTGTTTTTTCCCGTCGGGCAGATCGGGGTGATCGTCGAGGATGTCGAGACTCACCAGAATTGAGGCCACAGGGGTTTTAAGCTCATGGTTGATATTGTTGGTAAGCTGTTTTTTCAGTCGCGCTTTGTCCTGCTCGAGGCGAATGGTGGCGCGGTGTTCCTGGTCGCGCTGCACATAGAGCTTCACTATATTTGAGGCTATGTTGCCGAGCTCGTCGTGGGGAAAGGCATATCCGCTGTAGATTTTTTTGCCCTGCTCGGCTCTTTCGGCAAACTGGCTTAGCCTACGGATGCTAACGGCTATTTTCCCCGTGACCAGCAGGCTGACAATGGTTATGGCCAGGGTTATGGCGCCCATGAACCACAATATGTTGCGGTCGACGGCGAGAAATTCGGTAAGTGTGTGTGTATATGGAGCCGCCGAGCGGATCACCATGCCGTTGTCTCCTAAAAGTGCCGAATAGAAATAGGTTGTCTCGTCGCTTTCGGATAGTCGCTCCAGAGCATGACCTTCGCCTGTGCGCCGTGCAGCTTTCACTTCCGGGCGGTTGTTGTGGTTAGACACCGGAACCGGGTACCGGCTATCGTATGTCACATTGCCGTCGGCGTCGATGAGTGTTATCCGCAGATTTTCTGTGGGCGCGGTGATGCGGGCTACGATGCTTTCTATAGATTCGCCTTTGCGCAGGTCATCGAGGATTCGGCCGTTGTGCATCTGAAGGCTGTTATCCATCATGTCGGCCTTGTATTCCTTCTCGCGGCGATACTGAAAGGCCATGAAAGTGCATGCGAGAATACAGCAGGTGCCGAGCACCATGAGAAGCATGCGCATCTGAAACGAGAACTTAATCTTGCCAGCCATATCCGTAACCTGACCGTGATACAATACATTTGCCGTACGGAGCTATCTTTGAGCGTATGCGGGTGATGTGCACATCCACCGAACGGTCGACCACTACTACGTGTTCGGGCCATACCTGTTTCATAAGTTCCTCACGGGTGAATATGCGACCACGGTGGTCGAGCAGCATGGCAAGAATTTCAAACTCCTTGCGGGGGAGTTTCACCTCTTGCCCGTCGACGCGGCATGTGAGTGCCGCGCGGTCGCATACCACGCCTTGCGAGGGAGATGCTTCGGGATATGCGCGGCGGATAACGGCCTCTATACGTGCAAGCAGAATCTTCATAGCAAATGGTTTGGCTATGTAGTCGTCGGCGCCGATATGTAGGCCTTCCACTATATCGTCGTCGGTATCTTTTGCTGTAAGAAAAATTATGGGTATATCGGCCGTGGAGGTTGACTGTCTGAGCCGGCGGGCGAGCTGGAAGCCGTCCATGCCGCCCATCATCACATCGAGCAGTATCAGATGGTAGCCTGCCACGCCTTTCGCTATGGCTTCTTCGGCGCTTTCCGCCGAGTCTACGGCATAGCCTTCGAGCTCGAGATACTCCCGCAGGCCCTCGCGTATACTCTCCTCGTCGTCGACTACTAATATTCTCATATTGCCTTTATCCATAATTTATGATTTCCGGTGGATTGAAACTTTGAGCAGGCTTTCGGCCGATTCTAATGACGCAAAATTATCATTTATTCTCCGTCCGCAAAAACGGAAACTTCTGATTTAATAAAAACTTAACGATATCCGCGTCTATAAAAAGGAACAAGCCTCTGACACGTAGCGCATCGGAGACTTGTTCCTTTTTTATGCGGCCGCCGGTTGCGGGGCGCACAGTGCGATTATTCTACAACGAGACCGTCGATAAATGTGCGGAGGTCGTCGGAGGGGCTGAGCTCATAGAATTTTTCGAAATAAGCTTTTGCTTTTGCCACATCCTTGCCCTCGCCATTGAGGTAGTAGTTGCCGAGACGGCCGTAAATACTGGTGTAGATGTTTTTACGTTTTTCCAGGTTGGCGGGGTCCGAGTCGAGCGCACCGAGGGTAGTCTCATCGGCAGCTACCACTTCGGGTGTTACATTGCCCATGGCCTTTACGCGGAGAATGTCGCTCTTGGTGTTGAGCACCAAGGGATTGTCGGGAATGCGTGCGATAACCTTGTCGATGGTGGCGAGAGCCTTGTCGGCTGCAGTCTGTGAAGCCTCTACGTTGGTTTCCATGTCGGCGATGGCGAGGTTCTGATAGCGGCGGGCCAGGGCGAGGATATCGTTGGGGTTGGCGTTGTCGCCTTCGGAGTCGATGTAGCGTGCCATGGCGTCGGCAGCCTTGTCATATTTCTTGGCTGCGGAGTAGGCAGCGGAGAGGTCCTTGAGGAGCGAGGTCTTCTCGGGATTGAGTTCTACTGCTTTCTCGAATGCGTCGACGGCGACAGAGTCGCGGCCCATGGTCTGGAGAAGCTCGCCATACTGGATGTAGTCTTGCGAGTTGAGCTCGGCTTTGGGGTTAGCGAAGAGTTTGTCGGCAGCTGCGAGGGCTGCGTCGTTCTCTTCAAGAGATTTCTTGTTGTAGAACTGCAGACGCTGCATGTAGAAGTTCGAAGGGTCGTCCTTGAGGAGTTCCGATGCGAGATTGTAGCTGTCGTTGTAGCGTTTTGCGAAATAGAGGAGGCCCACAAGGCGCTGTTTGTCTTTCTTGAAGCTGTTGGGGTTCTCGATGTACTTCTCATACTGCTCGGCGGCTTTGGTGAGCTGGTTGTTGTCGTAGTATTTTTCTGCGAGCTCGCGCTGTGCCAGAGCCGAGTTGGGCTGCTGCTGCAGGAGGTCCTGAAGCTTCTGGATGGCATACTGGGGGTTCACGGGGAAATATGTGCGGGCATACTTCACGTAAGCCTCGGGATGCTCAAGGGCTTTGTCGAACTGTGCTGCCATCTCATACATGCCTGCTGCCTCACCTACATTTGTGCTTGCGAGGCGGTCACCTTCGAGGATGAAGGGTGAAGCGGAGTTTTTCTGTGCTTTCTTTGCGTCGGCGAGTGCCTTGTCGATTTCAGCGGTGTATTTCACCGGGTCGGCCACGAACCATGCGCGGGCGATTTCGGTGAGCTGGTCGGGGTTCTTCTTTGCTTTGCTCTTGGCTGTCTTGAAGTAGCCTTCAGCTTCTTTGGGATTGTTGTTGGCCAGAGCGAGCGAGCCGAGGCCGATGTAGTTGTAGGCGTTGTCGGCATTGGCTGCTATACCTTTGTCGAAAGCGCTTTTGGCTTCCTGCTTGTTGCCCTGTTTGAGTGCGATCTGACCGAGATAGTAGTAAGCGGTCGACTGATCTGTGTCAGGATTGCTGAGGGTGTTGGTGAGGATTATCTGTGCCTCTTCGGGCTGGTCGGCACGGTAATATTCCACACCATCTTTAAATCCCTGGGCCGATGCGGTGAGCGCGGCTCCAGCGATGAGCGATAACACTAATTTCAGTTTCATGTTGCTGTTGGGGATATTATGTTATTTGTATTATTCGGTGGTATTTACTTGTGTTTATACGGTAGTGATTGCGTTCAGTCGACCGACACCATGCGGTTGTGCACCGTGGCGGGGAGCACTCCTGTGCTCAGCATAAGCTTCTGACCCCGGAATGAGGTGACGAAGGCGAAAAATCCGTTGGCGAGTGACCCCGACGCTCCGGTGTTGATCATGTAGATGGGGCGATAGAGGGGATAGCTACCGTCGAAAATGTAAGCCTGATAAGGTTTGTAGGCCACAGTGGAGCTGTCGCGTCTGATTGCGAGCACTTTTACATCTTCGGTAAAGGTGGTGGCGGTGGTGTCGTTGTTGGTCTCAAGTGTTTTGGCACGCTCTTCAGCGGTGAGTTCCGATGTCTTAAGGTCGGATGAAATCCAGCTCACTCCCACGAGGCCTATGGCGTTGCGGCGCTCCTTCACGGCGTCGAACACACCGCGCATCGAGCCTGCAGCATATACATTGTCGGGAAATTTGTCACCCTGCAGGAGGCTGTCGCTCATGTATTTCACGACCGATGAGCCGCTGTGGTCGAAGATAACCTGTATTTTGCCGAGTTTAGAGGGTGAAACATCGTTCCACTCGGTCACGCGGCCCGAAAGGATTTCCGAAAGTTCCTTTATAGAGAGGTTCTCGATGGGGTTGTCAGGGTTCACGATAATGGCAATCGCGTCTACTGCTATCTTGCGCCATTTGGCAAAATGTTTTTTGTCTTTCAGGAAATCGGCCTGCTCCTTGGAGAGCTCATGCGAGACTACTGCCACGCGTGCCGTGCCGAAAAGGAGCGAATCTACACAGGATTTCTCGTCCATGTACCTCGGGAGGACATTGGCATAGGGATAGATGTATTCGAACACTTCGATTTCCTGGCTCATCACATTTTCGAAAGATGCGTCACAAGCCATCACCAGAGTGCCGGAGGTGGAGGTGTTGCCCTTCGGGGCCTCCTTTTTTCCACCTTTCCCTTTGCATCCTGGCATTATTGCAGCCGCGAATATTGCGGCTATCAATATGTAAAGCAGTTTTTTCATAGATTTCTGTATGGTATCAGAACGGTGATGCTTCGCTCCCACAACGGGTCGCTCCGCATCCCGTTGCCATAGTCGGTCAGCCGTTATGCAAAGATAGTGAATGTCATTTTAACATTCACGGTTTTGGCTGCTTTTTTTGATTTTTTTGCAGACAGGCAGTTGTTTCGGGTTCTCAGATACTTGAATCTATACCCCAGAATTGCCTGATTGCCCTCCATATGCCGTAGATTATGAAAATGCAGCCGCCTGCGTAACGGAGCACGGTTAGCAGCTGTCCCTGCCATCCGAAGAAGTTGATCAGTAGCAGGATACCCATGCCCACATATATTATTATCATGATTATGCCGAATACCAGTCGCATGACTGAGGGTACTCCAGGTCTGTTTTTTTCTTCGCTTGCCATAATAGTTTAGGTGTTAAGACTATAACTTAGTTTAAAAGTGTCTGTGCTGAAACGTGAGGGTTTTACAGCGGTCGCTTTTAAAATGAACGCTTTCATTCAGGCCAATGTTCGCTCGGCGGCCAGTCTTGCAAATTTACGTTTTTTTCAGGAACCGTAGGGGATGAAAGCTGTGAAATGACCTATATTCATCGCTTCTGTGATTCGAGGTCCTGCCGGCTTTTGCTGATTGTCACCAGATATACCCCTCCGAAAATCAGTACCACCGCAATCCCTTTTATGATGTTGAACGAATCGAGCCCCAGACTTATTGCCACGATGCATGCGACCACCGGTTGCACGTAGTTGTACATGCCTGCCACCGTGGGGCGAAGGTTTTTCTGTCCGATTACTATGAGCATGTAGCTTATGAATGTCGCTCCCACCACTATAAAGAGTATGTCGCCGATTGTGGCCGGTGTGAGGTCGCTCCACTGTGTCTCCGCCAGGTTGTTGTAGGAGAACGGCAGGACGCAGATGAACGAGTAGGTGAAGAGCCATTTCATAATGGTGACCAGGGAATATCTGTTCACGAAGTCTTTGTAGTAAACCAGATAGAAGGCATAGCATAACTGTGCGAAAAGCACCAGTAGGTCGCCGATGATGGCAGTACCGCTGCCCGAAGAAGAGGCCGGTTGATTTGCTCTGCTCCCTAAAATCAGCAGCAGGGCGCCTGCGGCGCCGCAGGCGATGCCGAGCACTTTTTTGCCTGTGATGGGTTCTTTGAGTATGAATGCCGCCAGAATCATAGCCCATAGCGGCATGCTCGTGGTGATTATCGAAGCGTCGGCAGGCGATGTGAGGCTTACTCCGAACAGGAAGCTTCCCTGATTGAGCACGATGGCAAACATTGCCGCGAAGAAGAGCGATACCATATCCCTGTTGCTCACACGCTCCTGTTTTTGAAACAAGGAAGCGATCCAGAACAGAATCATGGCGCCCCCTATGCGGAGGTCGGTAAGTACAAACGGGCTGATCAGTCCTCCGGTCATTACAAGTTTTGAAACCGGTGACATCAGGCCCCACATTACGTTGGCCCCAAGCATTGAGGCGTGACCTTTCAGATTGAACTTCATTTTACTTCAATTCAAACATACTCTAAACCGATGCAAATTTACGATGTTTTCGTGACAGACCTGAGAGTGTGTTTGGATTTAAACCGAATTTAACCTATTAAAGAAAACTATTGATTCTTGATTTCATCCCAAAGGTAAATTTTGGCGCTTTCGCCAATTTTCATCGGTCACGATGCCCGCATCGCTCCCTCTTCAAATCGACAAAATCACTCAAAAATTCCTCTTTGAGATAAAATCATTTAAATTCAAACACACTCTGAGAATGATGTGTGAATTTATTGTTTAAACAGGGCACCTGTAGCTTGCAATCGAGTTAGGGATTGACTAAATTTGTGGCCGTGTAGTCTTGGGCTGCCCATGCAACATATGAAGTTTAATCTGATTCGCTGTATTTTCAAAGTTCGGACTCTGAAAGTCGCTGCAGCTCTTATGGCTGCAGCTGTTTTCTGTTCGTCGTGTTTGCGTTCCCCTAAAAGAGCCGACGAGAGAGGCATATATTATTGGAAGACCGTTTTCGACATGACCGATGCCGACAGGAATTTTCTAAAGGAACATAGTATAAACACGCTGTATCTGCATCTCTTCGATGTGGATGTGGAGAGCGATTACGATGGTACCGAGGGCCCTGTGCCTATTGCTACCATGCGTTTTAAGTCGGCTATGCCCGACAGTGTAGAGATTATACCTGCAGTCTATATCACCCAGAGTGCCATCAGTTGCGGCGATAAGTTCGCGACTCAGCTCTATGAGCGTGTGAAAGCGATGTCGGTGGCGGGTGAATTCGAGGATTTCCGCGAGCTCCAGCTCGACTGCGACTGGGCTGAGACGAGCCGTGATGATTATTTTGCACTGTGTAGTGAGGTTGCGGAGCTGCTTCATGCCGACGGCCGGACATTGAGTTCCACAGTACGCCTTCATCAGTTGAAGGATGATGCGCCTCCTGTCGACCGCGGAGTGCTCATGCTCTATAATACCGGTTCGATTTACGATGTCGATGAGGCAAACTCGATAGTGAGTCTGAAAAATGTGATACCTTATCTGCGCGACAATGTCGACTACGGGGTGCCCCTGAGTCTGGCATTTTCGGTGTATGGCTGGAACAGGATTTTCTATGATGGCGAATTCCGATGCCTTGCTTCAAAATGGGAGATGACCGACACGACACTTTATGAAAAGGTGGGCGACAACCGCTATGTGGCCAGACAGTCCATTGAGGTGAACGGCACCTATCTGCCAGAGGGAAGCACCGTAATCAGCGAAAGTTCTCCCTACGGTGAACTCTGTGAGGTGAAGGCGCTCGCCGAGAAGCGCATCACATCGGAAATAGACGGATGCATCCTCTATCATTTTGACCTCAAAGCTCTTGACAGTTACACCGACACACAAATCAACAATCTTCTCCAATGAAAAAGACACTCATATTCTTGCTTCTTGTGACGGTCGTAGCGGGCGCCCTGTGCGCATGGGCCTGCGGGCCGTTCGAACGCGGATATCTGGCTGACCAGTATTTCATGTTTCGCGCCGTGGAGCCCCGGCAGGAGGTGTCGGCCACTTATGATTTCGACGGGAACTGTGTCGCCTGGCAGGCTGCCACATCCGATAAAAACTCACTCCAGGATATCCGCGAGGTGGTCTACCGCTGGCCGCTTGACAGTATCAAGGCGCTTGCTGAAAAAAACAGCTATAGCGGTCGTAACGGATTCGCCCGATGGATGGTGGAGAACAAAGAAACCGAAGCACTGAGCCTTCTCGCTCTTGCAAAGAGAAGCGAGAAGGTTGTCAAGGATATTGGCACAAAATGGTATTATCATGTCGACGGTGATGCCCCCTCGCGTGAACTGGCTTCAATTGTCGCAGAAGCAAAAGCCTACAGTGGAAAGAAGTATGCCGACCGCTATGCGCTGCAGGTGCTCCGCTGCCTCAAGGCGCTGCGCGATTATAAGGGTTGCATCGCTTACTGGGAGAAAACAGAGCTGCTTTTCAGGCCGGATGTGGTGCGCGCCATGGCTGCCGATTATGCCGCTGGCGCATGCCAGTTGTCAGGTCAGCCCGAAAAGGCTGTGGAGATTTACACTGAATATCTTCCCGAAAAACTTCCTGAAATCAAGAGCGACGGCATGTTCCAGGCATTTGCACTGAAGGCTCCCGATTCGCCGGAAGTGATGGCATACCTACAACGCGAAATCAGAGAGGCCGAGCGTCAGGCCGACGGCTCGCAAGAACCGGCCAATCTGCAGAATTATTCGCTGCAATACGGTCGCGAATATGCCGATATGGTAGGAAAAGAAATCGCTGCGCAACAGAACCGTTACCGCGAACTGTATGATATGGTCATGCCGGTGGTGCGCCAGGGCAACGGTGAGCAGAGGGCGCGATGGAACTATGCAGCTGCTTTTCTCGCCGACAAGACTGGACATTATGCCGAGGCTGCCGGATATGCCGACGCGGCAATGAAGGAAGCGCCGGACAGTGCGCTCCATGATTCGGCACGCATCCTCCGGCTTTATATAGCAGCAGCCAATGCACCGCAATACGATGCCCCCTTCGAGAGTTTTCTGGAGGGCGAGCTGCGTTGGCTCGACGGAGTAATAACTTTGGGCCTCACTCCTGAGGTGCGCAGTAAATATGAGGAATCGGGCCGCGACAGTCACATCTGCGGATGGTCTATCTATTATCCTGCCGACATGATGCGCAAGGTGCTGATAGGGCGTGTAGCGCCGTTGTGCTATCGCTCGGGCAATCCGGTGCGCGCTCTGCAGTATCTCAATTACGCAGACAACGCCATTTTCAAGAAGGTGCCGGTAATAAGGCGCACCGACTATGTATATGACGAAAAGACCGAGACATATAAGGAGGTGACCGACACTGTTACCTGGGATAAGGTGAGAAAGTCTCGCAAGGATGTCGGCGACAGGTATTACGATTACGGTTACGACTATGCCTGCGACTATTTCGTGAATCTCGACTCGGTGGGCGTAGACAATATCATAGCGCTTTCCGAGGCTATGGAAACACCACAGAGCCGTTTCGACCATTTCCTGAACGACGGCAGCTACATTGATCCGGAATATCTCTATGATATCATCGGCACACAACTCATACTTGAGAGCCGTTACGACGAGGCCGCCGAGTGGCTTGAGAAGGTGTCACCCGATTTTGAACTCAGCCGCTATGTCTCGCGGTATTTCAACCGCTATCCTTTCTCCTGCAAGGGGAAGATGGATAGCGATGCCCGCTACCGCCTGCACTTCGCCCGGAAAATGGCTGCGCTTCAGCACAGAATCGATACCGAATACGACTCCGACACACGAGCCGAGCTTATGCTTCTTTATGCGGCAGGTCTCCAAAACTCTGTGGGACCGCATGCGTGGGCATTGGCGTCAAATTACTGGGGCGATATGATATCGCGTTCGCTTTACAGTTCGCATAAACGTAAGCAGATAATCGCTGTCAACGAGAAAGCGGAAGCGTTGCGTAGGCAGGCGCTCGCCATGTTCACCGATCCGGAGCGTGCTGCAAGGGCATATGCTGCAGTTGGCGAACTGAAGACCGCGGTCGAGATGTTTCCCAACAGTTCGACAGCAGCTTATTTGCGTAAATCATGCGACCATCTGAGTGACTATAATTTTTATCCCGTGGTTCTTCCTCCGGCGATGGAACCCCGGAGTTGGTAAACTTATTTATCCTTTCAGAATGACGACAGCAGAAGATATTCTCGGCACACTGGAGATGCTGGCCGATGAGGATCAGGCACGGCACCTATCGCGATTTTTCAAGACTGGAGCAGGGGAGTATGGCGAAGGAGACCGCTTTCTCGGAGTGAAGGTGCCCACAACCCGCATAGTGGTAAAGGAAGCGCGCCTTGATGTGCCTTTCGGCGAAATAGAGCGGTTGTTGCAGTCGGAATGGCACGAAGCGAGGCTCGCGGGCTTTCTCCTGCTCGTGGAGGAGATGAAGGCGGCTCTTCCGAAAAGGAAGGAACCGGCTACGACCCGTGCCGCGCGCCGCGACGAGGTGGCGCGGTTTTATCTTGATAATGCCCGGAGGGCCAACAACTGGGACCTGGTGGATATGTCGTGCCCGAAGATTCTGGGCGAATGGCTTCTGCATCCGTCGGCCGGCGGAAAGTTGCCCGACCGCAGCGTGCTCGACACGCTTGTGGAAAGCGACAATCTGTGGCAACAGCGCATCGGCATCGTCACCACATGGCGGCTGATAAGGGCTGACGAGCTCGCCGACACGCTACGGCTTGCCGAGAAGTTGCTCGGCCATCCCCACGATCTGATACACAAGGCCACCGGCTGGATGCTCCGCGAAGTGGGCAAGCGCAACATGGATGTGCTTATCCGTTTCCTCGAAGAGCATCATGAGGCTATGCCGCGCACCGCCCTCCGTTATGCCATCGAAAAGATGGAAGAGAGCGAGCGCAGATACTGGCTGAACAGATAAACAGTCGCAGGGAGTCTGACGCTGCCAGGCTCCCCGCAGGATGATGTTTTTCTCTTATTTCGACTTGAGTGCGGTTCCGTCCTTGAAGGCGTTGCCCACACGCTTGCCGAGGGAGATGTATCCGTTGTGAACAGGGTCGAAAGTGATGAGGCGCATCTTCTCCACATCGGGTTTGCCGTCGGCACCGAGATATTTTTCGTCGCAGACAATGTTGATGATATCGGCCACGATATAGTATCCTGTGGCCGACTCATAAAGCTTTTCCTTGATGCGGCACTCCATTGTCATGGGGAAGCAGCCGAATACCGGGGCGTTGACATTTCCGGCCTTTTCCTGTTTCCAACCGGTGGCCTGCAGCTTGTCGGGATGCTGTTTGCCACTGACTATACCCACATAGTCGGAGGCGACCATGGTCTCTTCGGTGGCGAAAGCGAGTGTGAACTCGCCGCAACGGTTGAGATTCTCGGTGGTCTTGTGCGCTCCCATCGAAATCATCACTTCCTTATAATCCCACTGTCCGCCCCATGCGGCATTCATGGCGTTGGGTGTTCCATCGGCGTCGTAGGTGCCGATTACCATCACAGGCTGTGGCAGGAACCACGCCTCTGGCTTGAAGTTTCTGGTCATATGCGATATTGCTGTTTATGGTTTGTTTTACACAAATTTACAACAGTTTTTTTATTTACATGTTGACGGGTCGAAAAAATTGGCAACCGGTGTTTAGGACAATACCTTAAAAAATAATTACTTTTGTAGCTCGATAATCAAAACTCAAGCACTTCTGTGTGAAAATGAAGCAATTGTTTAAAAACCGAATGAATCTTGCCGGAAAAGCTACGTGCGCCCTCGCCGCTCTGTGCCTTACAGCCGGAAATTTTTCGCCGGCAACGGCGGCAGTGAAAACTTATGATATCACCTCGCCCGACGGCGGCGTGAAGGTAAAGGTTGCGCCTTCAGACTCGCTGCGATTTATTGTGATAACCCCTGCTGGCCAACAGATTGATGCCGCTGTGGCTATGCGCCTTGAGGACAAGGACCTCGGCATAAATTCCAGACTGAAAAAGGCTAAGACCACACGCCATGAAGGAGTGATTGAGCCTGTTGTGCCGGTGAAATACTCCAGGATAGATGACCGCTATTCCTATGCGCTGCTCCGTTTCGGCGATTTTGATGTGGAGTTCCGTGTGTACGACAATGGTGTGGCTTACCGTTTCATCACCCATTTCCCCGACTCGGTGAATGTGATGGCCGAGGATTTCAGGGTTACACTCCCTCAGGAGAGCATGGCGCATCTGCAGCAGCCCGGCGGATGGAAAACCTCGCAGGAGGAATCCTATTCACATAAGAAGCTGAGCGAGTGGAACGACGCCGACCGCATGAGTCTTATGCCGGCGCTGTTCGAAATGCCCGGCGGCGAATGGGTGCTCTTCTCCGAGAGTAATCTGCGAGATTATGCCGGCATGTTCCTGAAAGGCACAGGCAGCGGCTTCAACTCTGTTTTTCCGCGCACTCCCCTTAAATTCGGTTACGACGGCGACCGCAGCGAGAAGATTGAGCAGGAGGCTCCGTATCTGGCCCGCACCGCAGGTTCTCGCGATTTTCCGTGGCGCTACATGGCTTTCGGAGACGCGGCAGACATAGCGTCGCAAACTCTTACAGCGCAGCTCAGCGACCCGTGTGAGATTGAGGACACATCGTGGATTCGTCCCGGCAAGGCTGCCTGGGAGTGGTGGAACGGAGCGTCTGTCTACGGAGATGATGTCGATTTCGAATCGGGCTTCAACCTCGATACATACAAATATTTCATAGATTTTGCTGCCAAACACGGCATAGAGTATATCGTGCTCGATGAGGGATGGGCGAAATCGACCATGGACCCCTACACTCCCAATCCGCGTGTGGATGTGATGGAGCTCATCCGTTACGGCCAGGAGAAAAACGTAGGTTTGATTCTGTGGATGACATGGCTCAATGTGGAAAAGCATTTCGACCTTTTTGCCACGCTGGAGGAATGGGGTATAAAGGGTCTCAAGATTGATTTCATGGACCGCACCGACCAATGGATGAACAACTATCTGGAGCGTGTGGCCAAGGCTGCCGCCGAGCATCATCTGCTTGTCGACTTCCATGGCGCCCACAAGCCTTCCGGACTCGATGTGCGCTATCCCAATGTGATTTCTTATGAAGGTGTGCGCGGCATGGAGCAGATGGGACATACACGCCCCGACAATTCGCTCTGGCTCCCCTTCATGCGCAATGCCGTGGGGCCGATGGACTATACACCGGGCGCCATGATCAGCATGCAGCCTGAGTCTTACGGCTGCGACCGTCCCAATTCTGCCTCAATTGGCACACGCGCTTACCAGATGGCGCTTTTCACCACATTCGAGAGCGGTCTGCAGATGACTGCCGACAGCCCCACGATGTACTACCGCAACCCCGACTGCGCCCACTTCATAGCCGATGTACCCGAGACATGGGACGAAACCCGTGTGCTTCTTGCCGAACCGGGCAAACTTTATGTAGTGGCCAAACGCAAGGGTGCCGACTGGTGGCTTGCAGCCATGCGCGGCGACGGTGATAGGTGGCGTGATGTGACTGTGGATCTCGACTTCCTCTCACCTGATGCCGAATATGAGGCTGAGTGGTTTGAGGACGGCATCAACGCTCCCCGTCAGGCTATGGATTACCGGCATAAAAGCGGCAAATTAAAGGCCTCAGACAGTATAAAGATGCACTTGTCGCGCAACGGCGGCTGGACAGGCCGTCTTAATGCCATCCGTTGAGGCTCAGCGAAGCCAGGTGAGGCGCTTCCACACATGCTCGAACGGGCCGTGGGAATGCGCTTTCAGCCACCAGCGGCAGAAATAAAGCTGAACGATGAAGATTGCCGCGCCCACGAACACCGAGGCGGTGATGCCGAGGTAGCGATATAGCCCGAGCCCCCAGTTATAGAACAGGAACGATCCGATTATACTTTGGGTCACATAGTTGGTCATGCTCATTTTACCATAAGGAATGAGCTTGGCCAACATTTTTTTTGCATTCGTGCGGTACCACAGATACAGCACGGCGCTTACGAGCATCATCATGAAGCAGAACTTGCTCAGCGAGTTGAGCACGAGCAGCGAGTGTCTCAGCAGTTCCTGGTTTGATATATATTCAGGCAGCATGGATGCGAGGCCGCTCAAGGGGAAGTAGCCGGCTATAGACCATCCGAGCACTCTGGCCCAGCGGTGGAGTTTGTCGCGCAGGAACCATCCGTTACGGCCTATCAGCATGCCGAGCATGAAGATACCCGCCGTCTGGAAGAAACGGCCGTTATCCCATGCCCAGCCCAGGCTGAAGAGCTGGCCTTCCCAGAGGTTCACCTTCGCCATCTGCCAGAAATTTCCGGAAGACTGATATTCGTAGGTCACTCTCCACCATTCCTGCCAGGGGATGGCGGGAGCCATATATGTGGGGTCGATGATGCCTCGCACGATGTAGTAGATTTCAACAGGCTGTAGCAGACATATGGCGGCAATCCACATCACAGTGCGTGTCTTCATGCGGCATACTGCCACCAGAGAGAACCCTACGATAGAGAAAAGCACCAGCACTTCTCCCGTGAAAAACATGGCGTTGATGTTGCCGATTATGAAAAGCAGCGTCAGGCGCCAGCAGAAGCGTTTACGGAAGTCGTTGCCCCGTAAGCGCTGGTTGTCGTCCTGGATGAAGAAACTGAAGCCGAAAAGCAGGGCGAACACGGCGTAGGCTTTTCCACCGAACATGAAGAAAAGACCGTCCCATATGGCACTGTCAGTGAAGTTGAGCCACAACGGTTGTGTGCTTGTGTCAGGGTAGGCGCCGAAGTTGAAGTGTTCAATCGAGTGGAGGAGGATGATGCCCAGCACTGCGAGTCCGCGCAGGGCGTCGGCCACATCGACACGGGCATGGCGTGTGATTTTTTCCATCGGTAGTTCTCTTATGGTTTTAGTCACGATATTAGGTTGGCAACTGATTTTTCTGCAAAGATACTAATCATCTTTCTCCCTTCAAAATTGAAAAATTTTGTAATTTTGCAGTGCGGTTTACAATGAACCGCCTGTTTATGACCAATCAAATTACTGCAACATCTATTGTCAAGACCACGGTGCGAAACTGGGGTTTCCTTGAAAACTGGAAGAGCACAGCCTCCGTGTGAGAGGGGGTACTCATTCTGAAGCCTGACCTTAATTTGTGGGTGCGGGCTCTATCCGATTCATCACTCTAAAATCAAATCTGTTTCCCTATGAACAATCTCAGATTGCTCGCAGGCATGCTGTGCGTGTGTCTGTCGGGCGTCGGAGTGTGTGCCTATGGTCAGAGAGTCATCACCTTGGAGGAAATCTACATGGTGGCCGAGACCAATAGCGCAGGCCTTCGCACGGCGTATGCCTCCGAACAGGAGGCTCAGCGTCAGTTAAGTGTGTCGCGTGCAGGGCGGCTGCCGGATATCAGCGCGTCGCTGTCAGTAAGTGTTAATGGCGACGGCTTCACCACCGCCCGCGATTTCTCCGACTATCAGTGTGCTCCTATTCCCCGTTTTGGCAATAATGTGGGCATAAATATCACTCAGCCGATTTATGCGGGTGGTGCCATTGCAAGTTCGATAAAGGTGGCTGAACTGAAATCCACAGCCACGCGCTTCGCAACCGACCTGCAACGCGACAATCTGCGTTTCCGCATCACCGGGCTTTATCTCGATATATACAAGTTCAGAAATCTGCGCAAAGTGGCAGAAAGTAATCTCGCCGCGGCGCACCGTGTACTCGACGAGATGCATGCCCGTCATGAACAGGGCACAGTGCTGCTCAATGACATCACCCGATATGAGCTGCTTGTGTCGAATCTCGGACTTCAAATAGTGAATATCGATAACAATCTGCGGATTTTCAATGACAACCTCGTGACTACAGCCGGTCTGCCTGAAGGCACAGTGATAGTGCCTGACTCTACAATGCTGCTTAAAGTCCAGGAGATGCCTGCATTGGAGCAATGCCAGCATGAGGCTGTTATGGCTTCGCCACGACTGAAACTGGCCCGGAACGGAGTGGACATCAGTCGGAGCGCTGAAGCGCTCGCCCGGGCAGAGCGTTTGCCGAAAGTCGGACTTGAGGCCGGATGGTCGTTCGGTGGTCCTATTCTTACAGAAGTACCTCCTATTAACCGCAATCTCAGCTATTGGTATGTCGGTCTCGGGGTGAGCTATAACATATCGTCGCTTTATAAAGGCAATAAATCGCTTGCACGCAGCAGGGCTGCAACTTTGGTGGCGCAGAACGAGCTTGAAATGGTCAATGAGGATGTATCACTTGAAGTGAATGAGGCATATATCCGGTGGCAGGAATCGCAGGTGGAACTTGACACAAGAGACAAAGAGGTGGAGCTCGCGATGCGTAATTACCGCACAGTGGCCACACGTTATGGTGCCGGCATGGCTCTTATCACCGATCTGCTCGATGCCGCCAATGCGCGCCTCGATGCCGAACAGCGCCTTGTGAATGCCCGTATTAACATCATCTACAGTTATTATCGTCTACTTTTTACAATAGGAAAAATATGAAAATCCGTAGCAAAAAAATAATATCCTATATCCTTACCATAGCTGTAATAGCCGCGGCAGCGGTGTGGGTAGGTGTGAAATTCGTGCACCTTGGCAATGTGGAGTTTACCGACAATGCACAAGTGAACCGACAGATAGTGCCGGTAAACAGTCGTGTGCAAGGCTATATAAAGGAGATTCGTTTCCGCGAATATGAACCGGTGCACCGGGGTGACACTCTGGTGATAATCGACGATGCTGACATGCTTCTGAATGTGGCCCGTGCCCGTGCCGATTATCAGAACGCCTTGGCAGGGCGCGGCGTGGCCGGCCGCTCGGTGGTCTCGGCCACCGCCAACGTGGCTGTGAGCGATGCTTCTGTGACCGAGGCCAAGGTGCTGATGGAGAATGCCGCCACCGACCTCGCCCGCTATGAGAGTCTGCTCGGGCAGGAGGCCGCCACACAGCAGGAATATGACCGCATGAAGACCGATTACGAGGTTAAGCGGGCCCGCTATGAGATGCTGCGGAGGCAGCACTCGTCATCTACGACGGTGGTGGATGTGAACCGCAGCCGCGTGTCGCAGTCGGAAGCGGGCATCGAACTTGCCAAGGCTTTGCTTGAGACCGCAGAACTGAATCTCAGCTATACAGTGATACTTGCTCCCTGCGATGGTTTCGCCGGCCGCAAGGAGATACAGCAGGGACAGCTCGTGCAACTTGGTCAGACGCTTCTTGACATCGTTGACACCGGTGAGACATGGGTAACAGCCAACTATAAGGAGACGCAACTCAGACACATTGAGCCTGGAAGCGATGTGGAGATAGAAGTCGACGCCATCCCTGATGTGACATTTCATGGAGTGGTCGGCTCGATTTCTACAGCCACCGGTGCCTCTCTGTCGCGTATGCCGCATGACAATTCGGCCGGCAACTTCGTGAAGGTGCGTCAGCGGGTGCCGGTGAGGATTGAGTTTACTTCCGATAACAGCGCCGCCGACATGGGCCGCCTGCGTGCCGGAATGAATGTGGAATGCCGTGTGAAGTACTGAGATGGCAGAGAGGCTTGTTCCGAAGGGGTGCTTTGATATCCCCGATGTGCCCGATTATGTGCCGCGACGACTGAAACCATGGATATTCATCGTTTTTGTGCTGATCATTCAGTTCTCGGGCGGCGTGTATCTGGCCGCCGCATCAAATATGGTGGGAGACCGGGCGCTGATGAGCGAGGATATACTCATGGCGGGCTATGCGTCGCTCGTGGGCATGGCGCTCAATTTCGCTGTGATGTTCCGCATAAAGTTCCGGTTCTCCAACCGCACACAGCTTCTGTCGGTGGGCATTGTGCTGATAGCGGTCAATGTGGTGTGTGCCCTCACCGACAGCGTGCCCGTGCTTGTGATGAGCTGTTTTGTGGCAGGATGGTTCAGAATGCAGGGCACCTTCGCTTGCAATTCCACCATCCAGCTGTGGCTCACACCTTACCGCGACATGTCGGTGTTTTTCTGCTATGTTTATATCGTGGTCGACGGGGTGATACAGCTCAGCGGCATTGCTACGGTGTATGCGGCCTTTTTCGCTCACTGGCAGTATATGCACTGGATTATATGTGGCTTACTCGCTCTGATGATGCTGGTGGTGCTGGTGCTCGTACGGCCGGTGAGAACTCCCATGTTCATCCCGCTTTTAGGCATCGACTGGATAGGTTCATTGCTTTGGGGCGCTGTGATGCTGTGCTTCACCTTCGTGTGCGTCTACGGCAACTATTTCGACTGGTGGGATGCTGCGGAAATCCGCGGTGTGGCATTGCTTGGACTTTGTGCCCTGGCCCTGAACCTGTGGCGCGCCACATTCCTGCGGCACCCCTATATCTCATTCATGGCGATGAAAAATCGCAATGTGATTCGTGCCACGCTTGTCTATCTCGTGTTTTTTACGCTGATGGCCACTGAACATGTGTTCGAGCACAGTTATGCTGGTCAGATTCTTGGATTCGACGACACAAGTCTGATTGACCTCAACTGGTATGTCTTCGCGGGCATCGTGGCGGGAGTGGGTTTCACCTATGCTACATTCGCTCTGCGCAAATGGCGCTACAAGACAATGACCTTGATAGGGTTTACCCTCGCCGCGGGCTATCTTGCATGGTTTTACTTCGGCATAGGATTTAATGTGGAGAAGCAGGCGCTGGCTCTGCCGCTGTTTCTCCGCGGCATGGCTTCGGTGATAATTTCGATAGTATTTCTCACATCTATAGTGCAGAGTGGGTTGCCGTTTATAGTCTTTCCGCAGGCGCTTACCATCAATGGCTTCACGGGGGCCGTGATGGGTGCAACTCTCGGGCCGGCCATAGTGGGAGAGTGGTTCCGCCACGTGTTTATGCGCGACATCATTGCATGGGGCATGCCTCAGCCGCAGGCCATGGTGTTTGCCATGAAGGAAATTTATGGATGGTTGCTGATAGCGGCGTTGTTCTCGATTCTCGTCATGGCGGTAAGCTATGGTCCGATGCGCCCCTTTGCCATCTTCCCGAAATGGAAAAATATCCGCCGCACTATCCGCCGCTTCGCCCGCATGCACCCCGACACCATTGCAGATTGAAATAAGCATACGCCGAGACGAAAAAAGTGCGTATATTTGCAACCGGCAACAGGCATAGTCTGTTCAATTGTTGTGAGCGGGTGCACGCAAGGTGCCCGGCTGACTGTAAACCACGCCTTAACAACTAAATTACAACTAGCTATGATTAGAATCAATGTGTCGCTGCTTATTGAAAAGAGCGAAAACCGCAAACCCCTCATCGATGCCGCTACCGAACTTACCGAATATTCTCTTCACGACAAGGGTTGCATCAGCTACGATGTGCTATCCTCGCTTACACGCGACGACAGTCTCATGATAGTTGAGACTTGGCAGAGCCGTGCCGATTTGGAGCAGCATATGAATGCTGAGCACTTTACCCGTCTGGTGCCCCGTCTGCAGGAGCTTTCCACTATGACCATGGAGGAGTTTGAATTCTGATTTCAAGACAAAGGAAATAATGGCTAAGAAACTTACCGACCTGGTGACCTGGGTGGGGAAGACCGACTGGCAGCTGACCCGTTTTCATGGCGACGAACTTTCCACGGACCATGGGTCGAGCTACAATTCATATCTTATCCGCGATGAGAAAACCGTGCTCATCGACACCGTGTGGCAGCCCTACGACCGTGAGTTCGTGAGCCGCCTCAAAGAGGTTGTCGACCTGTCTGCAATCGATGCCATTGTGATGAACCACAATGAAATCGACCATAGTGGAGCGCTGCCCGAACTGTTGCGTGAGATTCCCGGTACACCCATCTACTGCACCTGTAAGGGAAAGGAGATACTCCGCGGCCACTATCACGAGGACTGGAATTTCGTGACGGTGCACACGGGCGACACGCTTTCCACCGGCAGCCACACACTTACCTTCATCGAGGCGCCGATGCTTCACTGGCCAGACACCATGGTGAGTTACTTCGACGGCGACGGCGGTATACTCTTCTCCAACGATGTCTTCGGACAGCATTTCGCCACGGAGTCGATTTTCGACGACACCGAAAATCTCTCCGATCTCATGTATGAGGCCCTGAAATACTATGCAAATATCGTGAGCCCATATTCGCCTATGGCCGCCCGCAAGCTCAAAGAGATACTCGGCATGAATCTTCCCATGCGTCTCATAGCTCCGAGCCATGGGGTGGTGTGGCGCTCGCATGTGGCCGATATCATCGAATCCTACCGGCAGTGGTCGGCAAATTATCAGGAGAACCGTATCACCCTGATTTACGACACTATGTGGAACAGTACGCGCCGCATGGCCGAGTCTATTGCCGAAGGTATAGAGCAGGCCGATCCTGATGTGAAAGTGTGCCTTTTCAATGCCGCCAAGCAGGATAAGAACGACATACTCACCGAAATGTTCCGTTCTAAAGCGGTGCTTGTCGGTTCGCCTACTATCAACAACGGCGTGTCGTTTGCCATAGCCGGGCTGCTTGAGATGGCCAAGGGCCTGAAACTCCGCAATAAAAAAGGCGGCGCTTTCGGCAGTTACGGATGGAGTGGAGAGTCGGTCAAGATACTTTGTGAGGAACTCAAGAAAGCCGGTTTCGATGTGGAAGACAATGGCATCCGCGTGACCTGGGTCCCCGATGATGACGCTCTGGAACAGTGTCGCGACTACGGCCGAAAGTTTGCTACAGCTGTGAAAACGCCGCAACAGTAAGCGTGAACCTCAGCCATCGTTCATGCGTTTATTAAAATGTGATTCAACTCTTGTGATTGTCTAACATTTAATTTCTGAAGAACGATGAAGAAATATGAATGCGATGTATGCGGATATGTGTATGATCAGTCTGTAGGTGATCCTGATAACGGAGTAGCGCCCGGCACAGCTTTTGAAGACCTTCCGGCCGATTGGGTTTGTCCCGTCTGCGGAGTCACAAAAGACAATTTCAGTCCGGTCGATGATTGATCTCCCTCTGTTTTCAAACACCATACACAGCCCCGGCGCAGTTTCAGCACTTAGTGTTGAAACTGCGCCGGGAACTGTATTTATATGATGAAACGGGGGGTTGCGGAAATCGTGGAAATTCTGTAATTTTGTGTGCCGCAAAGCGCGCAAACACCACAGCGGCACCTTTAGCAGCCATGAACGATCAGAATATATTCAGCGATAGCGAGCAGGAACTCACATTTGCAAATACTTCCGGTAAGCAGGAGGAAACACTCCCAGCCCCTGACATTTTCGATTTGGTCGACGATGAACCGGCTGACGAAGACGATAATTCCGAGCCGGTAGATTACGGCGAGGAGGATATACGCACTCTCGACTGGAGAGAGCATATACGTCTGCGCCCGGGCATGTATATCGGCAAATTAGGCGACGGTTCGTATAATGACGACGGTATATATGTGCTCCTGAAAGAGGTGGTCGACAACGCCATCGACGAATATATGATGGGTTATGGCAAAAAGCTCACCATCGAGCTCGACGGCCATACCGTGAGGGTGCGCGACTATGGCCGCGGAATTCCTCTTGGCAAACTGGTGGATGTGGCTTCGAAGATGAACACCGGCGCTAAATACGATTCCAAGGCTTTTAAGAAGTCGGTGGGTCTCAACGGTGTGGGAATAAAGGCTGTGAATGCCCTAAGCAACAGGTTCGTGATATGTTCGCACCGCGACGGTCTGATGACCCGGGCCACTTTCGAGCGCGGAGAGCTTGTAGACCTCGTGGAGGAGCAGCATTCCGACGAGGCGAATGGCACATTTGTGGAGTTCACCCCCGACGCTTCTATCTTCCGCGATTATAGTTTTAATCCTGAGTTCATCGTGGCTCTGGTTAAGAACTATACTTATCTCAATACCGGACTTTCGATTTATTTCAACGGCAAGCGCTATCTGTCGCGCGACGGTCTGCTCGATCTGCTTAAGTCGAACATGACCAAGGAGAGCCTCTATCCTATAATTCATCTTCGGGGCGACGATATCGAGGTGGCCATCACTCATGCCAACCAGTATGGCGAGGAATATTACTCCTTCGTCAACGGCCAGCATACCACGCAGGGCGGTACACATCTCGCAGCCTTCAAGGAATCGGTTTCGCGCACCATCAAGGAATATTTCGGGCGCAATTTCGAATATACGGATATCCGCAACGGCATGATAGCCGCAATCTCGATAAAAGTGGAGGAGCCGGTGTTCGAGTCGCAGACAAAAACCAAGCTCGGCTCGCGCGACATGGGTCCGGATGGCCCGACAGTGGCAAAATATATCAGCGATTTCCTGAAAAAGGAACTCGACAACTATCTGCATAAAAATCTCGAGACGGGTGAGATAATGCTGAAAAAGGTGCAGGAGAGCGAACGCGAGCGCAAGGCTATGGCCGGAGTGGCCAAGATAGCCCGCGAGCGTGCCAAGAAAGTGAACCTTCACAACAGTAAACTGCGTGATTGCCGCATACATCTCAATGACCCCAAAGGTGATGAAGACCGTAAGCTGCAGTCGTCGATATTCATCACCGAGGGCGACTCGGCCTCGGGGTCCATCACTAAAATACGCGATGTGGAGACTCAGGCTGTGTTTTCTCTCCGAGGCAAGCCGCTCAATTCATTTGGCCTCACTCGCAAGGTTGTATATGAAAACGAGGAGTTCAATCTGCTCCAGGCTGCTCTCAACATCGAGGACGGTATCGACGGATTGCGTTACAACAATGTGATAATAGCCACCGATGCCGATGTCGATGGCATGCACATACGTCTGCTGCTGCTCACATTCTTCCTGCAGTTCTTCCCCGACCTCGTGAAGAAGGGGCATGTCTATGTGCTGCAGACACCCCTGTTCCGTGTGCGAGACCGCAACGCAGTGAAGCGTCAGGGCAAGAAAACCGCCGCCAAGGCCCGTAAGTCCAGGCATGCCGATGATGGCGCCGAGGTCGCGGCTCCCGAAAAGTCGTCGACAGTCTACTGCTATTCCGACGAGGAGCGTGTGGCGGCGATAGAGCGTTTTGGCGCAGCGGCGGAGATTACACGATTCAAAGGTCTTGGAGAGATATCGCCAGATGAGTTCCGCGGTTTTATCGGAGCCGATATGCGTCTCGACCGTGTGACAATGCGCAAGGAAGACGGCGTTGCCGACCTTCTCGAGTTCTATATGGGTAAAAACACATCCGACCGTCAGGGATTCATTATCGACAATCTCGTGGTGGAGGATGATACCGAAATTGCAAGTTTGAAAATATCATGACATGTAACACCCCCTCGGAGGATTTGCGCGAGAAGCGCACGGCATTGTTCGCCGGATCGTTCGACCCGTTTACCATAGGGCATAAATCGATTGTGGACCGCTCCCTGTCTCTTTTCGATGAAATCGTCATTGGCGTCGGAATAAACGCCGCCAAGAAGGGGAGTGCCGACGCAGCCGAACGTGTAGCTGCCATCGAGCGACTTTACGCCGGCGAGCCGAAGGTGAGAGTGATACAGTTCGACTGCCTTACTGTGCAGGCCGCCGCGCGCTGCGGAGCCCGCTGGTTGTTGCGAGGGGTGAGGTCGGTTGCCGATTTTGAGTATGAGCGCACTTTGGCGGATGTAAACCGCAACATTTCCGGGCTCGAGAGCGTTTTGATATTAGCTGAGCCACAGCTGGCTTCGGTAAGTTCTTCGGTGGTTCGCGAGTTGGCGTCATACGGTGAGGATGTGTCGCGTTTCATCCCACAGCCGCCGCGCAGTTAATATCGTGTACCGCTCTCACCGGATGCATTCAACTATTTATTAATGCGTTCAACTCATGCCGAACGCAGCAAATTGACCTGAAAGATGAGAAAATTACTTATAACCATAGCATCGGCAGTGGCGCTGACCGCCACTTCACAGATATTCATGCAGGGTAACGGAGAGCGCCCGCAGCTTCCGCCCGACCAGAAACTCCGCTATGCCGAGAAGGTAATAGAGACCTATTATGTTGATTCGGTCAACTCCGATAAGATCGTCACCGATGCTATCGTGGCTATGCTCAAGACACTCGATCCTCATTCGTCGTATTCCGATCCCGAGGAGACACGCGAGCTCACCATACCGCTCGAAGGCGGTTTTAGCGGCATCGGTATACAATTCAACATGCTCAACGACACCCTGTTTGTGATTCAGACTACATCCGGCGGACCGTCGGAAAAAGTAGGCATTCTGCCAGGCGACCGCATACTGCAGGCCGGTGACTCGGTGCTATCGGGTGTGAAGAGCCCCAACTCGCGCATCCTGCGCATACTCCGTGGTCCCAAAGGTTCTGAGGTAGATCTCAAAGTGCTTCGCAAAGGTGCGGCACAACCTCTGGCATTCCATGTCACACGCGACGATATACCCGTCTACAGTGTCGACGCCAGCTATATGGCAGACCCGACCACTGGATATATACGTATATCGCGTTTCGCCGAAAGCACAAACGAGGAGTTCAAGAAAGCCCTTGCCGAACTGAAGAAGAAGGGTATGAAAAACCTCATCATCGACCTCGAGGACAACGGCGGTGGTTTCCTCAACGCCGCCACCGACCTTGCGTCGCATTTCCTGAACAAGGGCGACCTTGTGGTCTATACCGACGCACCCAAACTCGGGCGTCAGGATTACATCGTGGAGAAATCGGGCGACATGACCGATGGCAAAGTTGTGGTGATGGCCAACCAGTATTCAGCATCGGCAAGCGAGATACTTTCCGGAGCACTGCAGGACAATGACCGCGGTCTCATCGTGGGCCGACGCACCTTCGGCAAGGGTCTTGTGCAGCGTCCGTTCCCTATCCCCGACGGTTCGATGATAAGGCTGACAGTCTCGCGCTACTATACTCCTTCGGGACGCTCCATCCAGAAACCGTATGCTCCCGGCGATGGCGACGATTACCGCAAGGACATGCTCCACCGCTACGAGGCAGGGGAGTTCTCGTCGGAAGACTCGGTGCATCTGCCCGATTCATTACGATACGAGACATTGCGCAACCATCGTGCCGTGTATGGCGGCGGTGGCATAATGCCAGACCTTTTTGTGCCGATCGATACCACGGCATATTCCGATTATTATCGTGACCTCGTGGCAAAAGGCATAATCAACCGTTATAGCATCACTTATGTCGATGACCACCGCAAAGAGCTGAAAGCCGCCTATCCCACAGAGCAGAAATTCATCGAGGGGTTCGAGGTGACACCCGCTATGCTTGATGAGATTTTGAAAATGGGAGAGGCCGACAGCGTGAAATACAATGCCGAGCAGATGGCCCGTTCTGAAAAAATGATGTCGACTATAATCAAAGGTATTATAGGCCGCGATATGTTCGATACCTCAACATATTTCAAGATTGTGAATCCTGTTCTAAGCCCGTCGTACCGGCAGGCCTTGGCCCTTATTAACGACGACGAACACTATAGCCGTCTGCTCCGCTACGGCCGTAGCGGCAAGAAGTGAAAAGGGTTGATTTTGTTAAAGAGCGTTAACTCCATGTCAGTTTTAAAGGCTGACATTACGGAAAGAGCGCCCGAAAGCGCTAAATTTGCGCCGAATTTGGTAAGCGAAAGTCGCTTTCGGGCATGAAACTTCCTCTCCGTGTACTCTGTTCCCCCTCTGCGGTTGCGACATACTGCGCTGTGGAACAATATAATGCCCCATTACGAACTTAAACCATTAGATATGGCAAACATACTCACTACCCTCGTTGACCGACAAAGCTGCAAATACAACGACAGGGCGGCGGTCTACCGCCGGAATCAGTTGGGGCAATGGCTCCCGCTGTCGTGGGCAGAATTGGCCGCACAGGTAAGTGACGCTTCATACGCGCTTGAGATTCTGGGCGTGAAGGAACAACAGAAACTGGCTGTGTTCTCGCTCAATGACCCCGATATAATTGTGACAGACCTGGCTGCGTTCGCCAACCGTGCCATTCCGGTGAGCATCTATGCCACCTCATCGGAGCAGCAGGTGGAGTACATCGTGCGCGACAGCGGCGCCTCGATAATCTTTACAGGCAACGCCGAGCAGTATGCCATAGCGCGTCGTGTGGCCAAGAGGCTCCCTTCACTCCAGCGCATTGTCACCTACGACACGGTGACTCTTGAGGAGGGCGACAACACCACAATGACATTCGAGCAGCTGCTTGCTCTCGGAAAAGCCGCCACGGAGGCTTGCCGCGCCGAGGTGGAGCGCAGGAAAAACGCCGCGGTGCCCGAGGATATCGCCACTCTTCTCTATACATCCGGCACCACCGGTGACCCTAAGGGCGCCATCCTGCCTCATTCATGTTTCAATGCGGCGCTTGAGATACACCATCGTGTGCTCACATCGGTATCAGATGCCGACACATCGCTATGCTTCCTTCCGCTGAGCCATATTTTCGAGAAGGCATGGACATATTTCTGCCTTGACACGGGCATCAGCGTATATGTGAACGCCAATCCGAAAGAGATACAGACCTCGATGCGCGAGGTTCGTCCCACATGCATGTGCTCGGTGCCCCGCTTCTGGGAGAAGGCATATGCTGTGATTCAGGAGAAGATGGCCGCCATGGGCCCTGTGAACCGTTTCATGTGCGCGCGTGCACTGAAGATAGGCCGTCGTCGTAATCTCGACTACGTGCGTCTTGGTAAAAAAGTGCCCTCATGGCTTGAGGCGCGCTATCGTTTCTACGACCGCAGTGTGTTTGCCAAGGTGCGCCGCGTGATGGGCATAGAGCACGGCAACATTTTTCCTACCGCAGGTGCTCCCTTAAGTGCTGCCATAACCGAATTTTTCCGTGCCATCGGTGTGCCTATTGTCATAGGCTACGGTCTTTCGGAAACCACGGCCACGGTGAGCTGCTTCCCTTATGTGGGTTATGAAATCGGCACCGTAGGCACAGTGCTTCCCGGGCTTGAGGTGAAAATCGGCGCTGACAATGAGATTCTTGTAAAGGGGCCGACTGTGATGCGCGGCTATTACAACAAGACTGATGAGACCGAGGCTGTGTTCACTGAAGACGGATTCTTCCGCACGGGTGATGCCGGATATTTCGACGAAAGCGGAGCGCTGATACTTACCGAGCGTATCAAAGACCTTTTCAAGACTTCAAACGGCAAATATATTGCTCCGCAGGCTCTCGAGAGTCGTCTGGGCGAAGACAAATATATCGAGCAGGTGGCTGTGATCGGCGATAACCGGAAATTTGTCACCGCAATCATAGTGCCTGCCATCGAGGCTGTCAAGGAGTATGCCCGCAAGAAAAAGATACAGTATCGCTCGCTTGAGGAACTGCTGAAGAACTCGCAGGTGCGCGACCTCATCAGCAAACGTATCGATGCCCTGCAGGAGGGTTTCGCCTCATTCGAGAAAATCAAGAAGTTCACTCTTCTTCCCAAGGAATTCACCATGGAGTCCGGCGAACTTACAAACACATTGAAAATACGCCGTCCGGTCATTAACCGCCACTATGCCTCGGAGATAGAGGCGATGTATGCCTGATGGCTCCTGTCACTTTGCAAGCCGCTGACGCAGGCGGTCGGTGAACTCGTGGTTTTTCATTCCCCATCGGGGAGCGAGAAGCATCTCCGAGGGAGCCGATGAGGTGAAACGCTCTATGGCAAGATGCGGATTGATCTCTGACACTATTCCGATTATCTCGCTACACAATTCAAGATATTGCTCGACGCTGAACAGCGTAGGCTGTTGGCCGGGAGCGAAAGCATTTTCCTGATAAAGGCGCGCCATGGGCGTGCCTTTTATTATCTGTAGTTGGTGGAACTTCACGGTGGCTATCGGCAGAGCGGCTGCCCGGCGCACTGTGGTGAGCATCATGTCGGTTGTTTCGCCGGGGAGGCCCATGATGAAGTGAAGTCCTGCAGGGAGCCCCGCCTCGACAGTGAGGCGCACCGCCTCCACGGTCTGTTCCCATGTGTGGCAACGGTTCACGATGCCGAGAGTGGTGTTATGGCTGCTCTCGGCGCCGTATTCCATAAAGACCGGTTTGCTCAGTTCCCGTAGCATGGCGAGCAGGGGAGCGTCCACGCAGTCGGGGCGTGTGCCTATTATAAGTCCGTCGACTTTTTCTACGCTCAGTGCCTCACGATATTGCGCCATGAGTGTGTCTCTGTCGCCATGAGTGCTCGTGTAGCTCTGGAAATAGGCGAGATAGCGCATGTGGGGATATTTTTTCTCAAAGAAGCGTTTGCCCGCTTCGAGCTGGGCGGAGACAGGTTCGCGTCGCAGATGAGCCAACGGTGAAAATGAGGCGTTGTTGCAGTAGGCGCACCCTCCGCGCCCCACGGTGCCGTCGCGGTTGGGACATGTGTTGCCCGCATCCACGGTGAGTTTCTGCATCTTGCAGGGGAAATGGTCTGCAAGAAAATCGCTGTAGTCGCGGTAAGGTTTCATCGGTTCCATGCCGTTTGCTGAATACCCGACAGCCAGACATCAAGCACCGTGAGAGCGGCCATAGACTCGAGCACCGGAAGTACCCGCGGCAGTATGCATGGGTCGTGCCGTCCGGTGATGTTGAGCGGCACGACTTCTCCTTTGTCGGTGAGGCCTGAAAGCGGCACGGATACAGACGGTGTGGGCTTCACTGCTATCCGCATAACTATCGGGGCGCTGTTTGAGATGCCCCCCTGGATGCCACCCGAGTGGTTCGAGGCAAACTCAGGCCTTTCAATCGGGCCGTCTATGAAATTGTCGGCCACCTCGCTGCCTCTTTTACTGCACCCGGCGAATCCCATGCCCACCTCCACGCCTTTTACAGCTCCGACCGACATCATGGCCGATGCGAGCATGGCGTCGAGTTTGCCGAAAACCGGATTGCCGATGCCAGCGGGAACACCTTCTATAGTGAGCAGAGCCACGCCGCCCACACTGTCGCCGGCCGATTTGGCCGATGCGATTATCTCGTCAATCTGTGCCTCTGTGGGATGCTCCACGCCACCGATTGACTGAATGGCCGCATCAATGGTGATGTGCTTCTTCTCGAGAATCTGACGGGCTATGGCGCCGCCCGCAACTCTGCTCACTGTCTCGCGCCCTGATGAGCGTCCGCCTCCACGCCAGTCGCGTATGCCGTAGCGCTGCTGCCAGGCATAGTCGGCGTGGTTGGGGCGGAATGTGTGCTGCAGCTGCGAGTAGTCGCGGCTTCGGCTGTCGGTGTTGCGTATCATGAAAGCCACCGGAGTGCCGAGCGTGATGGCGGTAACGGTGTCGGGCGCAAGTGCCGAAATCTCGCCCGAAGCCTCGTCGTAGGCCATAAGACCTGATAGAAACTCCACGCTGTCGAGCTCGCGGCGTTGGGAGGCGAGAGTCGAGCGGCCCGGAGCGCGCCTTTCGAGTTCGAGGCGCACCCGGGCGAGGTCAATCACCTCATGCGGAGGCAGACCGTCGATTATTCCGCCCATGGCAGGCCCGTGACTTTCGCCGAATGTGGTGAGGCGCAGGGTGTTGCCGAATGTGTTCATGCTTCCGATGGTTTGTTGTCGGTGGTGAGGTCGGCTACAGTGCCGTTGGTGTAGGCTATGAGGTCGGCAGGTCTGATTTTTAGTTGCAGCCCTCTTACTCCGGCGCTTACATAGATTTCTGGAAAGTCGGTAGCCGTAAGGTGATAGAAAGTGGGGAAGGGTTTCTTCATTCCCACCGGGGAGCATCCGCCGCGTATGTAGCCGGTGAGCGGAAGCAGTTCTTTCATGGGGATGAGGTCGGCTTTCTTGGCGCCGGCTGCGCGGGCTGCCTTTTTAAGGTCTACTTCGGTATCGCCGGGCACCACGCACACGAAGTGGCCGGCGGCGTTGGAGGCTGCGGAGTTACGGCCCGGATATTCTCCCTTGAGCACAAGGGTCTTGAACACGCGGCTGATATCCTCGCCGAGCTGGTCGGCCACATGCTGTGCTGCAAGGTCGTTTTCGTCTACCTCATAGGGAATAAGCTCGAAATGTATTCCGGCACGCTCGAGCAGACGCGCTACATTGGTTTTCTGTATCTTGTCCTTAGCCATATTCTTGTATTGTGAGTTACAAACTTACTCAATTTTGTGGGCCGGCGCAAATAATATTTCAAAACGGCGCGCCGTTTATCTTCCGAGGGCCATGCCCTATGAACATTTACACCACGGGGAAGGTTATATTTTCAAACGATTCAACTGTTTCATGTTTCTATGAGAGGGATTATAGGAATTTTTATGGTGATAGCAGTTCTGTATCCTCCTTGCAGTCAGGCGGGGAGGATACCTTCTGTTGCCCAGTCATTCATCACCTCGCCTGCCGCCTCGGCCACAGCCACAGAGGCGTGGGCCAATACCTCCGAGCCTAAGGAGAAGAAAGAAAAAAAGAAGAAAAAGCAGAAAAAGTCGAAGAAAGACAAAAAATCTGTCGCGCTTCCGGAGGGTGCCATAGGTTCGCTGCAGCAGCTGCAGGGGAAACTTGCCGGCTGTACCCGTTTTGCGGCCACGGTGCGTTACGATGTGAATCTGCCTATGAGTTCCGATGACATAGTGTATGACCTCGGTCTCGCTTCCGTAGAGGCGAAGGGCGACACGCTTTTCCCCGCCGATTATCTCATCGACTGGAAGCTGAATTGCAACGGCAACAGTTCCGACGGTTTCCTCGCTTATTTCAGCGGCAACCATTACCGTTATCGCGACTATCGCCTGCAGGAATATCATTACGACTGGGATCGCCTTCCGTTCGAGACTTCGTATGGGGGAGTGCAGGCAAACGGACAGTTTGTTGACCTTCTGCCCCAGAGCATCGACCGGCGCATAAATACTTTCCTGTCAGACTCTACCTATCGCGTGCATTTCACTCCTGATACTCTCGTGGGCTCGGAGCACCGTGTGGCGCTTACCGCAGTGCAGAGAGTGAACGGTCAGACGGGACACCGATGCGAACTTATCGCCGATCGTTTCACCGGTATGCCGGTGAGCTTGAAAAACGAATACAATCCCGGCGAACTGAGCGAGCAGAGTACCACAGCCCGCTACAGCTATGCCAATCTGCCCGACAATCTGCAGGCTCCGCTCACTGAAGCGCAGCTGCAGGCCATGTATCCCGATGTGTTTGCCAAATATCGTGAAACCGGCAACCGCATAGAGCATCTGCGCGGGCTCCCTATGCCCGGATTCTCGCTGCCTACCACCACCGGCGAGCGCTATTCCCGCCATAAAGGCGACCCATTCCAGGCTTCGGCAGTGATAGCTATCATCGACCCCGAGGCCGATTCGGCATCGGCCACGGTGAGCGGTCTCCGCAGGGCTGTCAGCGATTCGATGACCGATGCTGTACTTATTCTTGCATTTACAGGCAGCGACACTGACCGCATCGACGAGATTGCCGGCACTCCCTCTGAAAAGGAATCGCTCCTGATTTCCGCACGGTCGCTTGCCCGCGACTGTGGCACCGAGGTTTTTCCCACTGTAATAGTGGCCGACCGCTGGGGTAAGGTGACTGATGTGATTCTCGGAGTCAACCGAAATATGGTCTCAAGTGTTATAGAATCGTTAACACGCCTGAAATAATTCAATAATAAACAACACTACATATGGAGACTATCTATTTCAAAGGCACACCGTGCCACACTTACGGCACCGTTCCCGCAGTGGGCGACAAAGCCCCGGGTTTCGCTCTCGTCACTCCCGAACTCAAGGAGATAAGCCTTGACGACTACCGCGGCAAGCGCGTGGTGCTCAACGTGTTCCCGAGCCTCGACACCCCGGTGTGTGCCGCATCGGTGCGCCGTTTCAATAAAGAGGCAGCTGAATTGCCCGACACCGCAGTACTGTGTGTATCGATGGACCTCCCGTTTGCTGCCGGCCGTTTCTGTGAGGCCGAGGGTATTAAGAATGTCACGCCTGCCTCGGCCTTCCGTTCGCCCAAATTCGCCGAGCAGTATGGCCTGATGATGGTTGACGGGCCTTTGGCCGGACTGCTTGCCCGTGCCGTGATTGTAATCGATGCCGACGGCAAGATAATATATCGCGACCTCGTGAACGAAATCACCGACGAACCCCGCTACTCCGAGGCCCTCGAGGTCCTCAGAAAGTAATTCGGGAAACTATACTTGCAAAAGCGATATCAGACTGACATATAAAATCAAAATTTTATGACCAGAGACAGAAGCATGTATTCTTTTTCTGGTCATTTTTTTGTTAAATAATTCCATGTTTTCGTTTGCATAACATTTTAATATTTTGTAAATTGCAAGCACAAAATCTCGATCCCATGAAAGCTGACAAAACAATACAGAAACGCTCTTACAAGGGCTGTGAGCAGGGTGAGGAAATATCCTTCTCCGTTCTGATGCAGACTTTCAATCAGTGCGCGTTTATCCGTCGGGCGATCTCAAGCCTTTTGCAGCAGACATATCCATACTGGGAGCTGATTATCATAAACGACGGATGCACCGATGCCACCAAGCATTTTATCGCCGATTACCTTAGCGACCCACGCATAAAATATCTTGAAAACGAAACTAACCGCGGACTGGGATATTCGTTGAACCGTGGCATCGACACTGCTTCCTATGATTATATCGCATATCTGCCATCCGACGATTTCTTTTACGGCAATCATCTTGAGACACTTGCACAGGCCTTGAGTAAACCAGACGCGGTGCTCGCTTTCAGCGGCATCCGTTTCGATGATTCAAAGACTTCCGGGTTGCTTGATTACAAGAACTGCAAGGGCGCCATACCCGGCTATTGCACTCAGTTGGTGCAGGTGGCACATCGCAAGACTTCCGACATATGGACGGAGAGGGAGAAATGTGTTTCTGAGGACCTGTTTTTCCTTTTCTGGAGGAAACTCACTGACAAAGGCGCGTTCATTCCCACCGGAGAAGTTACATGCGAATGGACCAACCATCCGCATCAGCGTCACAAAATCTGTGGCGAGAAGCATGGCGGTGGTCTGAATAAATATCGCGTCTATTACGGTGTAAAGGAGCCTATCCGGTTCCGTTCCGGCAAATACAAGACATTCGACGAAGCCGAGAATTATGCGCCGTACCGAATGCCTGTCGCTCCGCGTCCCGACGGGCTGAAAATCCTTATCGTCGGCGAACTCGCCTATAATCCCGAGCGCATCCATGCTCTGGAGAAGGCCGGGCACCGTCTTTACGGCCTATGGGCAAAGCCACGTTTCGGATACTCCACAGTCGGGCCGTTGCCTTTCGGAAATGTAGTGGATATCCCATATGAGGACTGGCGCGAACGAGTCGGGCAGATTAAACCTGATGTAATATACGCCTTGCTCAGCACCTCCGCTATCGACATAGCACATGAAGTGCTGTCGGCTAATCTCGGCATCCCCTTTGTGTGGCATTTCAAGGAAGGTCCGCACGAAGCGATGAAGGAAGGGCTCTGGAGCAAGCTTATCGACCTTTATGCCCGGGCAGACGGACGCATCTACCTTAATGCCGAGGAAAAGATGTGGGTGCAGCAGTTCATCCCGCCATGCGACGAGGAATCGTGCATGCTGCTCGATGGCGACATGCCTCCGGCTGATATCTTCTCCGACAGATTTTCGCCGAAACTTTCAGCCGCCGACGGCGAGATTCATACCGTGGTGGCCGGCCGGTTGGTGGGCCTCTCGTTGGATGACTACAATATCCTTTCAAAAAACGGTATCCATATACATGTGTATAGTGAGAATCTGATGCCTCACGATGCATCGGCTCCGTTTCTGTCGGCAGACAGAAACCATTTTCACATACACACTCATGTGCCGCAGCAACGCTGGACCGAAGAATTCTCGAAATATGACGCCGGATGGCTCCACTGTGTCGACGGCAACAACCATGGTTCAGCTCTGAAAATGATCTGGGCCGACATGAACCTTCCGGCGCGAATCAGCACTTATCTTGTGGCGGGCATCCCGATGATACAGAAGCGCAACGCATCGCATCATTTCGCCCAACGCAGCTATGTGGGCCACTACGATATGGATATCTGCTACGACAATATCATGGAAGTGGTGAAGGCTCTTAAAGACAAACGGCTTATGGAGCGCAAGGCAGCCAATGTGCTCGCGCACCGGCAGGAATTCAGTTTCGAGGCCAACGAGCAGAAACTGACCGATTTTTTCAGAACCATAATCTCAAGACATAAAGCATGAGCACCGAAGAGAAAATACTCCGCCGCATAGCGAATACACTGATAATGTATTCCTATCACATGACAGAAAACGGACTGCTTCACGGCAAGACGGGCGCCATGCTTTATCTATATCTTTACGCTCAACATTCAGGCGACGAAGTTTGTTATGATTATGCGGGCGAATTGCTCGACGGCCTGATGAAAAGCGCTTCCGACGCTCCGTCGGATTTCGAAGACGGCGCGGCAGGCCTCGGGTGGTGCGTCCCCAGGCTGCTGAGAGCCGACATCGTGGGCGGCCGCCCCAACGGGGTTCTGGCGGGCATAGACAACCGTATCCTTGAAATGATGAGCCGCAATATGTGGTCAAAGTCATGGAACGAGTTGATTTATTGCGCCGACCGTCTCGCCGACTTAAAAACCGAAGGAAGCAAAGGATATTCAGAACTGATTTTATCTTTTATAGAATGGCAAGTAAAGGAAAAACAACAAAAGCTCTCAGATAATCGGAAACGGGCTGTCTCGCACTACCTTGACAGCTACGACATCGCTTTTGGAAAATCGATAAGGACAGATGCGTTGCGAAAATTGTTAGACTTAAGTCATATTGACACGATTTGGGAACCGAATGAGGAATCAGCCGTCACATCCGATGATATTGACGGCAATCGTATCAAGCGCTATATTACTTCTTCGATTTGGTCGATGATATCCGGCAAACTTGTCTCAAACACCGGTCCCGGAATTGATGAACTGCTGGATTATGTAAAGCAACAGCAGCTTGGTTTAAGTCCCGATGATCTCCGCCTCTCCGATGGCCTGGCAGGTCTGGGAACAATCCTCCTAAATAAAGAATTACTAACCACTTAAAATTAATCAACTATGAAAAAGATGTTAGACGACAACGATAAACCTGAATTGACTGTAACAGTACAGGTCGCGATAGATGAGGGTATATTTATTAATTTTTTAAAGGAGCTTGGGTATCAGTACAGTTTTGATAAAGACGGCAGTTTTACGTTAGCATGGAAATGGCTGCGAAAACATTGTGTTCTTGACGACTGGAACTATCTGAAATTCGAGGATTTGTCGGAGAAAGCAGTAGAGCAATTCAAAGAATATTATAGTAATCATGCTATTCCAGGCTCATCGATCACTTGTGGTGTCCAAATTGATGGTTATAATCAATTCGCGCGATGGGGCAAATGGAAAGGTGGATATGTTCAAGAGCTTGGATATATCTCAGCTCCTTCATCTTCTTCGTATGGTGCTTCTATTTATATGGGGAGCTCATTTATTCCACAGGGTGGTAATGATACTCCGTTATATGAGTGCAGATTTTATGCGATTCAGGAACATAATACTTGGCAAGGAGGCTATGTCGACGGCTGGGGATATGTTTCACCCGAAAAGAAAATTCTGGGTGCAACAATTTCTGACTGGTTTATAACAGGAAGCACTTCAGATAAGGCTTTGTTGAATTTGCTTAACTTCAGACTTTTTGCAGATAGCAATCCTGCGGCCTACAGCGATTTAAGCGCGCTACAGCAAGAATTTGCCCAATGTTGGGATGCAAATACACAGAGCTATGAGATAGATGATGTGCGCCTTTTGCAATATCTGCAATCCCAATATGGTTCACATCAGGTTGCTGTGACAAATATACGCGAAGCGTTAAGTCAACATCGTGCAGTATTTCTGAGAGTTGTGACTCGTGTGGTATCGTCTGCCGGAGTTGACAAGCGTTATGGCAATGATTATGTATTGCTTTATTACAATGCTTTGATGCGTACATATGGCTACATTGATCCTGTTTCAGGCAAAGTCAGCGAGATAGATGCGGTTCCTGTTGACAATGGGAATGCCGACATAATTGTATTCGCTTGCGAACGGAGAACAAACTGAATAAAAAATGAGGCATGCCTTGCTTATAAAGTGAGGCATGCCCCCTCTAACAATTTATTGGTAAACCATAATCATTAAACATTTGAGGCGATGAAAAAATATATGTTTTTGCTGTTGGCTATAGCGATGTCTGCGGTATCACTGTCTGCACAGTATAACCTGTGCAAGTCGCCCGACATATCGCCGGATATATTTAACGGTGTTGACCGTTACATGCAAAGGCATTTTAAATATCCGGTGGATGCATATCAATATCACAAGAAAAACAAAATCCCTTTGGAGTTGATTATCACCAAAGAGGGCAAAATGGTGGATTGCAGATGCATGAACAATACACATCCATCTCTTGAAAAAGAACTTTCGCGTGTATTGGCTGAAGCTAAATGGTCACCGGCGAAGAAAGACGGAAATCCGGTGGATTCGAAATATACGATATACTTAGACTTAACCGACAAGGACAGAATTCCTTATGGACTCAAGTATATAATGCAAGATGCTGATAAAGCAATTGCACGGATTAATGAGACTTTGCCTCCTGCGAAAGAACTTGAAAGCATATGCAATGCAATAGAAGAGGCCGGCAAGACATTTGTTAATTTCCCCAAATACCCGATAGCTTATGCAGGACTGCAGAATTCTGTCGGCAAGTCAGAAAATGTAGTGGGCGTAATGGACAGCTGCTGGAAAGAGTATCATTGGATACCTGACGAGATTACTGACCGGTTCAGAAGAGAAGGCACCACTTTCGATAACGGCCCGTATAAAGGGCGCACTGAAATTCTGTTAGCCTTGATGCGTGCGATGCAGCATCAGTATCATGAAACGGAGAAGACAGACTCTGCCTATCTTGACGCGAACGCCCTTATAGACTTGCGTATCTCTGACAACTATTTGCTTGAACCTTCTGCCGGTGAGAAGGAGATGTATGAGGCTGAACGCAGGCTCAGGCGTCTGGAACGAGATATGGTCAATGAGTATACCAGGAGCAATAAGGTGGGAGTGAATACCAACGGACATGAACAAATCGGGCGTGATTATAATCTGGGCCAAGCTGCTGGGACTCTGATACATTTCAGCGATGAGGGACTTGTAAACAACGCTCAGGTGGCTCAAATTTCCAAAATGATACGTGATGAATTCGAAGACATGGGTTCAAGTAAAATTGCCAAATCGAAGTCGCAGTTGAATCTGTTCGGAGCTAAAGCTTTCGCTTTATGGATACAGTATGGAGATAATGTATTTGAAAATTACCTTGCCAGAATACGCGGGGGCGAGCCGAGCAAACAGCTGCTGAAGTATATCGACAAGATGGAGAAGAACAAGGCCAAAAACGCGGAGCTGCTTGCCGACCGCCAGGCAGTGCTGCAGTCGCTCGTATGCTTAGCCCCGACAGCCGACACTCCTGAGGCAGAGGTGAAGGCTTTCCACGCCCGCCGCAAGGCCGTGGCTGATGTGTTCCCTCTCCGCTGGCTCGCGAAGTAACTCATGCCGTAATCTTCGCTGAAAAATAAAACGTTGCGCCATGCCGTGTTTGAACGGGGTGGCGCAACGTGGTTATTTGTGTGTTTTTGCGGGCAGGGAGGGAATCAGACTACACCCTGGGCCATCATGGCGCGGGCTACCTTGAGGAAGCCGGCGGTGTTGGCGCCACGCACGTAGTTGATGTAGCCGTCGGGGTCGGTGCCGTATTTCACGCACTGGCTGTGGATGTCGGCCATAATCTGACGCAGACGGGTGTCGACCTCTTCGGCGGTCCAGTGCATCATCTGTGCGTTCTGAGCCATCTCGAGACCGCTTACCGACACACCACCGGCGTTGGCGGCTTTACCGGGCGCATAGAGTATGCGGGCTTTCTGCAGGGCAGCTATCGCACCGGGTGTGGAGGGCATGTTGGCGCCTTCGCTCACTGCGAAGCAACCTGCGGTGAGCAGTGCCTCGGCGTCGTCGGCGTCGAGCTCGTTCTGTGTGGCCGACGGCATGGCGATGTCGACTTTCTCCACATGCTTCCAGGGGCGCTCGCGGGGGAAATATTTGCAGATGTCGGGGTGAGCCTCGGCGAATTCCGAGATGCGGCCGCGATACATGGTCTTGAGTTCGAAGATTTCATCGAACTGTGCATCGGTGAGGCCGTCGGGCACCACGATGGCGCCGTCGGAATCGCTGAGCGAAATCACTTTCGCGCCGAGCGAGAGAAGTTTCTTTGCAGTATAGAGTGCCACATTGCCCGAGCCCGAGATGGCCACGCGCTTGCCGGTGATGTCGATGCCGCGTGTGGCGAGCATGTTGAGCAGGAAATATACGTTGCCGTAGCCGGTGGCCTCGGGGCGGATGAGCGAGCCTCCGAAGTCGAGGCCCTTGCCGGTGAAGGTGCCCGAGAACTCGCGGGTCATCTTCTTGTACCAGCCGAACATGTAGCCTACCTCGCGGCCGCCCACGCCTATGTCGCCGGCGGGCACATCGGTCTCAGGGCCGATGTGGCGGTAGAGCTCGTTGACGAATGCCTGGCAGAAGCGCATTATCTCCATGTCGCTCTTGCCGCGGGGCGAGAAGTCGGAGCCGCCTTTGGCACCACCCATGGCGAGGGTGGTGAGCGAATTCTTGAAAGTCTGCTCGAAGGCGAGGAACTTGAGGATGCTGAGGTTTACGGAAGAGTGGAAGCGGATGCCGCCTTTGTACGGGCCGATGGCGTTGTTGTGCTGCACGCGGTAGCCCATGTTGTTGCGCACATGGCCGCTGTCGTCGACCCACGATACTCTGAAGGTGTAGATTCGGTCGGGAATGCAGAGGCGCTCAAGAAGGTTCACGCGCTCAAAAGCTGGATACTGGTTGTAGACATCGGCGATGCTGTTGACAACCTCCTCCACAGCCTGGAGGTACTCGGGCTCGTTGGGGAACTTGGCCCGGAGCTCTTCAATAAACAGTTTTACGTTCATAAAATATGATTGTTACCTGATTGGAATCGGGTGAGCGGTATGGCCCGACGAAAGGCAACCTTATGTGGCGAAGATGGCATTTTGCGCCTGCCTTTCTCAAAGCCGGTGCAAAATTACAAAACTTTTGGCAAAATCAAGTCTTTTTGCCAAAAGTTTTGCAAAATAATTATCAAAATGCTTTTTGGGGCGCTCTCAGTGCAGAAGTTCTGACAGAGGCTTTATTGTGTCGAGAGCATTTTGGTCGGCACGCACCGGCACTACGGTGGCGTACCTGCGGTCAAGCCAATATAAGTCGGTGTCGGTGGCATCGGGCTCGTCGTTCACAATGCGGCCGGTGAGCCAATAGAACGGTTTGCCGTGCGGGTCGAGATATTCCTGATACTCCTCGGTCCAGTGGCTGAACGCCGAGCGGCATACCTTAAGGCCCTCTATGTGCACTTTGGCCGGGAAATTGATGTTGAGGCACACTCCGTGCGGCAGGCCGTAGCGGAGCACTTTGCGGGTCACCTCATCGATAAACGGTATGCATTCGGTGAAATCTGCCGTGAGAGAGTGATGCAGCAGCGAGTAGCCTATGGCCGGAATGCCGAGCATGCATGCCTCGAAGGCTGCTCCCATGGTGCCGGAGTAAATGACGGAGTTACCGGCGTTGGAGCCGTGGTTGATTCCGGACAGAAGCAGGTCGGGCTTGCGCGGCACTATGTGATGCATGGCGAGCTTCACACAGTCGACCGGTGTGCCGGTGACAGAAAACACCCGTGCGCCGTGATACTGTTCGTGCTCGTTGATGCGGATAGGCGAGTTGACAGTGAAGGCACTCGACTGGCCGCTGTGTGGCTCGGCGGGAGCCACCACATATACTTCGCCCATCTCTTTTACAGTGTCGATGAGCACATGCAGGCCCTTGGCGTTTATGCTGTCGTCGTTGGTAATCAGAATAAGTGGTTTCATGTGGGTGTCGTTCGCAATGTTTATGGTCAGCGCAAAGTTAGCACTTTTCCCTGAACATATAACAACGCGGATGCCCGATGTGGTCGGACATCCGCATGAGATATTTTCAAATCAGATGATTATGAGCGGAAGGAGATGAAGTGCATCACATCTCGCGAATCCATATGTTGCGGAAGCTGATGCCCTTGCTGGGGTCGCCGTGCATCTGCAGACGGATGGGGCCGGCGCCATGTTTGGCCACATGGGGGAAGCCGATATATTCGGTGGTTCCGAGGATAGTGGTGTTGTTCTGAAGCACCACGCCATTCTGAATCACCGTCACCTTCGGGGGATAGAGATATGTGCCGTCCTCTTTGAATACAGGGGCGGTGTAGATGATGTCATACACATTCCACTCGCCGGGTTTGCGCATGGCGTTCACCAGAGGAGGAGTCTGTTTGTAGATGCTGCCTGCCATGCCGTTCACATATGTCTCGTTTTTGTAGTTGTCGAGAATCTGCACCTCATACTTGTCCTGCATGTACACGCCGCTGTTGCCGCGCAGCTGGCTTTCGCCCTCGATATCCTCGGGCACGCACCACTCGAGGTGGAGCTGATAGTTGTCGAAGTTGCGCTTGGTGATGATGTCTGTGCCTTTCTTGTTGACTGTCACCACACCGTTGGCCACGGTCCATGTGGGAGCGGAGCCGTCGGGCGACTGCCATTCGTTGAGGTTGGTGCCGTCGAAGAGCACTATCGCGTCAGAGGGGGCGCTGTTGGTGCGGATGTCGCCGGGGGTCACCACTTTGGGCTGCGGGGTCCAGTATTCCGACATACCCGGGCGCATAGGCTCTGGCTGGGGATATTCTTTCTTTTCCTGGGCTGCACAGCCCACACAAACCGCGCAGCAGAGCATTGCGGCGATTGCATTGAGTTTCCTGTTCATGGATATAGTTTTTAAGTCTGTTTTGCTGAATACAAAAGTACGTAAATTTTTTGTTCGGCATGCACAGTCACGCTAAATATTTTCGTCAGAGAAAAAAGGTCTCTGATATAATATAAATGAGCTTGATACACAGTGTGAAAATTGAGAAATTCGCTGGCATAATGTGATAAAATGAAGATAGGTGGTGACGGATTTGGAAAATGTGCGTATATTTGCAATTTAAAATGCGTGCGTGGACATAAGGCCGCGCCGGTTTTGTTACCGTAATAAACTGAAACATCATAACTCATTATGGCAGAGAATATGGAGAAGGCAGAGTGCCCTGAAAAGGAAGCTCCGAAAGAGGGCGCCAAAGGACTTAACTTTGTAGAGCAGATTGTGGCCGACGACCTCGCAGCAGGCAAGAACGGAGGCAGACTCAACACCCGTTTCCCACCCGAGCCGAACGGTTATCTGCATATAGGCCACGCCAAGGCCATCTGCATGGATTTCGGTGTGGCGGAGAAGTTTGGAGGCACATGCAATCTTCGCTTCGATGACACCAATCCCACTAAGGAAGACACCGAGTATGTCGACGCTATCCGCGAGGACATCCACTGGCTCGGCTTCGACTGGGGAGACCGCGAATATTACGCATCCGACTACTTCCCCCGTCTCTACGACCTGGCCGTGAAGATGATCAAGGAGGGCAAGGCTTATGTGGATGACCAGACCTCGGAGCAGATAGCCGCCCAGAAAGGCACCCCCACCACTCCGGGTATCGACAGCCCCTACCGTAGCCGCACCGTGGAGGAGAATCTCGACCTCTTCGAGCGCATGAACGCCGGCGAGTTCGACGAGGGTGCCCGCGTGCTCCGTGCCCGCATCGACATGGCATCGGACAACATGCACTTCCGTGACCCCATCATGTACCGCATCATAAAGACACCCCACCACCGCACAGGCCGCAAGTGGAATGTCTACCCGATGTATGACTTCGCCCATGGCCAGAGCGACTATTTCGAGGGTGTGACCCATTCGATATGCACTCTGGAGTTTGTGCCTCACCGTCCGCTTTACGACCGTTTCGTGCGGGAGCTCGCAGACCCCGAGGTATATTGCCCACGACAGATTGAGTTCAACCGCCTTAACCTCACCTACACCGTGATGAGCAAGCGTAAGCTGCTTCAGCTCGTGAAGGAAGGTCTCGTGGCAGGATGGGATGACCCCCGCATGCCGACTATCTCGGGTATGCGCCGCCGTGGCTTTACTGCATGCTCTATCCGCAACTTCATCGACCGTATCGGCTACACCAAGATAGAGGAGGCACAGATCAGTGTTTCGCTTCTTGAGCATGCCGTGCGCGAAGACCTTAATGCTACCGCTACACGTGCTATGGCTGTGCTCAACCCCGTGAAGCTGGTTATTACCAACTATCCCGAAGGGCAGACCGAGACGGTGGAGATGGAAAATAATCCCGAAGACCCCGCAGCAGGCACACACCAGATGCCTTTCTGCCGCGAAATCTATATAGAGCGTGACGACTTCATGGAAAATCCCCCCAAGAAGTTCTTCCGTCTGGCTCCCGACAGCGAGGTGCGCCTCAAAGGTGCATATATTATTAAATGTACCGGCGTGAAGAAAAACGAGGCCGGAGAGATAGAGGAAATCTATTGCACCTACGACCCCGAGAGCCGCAGCGGCCTTCCCGGCGCCAACCGCAAAGTCAAGGGCACTCTCCACTGGGTGGCAGCTCCCACAGCGGTAGATGCCACGGTGCGTCTCTACGACCGACTCTTTTCGGTGGAGAATCCTTCGGCCGAGACCGATAAGGATTTTCGCGAACTTCTCAATCCCGACTCGCTCATAGAGGTGCAGGGCGTGAAGGTGGAACCTTTCATCGCTGCCAATGCCCGCAAGGGTGAGAAATTCCAGTTCCAGCGCGTGGGATATTTCACTCCCGACTACGACTCCACTCCCGACCATCTGATTTTCAACCGCACCATCGCTCTGAAAGACAGCTGGGAGAAGGCACAGAAGAAGTGACGGCAGTCCCGCTGCGACGCCGGATGTGTGCCTGCGGCTCTGTGCGCAGGCACATCCATATTATTTGTTTAACCAGGATATTACAGCGTGGCTCAATCTGACGAACAATATATGCGCGAGCTCTACGAGCGCTTCCTCAACGATGTGATGAACAACAACAATTCGGAGTTTTACGAGGAAGACGAGTTGCTCGACATCTATGATTATGCCCAGGATGAGGGCGATGACATGGTGCAGCTCTATGTGCTGCTGGCCGGAGCGAGGCTTTATCCCGACAGCCAGTTTCTCGACGAGCGCAAGGCCTGTATGCTGTCGGCCATCAACGAGGAGTCGGCCCGGCGCATGTTTGACCGCAAAGGGCGCCGCGACAGTGCCCTTTGGCGGGTGCTCGACCTCGCGTTGCGCAACTATCCCGACGGCAATCCAGAGGAGGACCTCGCGGAGCTTCTCGGCTGCGGCATGCGTTTCAGTTGCGAAGCTATAATAAGGCTTCTTGACACTCTGCATGATCTCGAGCGCGACGATCTTATTGCCGCCAATGTTGAGACTCTTGCCGAGCAGACCGACTTTGTGGGGCCGCTTTACTACGAGGCTGCAGAGATACTTATCACCAATGAGGAGTTTCTGGCCAAGGCACGTGACCTTGCCGAGGAACTCACCACCACAGAGCCGTTTGCTCCCCAGCATTGGGTGCTTCTTGCGCGTGCGGAGTTCCGGATGGAACATCTCGCCGAGGCAGTGTCGGCCGCCGATTATGCACTTGCCATAGAACCTGCAAACACACAGGCTCAGCTTATTAAGGGCATGGTGCTGTCGGCCGTCGATGCTACACGTGCTGAGGGCATCTCTTTGCTTTCGGGAGTGCTGAAAGTAGAGCCCGACAATGCCATAGCGGTGCGTGCACTTGCCGAAGCCTACAAAAGTGATCATAAATATATGGCGGCTATGGAGGTTTATCGCTCGTATATGCCGATGGACAACGGCGCCATGTTTGTGCTGCTCGATGCCCTGAAGCTTCATCCTGACGACCCCGAACCGCTATTTGAGATATTCGACCGGCAGAACGGTGCAAGCGAGCGCAAATGGCTCGACATGGCGGCTCAGCTTTTCAATGAGCAGGAGATTGGCGCGGCAGCCGATATGCTTGAATATTACCACGAAAAGCATACTCTGCGCGAAGGTATGGAGTATTTTCTGCGGCTACTTTACAGTCAGCACCGCTATGAGAGGCTTCTTGAAGTGTTCGAGTGGTGTGTGGAGCAGGCGCAACAGCCCGATGGGGCACATTACGGATTCTCGCCGTTCTGTTACATGATTGTGGCGGCTGCAAATCTGCGTATGGGCAATTACCGCGACGCGATAGAGATATGCGACGCTCTGCTGAAACAGACGCCTGCTATTACGGAGATTGACGACATGATGCGGTGGAGGGGCCTGCAGGCCACGCTCATACATATCCGCCATATGGCTCAGCATCCTTCTGAAATCGATATCTCTCTGCCCTCTACCGCCGACCCTGTGCTCGGGCCGCTACCCGACGAATTTATGAAAATGTGAATCTCTTTCCAATAGACACCCCGCCGTGAAATTCTCCGACATACCAGGCAATGAGACAGCCAAGGCGCATCTGCGTCATATGGCCGACACCGACCGCATACCGCATGCCCTGCTCATAGAGGGGCCTGCGGGTACAGGCAAGTTCGCGCTTGCGCGTGCGTTTGCCCAGTATGTGCATTGCACCGACCGCACTCCCGACGGTGAACCTTGTGGACGGTGTGCATCGTGCCTTCAGCATAGCAGCTTCAATCATCTCGACACCATTTTCACGTTTCCGGTGCTGAAAAGCGCCAGTACTGACGGTCTGTGCGACGATGCCCTTGACATTTGGCGCGACTTTCTCGCTAAGTCGCCACTGATGGATATGTCGGTATGGCTGAAAGCGCTAGGCAATGAGAACGGACAGCCGGTGATCTACACATCTGAAGCGCAGGCTATAGCACGCAAATTCGCCACCACATCCTACTCGTCGCGCTACAAGATAATGCTGTGCTGGCTTCCGGAGCGCATGCAGGAGCAGTGTGCCAACAAGCTGCTGAAACTCATCGAGGAGCCTTACCCCGATTCGCTCATGGTATTTGTGAGCGACAGCCCGGCCGAGATACTCCCTACCGTGAAATCGCGCCTGCAGAGCGTGAGCGTGGGGCGTATACCTGATGCCGATGTGGCAGCATGGCTTCGTGGAAAGCACGGTGTCGACGAGGCTTCGGCCGCGGCGGCTGCACATCTCGCCGAGGGGAGTCTTCTTGCCGCGGAGGCGTTTTTACGGCAGGGTGAGGAGCAGCAGTCGCTCGAGTTTTTCATGACACTAATGCGGGGGGCATATCAGCGTAAAGTGGGAGTGCTCCGCAAATGGAGTGCCGATCTCTCTGTGCTTGGCCGCGAGGGCGTTATAGCATTTCTGAGCTACTGTGAGCGCATGATGAGAGAAAACTTCATAACCAATCTGCGCATGCCGTCGCTCGTTTATCTCACACCTGCGGAGCAGGCATTCAGTGCACGCTTCTCGCCATTTATCAATGAGGGCAATGTGGAGCGTCTGCTCGAAGAGTTTGGCCGCGCACGTGCCGATATAGCAGCCAATGCCAATGCCAAAATCATACTTTTCGATATGGCGGTGCATGTGATTCTGCTTCTGAAAGCCTGATGTGCGGTGCCTGTCAGACGCTTGTAAAGCTGCTTGAGGCAAAAAAGCGGGTGAATATAAGGCTTTTTTCATTTTTTTTTGGTTACTTTGCATTCTGAAACGGTGTGCGCGACATCGCTCTGCAGATGTGCATACACTGTGTGTCACATCGCCGGCTCTGTGAGGTGAAGCGGTGGCGGCGATATTAAGTAATTGTATAATAAGATATTGATGCAGTTTACAGCTTCTCAGATAGCCGCCGTTGCAGGTGGTACCGTTGAGGGGGACGGCAGCGCCGTTGTAAATACCTTCGCCAAAATTGAAGAGGGCCGTCCAGGCGCCATCTCTTTTCTGGCTAATCCAAAATATACGCATTTCATCTACACCACAGACTCGAGCGTGGTGCTGGTGTCAGACGATTTTAAGGCTGAACAGCCTTTGAAATGCACCCTGATACGTGTGCGTGATCCTTACGCCACCGTCGCACAGCTTATGTCGATGGTAGAGCAGATGATCACACCTTCGCTCATCGGTGTGGAGCAGCCCTGCCACGTGGCCAAGAGCGTCGAGCTCCCCGATGATGTTTATGTGGGAGCGTTCGCATATATCGGCAAGGGGGCCAGCATAGGCAAGGGTTGTAAGATTTACCCCAACGCATATATCGGCGACAATGTCACACTGGGGGACGGTACCATAGTCTATCCGCATGCCACTGTTTATCACAACTGCCGCATAGGCAAGCGCTGTGTGCTGCATTCAGGCTCGGTGATTGGTGCCGATGGTTTTGGCTTCGCTCCGGTCGACGGCCATTACAATAAGATTCCCCAGATAGGCATAGTGGAGCTCGAAGACGATGTGGAGATTGGCGCAAATACCACAGTCGACCGCGCAACTATGGGCCGCACACTGGTGAAACGAGGTACCAAACTTGACAATCTCATTCAAGTTGCCCACAATTGTGTGATAGGTAGCGACACTGTGATGGCCGCACAGAGCGGCATTGCCGGTTCCACAAAGATTGGCAGCCACTGCATGGTTGGAGGCCAGGTCGGTTTCAAAGGTCACATACAGGTGGGCGACCGCGTGGAAATCGGAGCACAAAGCGGCATTAGCGGCAATGTGCCTGACGGAAGCCGTGTGATGGGTTCGCCTGCTGTGGAGATTGGCAAATTTGCCCGTCAGGCTGCCACTCTCAAACATCTTCCCGACATGCTTGTGAAGCTCCGTGCTCTTGAAGCGCGTGTGGCTGAGCTTGAAGTGCAGGCGAAACAGTGACGGAGGTTTCTCTGTCACCGGTGATTGCTATAAATACATGAACATAACTAGCAATTTAATAAATACAAAATAACAGGAGACTCCCGCCGGCATCATTTCTGATGTGTGTTATCCTTTCAAGGTCTATTTCAGCGCAATGGTGTACCGGCGTCTCTTACTGATAAACCGACAATTCACATTCACCCATGAAGCAGCAAACTCTCAATGGCGAATTTACCGTAAAAGGCAAGGGCCTGCATACGGGTCTTGAAATTGAAGCCACATTTCTTCCGGCTCCCGATAATCACGGATATAAATTCCAGCGCATCGACCTCCCCGATCAACCCATCATCGATGCTTTGGCTGAAAATGTATCGGAAACCGAGCGTGGCACGGTAATCTCGCGCGGTGATGTGCGCATTTCCACAATAGAGCATGCTCTGGCAGCTCTATATGCTTTCGGTGTCGACAACTGCCTGATTCGGCTGAATGCTCCCGAGCTTCCGATACTTGACGGAAGTGCTGAATTGTATGCGCAGGAGATTGAGCGTGTGGGTCTCAAGGAGCAGGCGGCCGAGAAGAACTTCTATGTCGTGAAACATAAAATAGAGGTGCGCGATGAAGCTACCGGAGCGCATCTGACGGTGCTTCCCGACGAGGATTTCTCGGTTGATGTGCTTATCTCTTACGACTCTCCCGTGCTTAATAATCAGTTCGCACGCCTTGAGAATATGGCCGATTTCCGTCGGGATATAGCTGCGAGCCGCACATTCGTGTTTGTTCGCGAAGTGGAGCCGCTGCTCAAAGCCAATCTCATCAAAGGCGGCGATCTCGACAATGCCATCGTAATTTACGATAAAAAAGTGCCTCAGGCAACCCTTGACCATATAGCCGACCTTATCGGTGTGGAACATAAAGAGGTTTCCGAACTTGGATATATAAATAACAATCCACTCGTGTTCGAGAACGAACCGGCGCGTCATAAACTTCTTGATGTGCTGGGCGATGTGGCCCTCATAGGCCGTCCGCTCCGTGGACGCATCATAGCATGTCGTCCCGGCCATAAGATTAACACTACCTTTGCCAAGCAAATCCGCAAGGAGATAATCCGTCAGGACCTTCAGGCTCCCATCTACAATCCTTCGGTAGAACCGCTGATGGATATTAATGCCATACGCGAGCACCTGCCCCACCGCTATCCCATGCTTCTTGTCGATAAAATCATCGACCGCGGCGACAGCTATATCGTGGGTGTGAAAAATGTCACTGTCAACGAGCCTTTCTTCCAGGGTCATTTTCCGCAGGAGCCGGTGATGCCGGGCGTGCTTCTGGTGGAGGCCATGGCACAGACCGGCGGACTACTTGTGCTTGGTACCGTCGACGAGCCCGAACGCTATTCGACCTACTTCATGAAGATCGACAATGTGAAGTTCAGGCAGAAAGTGGTGCCCGGCGACACACTTCTTTTCCATGTGTCGTTCCTCACACCGCTTCGTCGTGGTTGCGCCCTAATGAAAGGCGTGGCTTTCGTAGGCGACAAGATTGTGTGCGAATGCGAGTTCATGGCACAGATTGTCAAAAACAAGTAAACCTTTTACAATAATTTCGGTCCAATATCCGTGTTATAGACAGACGACCGAAATGTCATTAACCTAATCAGCACCTCACGAGGTTTGAAACAACCCTATACAAGGATAAATGAAACAGCCTTTTGCATACATACATCCGGCGGCCAAGATACACCCGAGTGTGGTAATAGACCCCTTTGTGACTATCGACCAGAATGTGGAGATCGGCGAGGGTACACACATCGGCAGCAATGTCACCATTATGGAAGGCGCCCGCATTGGCAAATATTGCAATATTTTCCCCGGCGCCGTGATTTCCGGCATTCCTCAGGACCTCAAGTTTAAAGGCGAGGATACCGTGGCTATCATCGGCGACCATACCACCATCCGCGAGTGTGCCACTGTGAACCGTGGCACAGCCTCCAAAGACATGACCCGCGTGGGCAGCAACTGCCTCATCATGGCATACTGTCATGTGGCACACGACTGTGTGATAGGCGACAACGTGATAATGTCGAATGCATGTCAGGTAGCCGGTGAAGTGCAGATCGACGATTACGCGGTAATAGGCGGTGGCACTCTTATCCATCAGTTCTGCCACCTCGGTGCCCATGTGATGATTCAGGGCGGTGCCCGCATCAACAAGGATATCCCGCCTTATGTGAAGGCAGGCCGCGATCCCATCGCATATACCGGCGTGAACTCCATCGGCCTTCGTCGCCGCAATTTCTCCAACGACCAGATTCGCGAGATTCAGGAAATCTACCGCTATCTGTATCTGTCGCGTCTGAATGTGTCAGATGCAGTCGACCGCATTGAGGCAGAAATCGCCGCTACGAAAGAGCGTGATGAAATCATAGAATTTATACGCAACTCACGCCGTGGCATCGTGCGCGGCTATGTGTGATTACTTCGGCTCATTCCGCACAACTTATTATCATAACTCCAACAACATCGCAAGCCGCTTTTCTTCGCCTGAATCCTGAGGCGGGAGATGTGGCTTGCGCTGTGTAGTTATTAAACATACTCTAAGCATTTCATGAAAATTTGTTTGCTCACAGTAGGTAAAACCACAACAGGATATCTTCAGAAGGGCATCGACGACTATGCCGCGCGTGCGTCGCGCATGATTCCTTTCGAGGTGAGGAGCGTGGCTGATGTGAAAAACACCCGCAAGCTCACGGAGCATCAGCAGAAGGAGGCTGAGGGCAGACTGCTGCTTGCCCAGATGCAGCCGTCCGACTATGTGGTGCTACTCGACGAGCGTGGAAAGGAATATACTTCGCGCGGGTTTTCGGAAATGATAGAGCGACTTCAGCACACGGTGACCAAGACGCTTTATTTTGTCGTAGGCGGTCCTTATGGATTCTCCGATGCTGTATATGCACGTGCGAATGCCCTGATGTCTTTGTCGCAGATGACTTTCACGCATGAGATGGTGCGACTGTTCTTTGTGGAGCAGGTATACCGTGCCCTCGCCATTTCACACAATTTGCCTTATCACCACGACTGACTTCATAGAATCAGATCGCGGAATATCGAGTCGGAGAGAAGCCATAGACGGCGTGGTATAAGCAGATGTCCGTTGTTGCGCTCAATATTGCCGGTGGCGAGAAGCGGAGCGGCGTTGTGCATAAGCCGGTTTAGCGATATACGGCCGAAGCGGCTTTCCACGAATGCGGGGTCAAGACCGTCGGTGGTGCGCAGGGATGTGATGATATAGTCGTTGAGGCGGTTGTCCTCGTCCTCCTCGTCGACGGCGAATGCTGTCAGCCCTGCCTCGATGGATGAAATATATTTTTTGATGTTCAGCGGATTGTATCGGCGGGTGATTCCGTCGAAACTGTGTGCTGCCGCACCGAGCCCTAAATATGGGGTATAATGCCAGTATGAAGAGTTGTGCCTGGCTTCCATATCCGGGATCGCGAGATTGGATATCTCATAGTGATGGTATCCGTGCCGGTCGGCTTCCTCGCAGAGAATGGAAAAAAATCGTTGTGCCATTTGTTCGGTAGCTTCGGCAACAATGCCTTTCTCACGCATGATGTAAAGCCGAGTACCCTGTTCGTAAGAAAGCAGGTAGGCCGAGAAGTGAGGTGGACGGAAAGCAAGCAGTTCGGCAAGATTCTCTTGCCATCTCTCCGGAGTCTGTCCGGGCAGCCCGTAGATGAGATCGGCGCTATAGTTGATGCCGCTTGCCGAGAGAGCTTCGAGAGCACGGCGTGATGCTTCGGGCGAATGGCGGCGGTCGATTGAGGAAAGCTCCTCCGGAAGAAAAGACTGTACGCCCACGCTGATGCGGTTGAATCCCATGGCACGGTAAGCGGCGATACTCTCTTCGGTGATGTCTTCCGGATTGGCTTCGATGGTAACCTCCTCGAGTGATGATAGCGGAATATAAATCGCAATCTCCCTCATGAATTCCGCGAGCTTATCGAGAGGAATGACCGATGGCGTGCCTCCACCAATGTAGAGGGTGGTGAGGGGGGCACCGCCCAACTCGTTTCGGCGTAACTTCCATTCCTCCACAACGGCGCGCAGATAGCGTCCTGTCTCATCGATGTTCCGGTGGTCCGAGGCCGAAAAGAAGTCGCAGTAGGCGCACTTATGCCTGCAGTAGGGAATGTGGATGTAGATTCCAGCCATAGCGGTAATTGATGCTTATTATTCTTCTTACGGGGTGCGGCGACACATGTCAATGAATTTGCAGAATTTGCAGGCGCTATCGTCTGCTGCAGCTTTAAATGGAATATCAGGGTCTTTCAGCTCGCGAAGCACACGGATAAGGTGTTCGTTGAATTCCCCTGCATAATCGCGGTAGTCGTAGACCTTCCATTTACCGTTGGATGTAGCGGGCTTTTTGGCATCCTCGGGCGGAAGCGGAGTGCCGGCCGGCTTACTCCATTTCAGAAGTCCGAAATTCCTGTCGGCTTTCATCGACTGAAGAATAGGGTATATGACCGGTTGTATGGGCCCGCTGTATTTGTCTTTGATTTCGTCGGCATAAGCCTGACAATATAGCATAAGCTGCACAAACGCTTTGGTTCTGTAGTCGCCGCTGAATACATCAGCCACATTCTTGGCCTGTACCTTGTCGCCTCCGGTTTTGTAGTCGACGATGCGCACCAGGTCGAGCTCACACCATTCGGAACCTGATTTATACCGTTCGGTCACACGGTCGATGCGGTCAATTTTACCTCGGAAATTGAATGTCTCGCTCTCTCCGTTGTTGTCAGTCACTCTCAGCGGCTTCTCTATTGTATATTCGCTATGCTTGTATATGAATGGAGTGAGATCGATGTCATGGCTTAAGGTGGCTCTTACTTGCCTGCGAAGTATTTCATAAATAATTTCAGCCTCGCCATGTGGCGGGGTGTCGGGTGAAACGGTGTCAAGCAGGTATATGCGGTTGATGCTGCGTGTGAGCAGATGTTCTATCAGAGGGTTGCGGTTGTTGATTACTCGATAGAGCATGTCGGATGTCACTTCAATGTCAGTCTCCTTGTTGGGGTTGGGCATGAATCCGGTGTAGATGGCCTGCAGAGTGTCGTGCACAATATCTCCCATGATGCCTTCGTCGATATAATCTCTTATATCATGCCCTTCTTTGTAGCCGGCGATTTTTTCCAGATAGAATGCCAAAGGACATGAAAGCAGCTTCTCGAGCGACGACGGAGAGAGATAGTCGGGGCATTTGTCGGAAAAGAAGCGTGCGATTCTGTCAAGAGCGTGGCGATCTTTTTTAACCTCGAGCTGTAGTGGCTTTATATCGGAGAGATGATAAGGGAGCACGGTGTGCGATACGTGTTCGGGTTTTATAATCTGCAGAATCTGCAGGATAAACCTCGACGGGCCTCCAGCGTGTGTACCGGTGGTGCGTGCGTCGTAAATCAGGTGCACGCTGCTTGCGCGGGCAATCATGCGGTAGAAGAAATATGCGAAGGCACCCTCCTGTTGCTCAGCGGTTATCAGTCCATAGGTCTTGCGGAGCACTTCGGGAATGAAAGTGGGCGCGAAGTGCGCGCGGGGAAATATACGCTCGTTCATCGACGGGATTATGACTGTGTCGAAATCGAGCGCTCGTGCCTCGAGCACACCCATCACCTGCAGCCCCTCGAGTGGCACACCTTCGAAATTGAGCATCTCGCCGGCCACCACACGCTCTACGAGGTTGAACACGGTGGCATCTTTCAGTTCTATTTTTGTTGTGCCGTCGGGGGCCTCGAGATAAGTGCTTTTGAGGTGGCGCAGGGTTTCAAGAGCGTTTTTGTAACGGAGTAAAAACGCCTTCTGTATGCCAAGGGAGTGTTCCTCGCCTTCTCCCCATGTCAGAGAAAGCGACCGGTCGAGCCATAGCAGCAGTCTGTCGAGATATTCAAACACATCGGAGCAACTGTTGCGGTCCGACACCATGGTGAAAATCGGGCTGAACACGCCCCGGCTGTCCACTTCCTGGAAAAATTGTTCCGGTACGTTGAACATGCGCCGGTCTCTGATGCGTGCGATCAGGCTGGCCGCTGTGGCCGTGTTCACTCCGCGCACAAGCGGATGGGTGAGCACGGTGTAGACATCGTCGGCGAAAAAGGTATGCCGCTCCGCCGAGCTGTATGAGCGCATCTGCAGTGACACAATGTCGCGGATGAGAGTGGCCACCGACGAGTTGCGCAGTTTTGAGCCCATAGTGAGGTTCACAGGATGCACGGCCGGAGGCAGTGAGTTGACAAGCGGCGTGAGCATCTGCTCGTCGGGGAGCACTATAGCTGTGCTGCGCAGCAGATCAGGATCGGCATACTGGTTGTCTCCGGCCGGGGGTAAGAGATTTGAAAGGGCTTTGCCGATGGCCTGACACTGGCCCACCATCGAGGGAACGCCTACAATGAATGTTTGTGGAAAAGTATCTATTCTCTCTATATATTCGCCATAGAGAGAGGGAAATTCTTTCGCGTATTTCGCCACCTGGCTGATGCCCGGAAGGTCGGGGAGGCGGAACACCGGCGAGGAGAGGTCCCAGTAGAAGTCGGCCATGCTCTGGCCGGTAACGGGATTGCGAAGATCTTTTAGACGGGTGAATATCGAGCGCTCTGCCCGAGAAAGATTGTTGAAACCTATGAATATATATCGGGAGTAGGGGAGTGATTCAGCGCCGATATCGGCCAGCACTTCCGCCGCGTGGCGGAAATTCATGCCCGGTGTGTAGAGTTCTTTCTCGAGCAGACATCGACGGAACATATGGTAAACTTCCCCGACAACCTGCCATAATTTCAGGAAGTTGAGCGACGGGCTTGCGGCATTGCCCTTCCGGCTGCCGTCTCCACGGCTTTCGCTGGCGTAGGCTATGTGGTTCCAGAATTTCTGTTCTTCGGTGCCGAGCTGTATGTTGGCTTTCTGCCAGTAGTGGCGTATCTCCTCTATCTGTTCGGGGGTGAGATAGTTGGCTGAAATCTCCTTGAGGGTGCTCACATTGTGGAAGATTTCGTCGGGGTCGGCAAGTGCGTTGTCCACATCGTCGAAATCTTTCAGAAGGGTGTCGGCCCAGAACACGAAGCTGTTGAAGTCGGGAGTATCGGTGGTGAGAGGATGTGAGGGTGCCGTGGGATTCCCATCAGTCGCGTCGGCTGCATGTCTGCTAACAGCCTCGCGGTAGATGTCATAGAGCATGAAAGCCATCTCGAGGCGGTCGGCCGGAGCTATGCCCTCGGCATATGTTTCGGCAAATTCGACAATCGACATGGCAGCGGGGTGAAGCAGAGCCGTATTCCGGCGGTCGTTGCGGTGTGCGTTCGCAAGGTGATGGTTAAAGAATGTGGCGGCGCGCTTGTTGGGAAAAATGAAAATCATTTTTTCCAGTTCTGAAGCGCTTTCGTTGGCCAGATATGCCTCGGCGATAGACTGCAGGAAGGGTTTCATAACGCAAATTTACTCATCCGGTGCCGATTTCGGAAATTTCGGATGCCCTAATTTGCATGTAATGAAAAAAAAAGCTAACTTTGCGGTCGCTTTAGGGAGTGGCCCGTGTGGCCGTGCTCCCGCGGCAAACCATTACAAAACCACTTAAATTTTATTCTTTTTAAAGAATGGCAACAAAAATCAGACTGCAACGCCAAGGTCGTAAGAACTACGCGTTCTATCCTATTGTTATCGCCAACAGCAGGGCACCACGAGATGGTAGATTTATTGAGAGGATAGGTTCCTATAATCCGAACACTAATCCTGCTACAATCACTCTTAACTTCGAGCGCGCTTTGTATTGGATTAATGTCGGCGCAGAGCCCACCGACACAGTTCGCAGCATCCTCTCCAACGAGGGTGTGCTCCTGATGAAGCACCTCCAGGGCGGCGTTAAGAAAGGCGCCTTCGACGAGGCTGAGGCTCAGCGTCGTTTCGATGCCTGGAAGGCAAACAAGCAGCAGGCTGTCGACAAACTGAAGGTTTCTGTAGCTTCCAAGAAGGAGGCCGCCGAGAAGCAGCGTCTTGAGGCCGAGCAGGCCAAGAATGCCGCCAAGGCTGAAGTCGTAGCCAAGAAGAAGGCTGAACTCGCCGCTGCCAAAGCTGCCGAAGAGGCTGCAAAGGCTCAGGCTGAAGCACCCGCCGAAGAGGCTGCACCCGCTGAGGAAGCTCCCGCAGCTGAATAAATCTGCAGGCTGTCTCCTTCAGGGAACATTCAAGCAACGACATTAAAAAAGCGCCCCGCTATCCGGCGGCCGGCGCTTTTTTAATGTCGTTATGGTCGCTCGCTTACGGCTTGAGACTGTCGACCTCTTTGAGCCATAGGGCTGATGAGGCGTCAGACGGCATGCGCCAGTCGCCTCGCGGAGAAAGGCAAACCGAACCCACCTTAGGTCCGTCGGGCATGCATGAGCGTTTGAACTGCTGGCTGAAGAAGCGTCGGTAGAACACACGCATCCAGTGCAGGATTACTTCATTGGTATATGTACCTTCGAACGCGTGGCGTGCCAGAAAATAGATGCGGCTGGGTGTGAAACCGAATCTCAGCATGTAGTAGAGGAAAAAGTCGTGGAGCTCGTAGGGGCCCACGAGGTCTTCGGTTTTCTGGGTGATGTTGCCTTTGCTGTCGGCGGGTATGAGCTCAGGCGAGATGGGTGTGTCGATGATGTCGCGCAACGACTGCTGCACCGCTTTGTTGTCGGAGCGTGAGGCAAACCATTCCACAAGATATTTCACGAGTGTTTTGGGTACCGATGCGTTCACGCCGTACATGCTCATCTGGTCGCCGTTGTAGGTGGCCCATCCGAGGGCCAGTTCCGAGAGGTCGCCGGTGCCGAGCACCATGCCGCCTTCCTGATTGGCCACATCCATGAGAATCTGAGTGCGCTCGCGGGCCTGGGAGTTCTCATATGTCACATCGTGCACATTGGGGTCGTGTTCGATGTCGGCGAAATGCTGCATCACGGCCTTGCTGATGTTTATTTCGCGTGAGCTCACGCCCAACTCTTTCATGAGCATAAGGGCGTTAGTGTGGGTGCGGTCGGTGGTGCCGAATCCAGGCATTGTGATGCCTATGATGCCTTTTCTCGGCAGACCGAGGCGGTCGAAAGCCTTCACCGCCACAAGGAGTGCAAGTGTGGAGTCGAGGCCTCCCGAAACTCCCACCACCAATGTGCGGCAGCGGGTGGCGTCGAGGCGGCGGGCAAGCCCGGCGGCCTGTATGTGAATGGTCTCGGTGGCGCGGCGGTCGATTTCAGCGTCGGACGACGGTACGAACGGACGCGGGTTTACCGCATGCAGCAGCTTATTGCCAATCACTGTTTTGGGCTGCTCAAGCCCAGACCCGATGGTGATGCATGCCAGTGCGTTTGCTGTGGCGCACTGATGAAATGAGCCTTTATGCATGCGGTCATGTCGCAGGGCCTCGATGTCTATATCTGCAACGGCATACTGGGGGGCGTTCTGCCAACGTTCGGTGGCAGCCATTATGGTGCCGTTTTCGGCCACAAATGCCTTGCCGTCAAACACCAGATCGGTTGAAGACTCGCCGAAGCCGGCCGAAGCATAGACATAGGCGCAGACGCATGAGGCCGACTGGCGCGAGATTAATCCTTTAAGATAGTCATATTTTCCGATAAGGTCATCAGAGGCTGAGAGATTGACGATTATTTCTGCTCCGGCCAGAGCGAGGCGCGACGATGGCGGTATCGGAGTCCACAGGTCCTCGCATATTTCTATGCCCATCTTCACTCCGTCCACTTCGATAAGCAGGTTGTTGCCGAAAGGAGTGTCGCTGCCGGTTGTGGCGGTTGCACATACAGGTCCGCTGTCAAACCAGCGGTGCTCGTAAAATTCGTTGTAGTTGGGAAGATAGGTCTTGGGCACACAACAGAGTTTCCGGCCGTTGGCTATTGCCACGCCGCAGTTGTAGAGGCTGTTGCCCCGGCGTATCGGTGCTCCTACTATCAGTAGCATCCCTGGAAATTCCTTCGACGCTTTACAGATGGTGTCGAGCGCCTTGTCGGAGGCGTCGAGAAGGGTTGAATCGTGGAAAAGGTCGGCGCATGTATAGCCCGTTACACCGAGTTCGGGCATCAAGGCCACACGTACGCCTCGAGTCGCGAGGTTTTGTGCGCTCTCTATTATATATTGTGCGTTTTCGGCGGGAGAGCCGGGCACTACAGGCAGAGTGGCGGCCGCCACTCTAATAAATCCGTTGTTCATATCAATTTACACGCTTTTGATGCAGTCATCGCGAAATTACAAAAAATGACGCATCGCAGTCCATAAAAGCGGGTAAAAAAACGCTGAGGCAAAAATTGGATATGAAAAATTTTGTCAAGTCGCAAAAAATCACTTACTTTGCACTCTGATTTGTGGCACCTCTGTAAAAGCCTCGAGCCGTGATGCAGCCCGAAGCGATATGAGAAATGAATGGCGGCCAACAAATCGTGCTGAGTATCAATAAAAAGAATCAAGAAATACATCAACAGCCATGTCAAAGATTTGTCAGATCACAGGCAAAAAAGCGATTACAGGAAATAACGTATCGCACTCAAAGCGCCACACAAAGCGCCGCTTCAACGTGAATTTGTTCAACCGCAAATTCTATTGGGTAGAGCAGGACACATGGGTGCTCCTTACCCTCAGCAACGCCGGTCTCCGTACCATTAACAAGATGGGCCTCGACGCCGCTATCAAGCAGGCCGCAGCGAAAGGTTATCTCACTGAAATCAAACAATTAGACTTCTAAGAAAAATGGCAAAGAAAGCAAAAGGCAATCGCGTGCAGGTGATTCTCGAGTGCACCGAACACAAAGCCAGCGGCATGCCCGGCACCTCCCGTTACATCACCACCAAGAACCGTAAGAACACCACCGAGCGTCTGGAGTTGAAGAAATACAACCCCATCCTCAAAAGAGTTACAGTTCATAAAGAAATCAAATAAGAAACCCGCATAATTTTCTCGATTAGATATGGCAAAGAAAACCGTTGCATCTCTTCAGAAAGGCGAAGGCCGCACCTACTCAAAAGTTATCAAAATGGTCAAGTCGCCTAAAACCGGTGCATATACATTTCAGGAGCAGATGGTGCCCAATGATGCGGTGAAAGACCTCCTCAAATAAGTAGAAAGAGACGAATTTCCCGCGCCTGACGCGCCACATGATACAGTAAGCAGACACTGGATTTCATCAACGAAATCCGGCGTCTGCTTGTTTTCTTTAATAAGCTTTTGTTTTTCAAAATAGATGCTGCCAATATTCTCTTTCGGTGGGCGACAGAGGTGAAAATGGTTTGCAGAAGTCGGAATAAATGTGTAACTTTGCATCGCTTTTGAGGGAATAATGGTTTTAGGCCCATCTGGCAGGTAGTCTGCATTAAGTCAAGAGCAATTCGGGGCGTAGCGCAGTCCGGTAGCGCACCTGGTTTGGGACCAGGTGGTCGCAGGTTCGAATCCTGTCACCCCGACAAATTTAATCGCCTGTAAGTCATGACTTACAGGCGATTTTTTTATTATGTCACGTGGTTTGTGCTATCACTAAAGTGGCAAAGAATTTTTTTTTGAAATTTTGAGGGGATGTTTTGGATTTATGAGAATATATAGTAAATTTGCGCTAACAAAATTGTTAAACCGTAATGTGAAACAGGAGTGTTAGATATGGATGCAACTGATAAACATCAGGATACCGAGCAGCTTATACTGGAGGCGGCGGAGCAGGAGTTTCTGAATAAGGGATTCGAGGGGGCGCGAACAACGGCCATCGCCGAAAAAGCCGGCGTCACCCACGCGATGCTTCACTATTATTTCCGCACGAAAGAGAAGCTTTTCAATCGTATAATCGAAAGCAAGTCGTCGGGGATGCGTGGCGTGATGTTCGGTTTTATTGAAAACGAGGAGATGCCATTGCTTGAGCGTGTAGAGCAGAGCATGCGGCGCCATTTCGCTTTCATCGAAAAGAATCCCGATCTGCCGCTGTTTCTGATCAGCGAATTGCGCCGCGGCGACAGCAAGGTGCTGGAGCATATCCTGTTCAATAAAGATGCGGCTCATGAGATAAAAAGGTCGTTGCAGAAAGCCATAGACGAAGCGGCCGGGAGGGGAGAATGCAAGCACGTGGACGCACAGATGCTTATTCTCGACATTCTTTCGCTTAATGTCGCGCTGTTTATCGCCAAACCGCTGATTGAGCGTGTCTTTGCGGATATATATGAGCCGCAGGAGGATTTTTTGCACCGGAGGCTTGAAGAAAATATCAAGACTATCTTAAACAAACTAAAGCCATGAGATACCGTATGCGAAAACTTTGTTTCTGCCTCGTGATGCTGTGCGGGGGTGTTCTGCAGTCGCAGGCACAGCTAACGCTCGATTATTGTTTGGCAAAGGCCGAAGAGAATTATCCCGTCATCAAAAAATATGATCTGGTGGAGAGGACATCGGACATAGAGCTTTCCGACATCAACAAAACCTGGCTGCCGCAGGCTTCGGTCTATGCGCAAGGCACCGTGCAGAATGTCGTGCCGCAGTTTCCCGATGCGCTTAGCGGAATTCTCGACAAGCTTGGCCAGAACCTCCCCGGCCTCGGCAAGGTGCAGTATAAGGTCGGGGTGGACTTGAACCAGACCGTATGGGACGGAGGGGTGTCGAAGTCGCAACGCGAATCGGTGCGCGCCCGCGATGCCGAACGCCGGGCGTCGCTTGATGTGGAAATGTATGCCATCAGCGGCAGGGTGGAGAATCTGTATTTCGGTTTGTTGCTGATTGGCGAGCAGATGCAGCAAACACGCACAACCCTTCACTTGCTCGACAGCAATCTCGAGCAGATGAAAGCCATGCAGCGCCATGGAGTGGCGATGCAGAGCGATGTCGACATGCTGGAGGCTCAGAAACTTACCGTGGAGCGTCAGCTGAAATCGGCCGAAGGGAGCGAAGGACAGTACCACAGGATGCTCGAGGTGTTTATCGGAGAGCCGCTTGCCGGCAGAACGCTTCAGCGCCCCTCTGCGGAAATGCCCCGTGAGCTGACCTCCGAGCGTCCCGAGCTACATCTGCTTGATGCGCGCACCGATTTCAACAACGCACGCCGTTCGGCTATTGAGGCATCGCTCATGCCTAAAATCGGCCTCTTCGCGCAGGCATATTACGGTTATCCCGGATTTGATTATTTCGCCGCCATGCGCACACGCGACATGTCGTTCAACGTTATGGCCGGAGTGAAGGTATCATGGAATATATCATCGTTTTATTCGCGCCGCAACAATATCTCGCGCATCGCGCTATCGAATCAGGAGGTTGAGGCCGACCGCGACAAATTTCTCTTTGAAACCGATGTGACCACCGCAGGCCAGCTTGCCGAAATCGAGTCGATGCGCAAGGTCATGGCCGACGATAGTCGTATCACTGCACTTCGGGCCAATGTGCGTCAGGCGGCGGAGTCGCAGCTTCGCAACGGAGTGATTGACTCAACGGCGCTTCTTGCAAAAATAACCGATGAAAATCAGGCGAACCTTACCGCTACCTATCACGAGATAGAGCTGCTGCGCCTTATCTATCAGCTTAAAAACACTTTAAACAGATAAGAGGATGTTCACTTTTAACTTTATGAAAAATATATCCATATCGGCTTTAGCCATTCTCGCCGTACTCGCATCATGCAACTCGAAACCCGATTATGATGCCACCGGCATTTTCGAGGCCACGACAATAACAGTATCGGCCGAGACACAGGGTAAAATCCTTGATATGCCGGTTGCCGAGGGCGACAGCGTGGCACTTGGTGAGATGATATGCCGCATCGACACAACACTGCTGCTTTTCCAAAGTTCGCAGCTCGGCAGCCAGCAGATGTCGGCCGAAAGCGTTTCGCCGGATATCGCAGCTCAGGCCGCTTCCCTCAAAGCGCAGATAGCCCATCAGCGCAACGAATGCCGGCGTGTGGAAAATCTTTTCGCCGACGGAGCAGCCACACAGAAGCAGCGCGATGATGCCGAAGCCGCTCTCGCCACCCTTCAGGGGCAGCTCGACGCGCTGCTGTCAAGTCTCGGCAAAAACAAAACTTCCATTTCTGAGAGCGCCAGAGCCATAGGCTTCCAGCAGGATCAGGTTAGGACACAGATCGAGAAGAGCACGGTGTGCGCTCCGCTCGGTGGCACCGTTCTGGAGAAATATGCCGAGGCGGGAGAGTATGCCGTACCCGGCAAACCTCTCGTGAAGATAGCCAATCTTTCAGAGATTTATCTCAGAAGCTATTTCACTGTCAGTCAGCTCGCCGACTTGAAGTTAGGACAGAAAGTGACGGTGTTGGCCGACTTCGGCGACGACAATATCTTTGAATATCCGGGTGTTATCACCTGGATTGCCCAGGAGAGTGAATTCACGCCTAAATCTATCCAGACCGCCGACTCGCGCGCCAATCTCGTGTATGCCGTAAAGGTGGCGGTGAAAAACGACGGGCGACTCAAGTTAGGGCAATATGGCGAAGTGCGACTGTGATATGAGCGGCACCAAGATAATAGAAGCAGAAGGCCTCAGCAAGAGTTATGGCCGCGTCAGGGCTCTCGATAATGTGTCGCTGAGCGTCGACGAGGGAGAGCTCTTCGGCCTTATCGGTCCCGACGGTGCAGGCAAGAGCACGCTCTACAGCATTCTTACCACACTTGCGGTTCCCGATTCCGGTCATGCCTCCGTGCTTGGCTACGACACAGTGAAGGATTATAGGCAGATCCGCCGTAACATCGGCTATATGCCCGAGAGATTCTCGCTGTATCCCGACCTCAGCGTGAAGGAGAATCTGGAGTTTTTCGCGTCGCTTTTCGGAGTGAGGGTGAAGGATAACTACAGACTCATAGCTCCTGTTTTCGGGCAGCTTGAGCGTTTCCCCGACCGCCGCGCCGGAGCCCTGTCGGGCGGCATGAAGCAGAAGCTCGCCTTGAGTTGTGCCCTCATCCACCGTCCGCGGCTATTGTTGCTCGACGAGCCCACCACCGGTGTAGACGCTGTATCGCGAAGCGAATTCTGGGATATGCTCTACGGACTGCGCGAACAGGGCTTCTCCATCATGGTGTCGACCTCTTATATGGACGAGGCTTCGCGCTGCGAGCGCATAGCCATGATAAGCGGAGGCCACATATTGCGCACCGACACACCCTCACGCCTCGTGGCCGGACTTGATGAGAATCTGTGGAACGCCGAGGCTTCGGATATGTACCGTCTGCTCTCCGCTGTCCGGTCTCTGCCCGATGTGAAGGAGTGCTATACATTCGGCGCCACTCTCCATGTGGTGGCTACACCGTTCTTCAATGCCGATGAAGCAATGCATCGGCTTGCCGAGATGGGAATTGCCGATGCTAAAATCTATCCTGCCAAGGGAAATATCGAGGACCTTTTCATAAAACTCATGGGAAATGACTGACAACGACATCACCATAAGCATCAGGAATCTCACGAAACGATTCGGCTCGTTTACGGCGGTCGACCACATATCGTTCGATGTGCGTAAAGGGGAGATTTTCGGTTTTTTAGGTGCCAATGGTGCGGGGAAGACCACTGCCATGCGTATGCTGTGTGGATTGAGCTATCCCACCGAGGGGAGTGGTCGTGTGGCCGGCTTCGACATCGCCACACAGGCCGAGGAGGTGAAGCGTCACATCGGATATATGAGTCAGCATTTCTCGTTGTATGAAGAACTGACTGTAGAGGAGAACCTGCGCCTTTTCGCCACAATCTACGGCATGAACTCTGAAGAGATAAAGCTGAAATCCGACAGCGTGTTCGCTATGCTGCAGATGGAATCTCTGAGGAATACACTCGTGAAGGAGATTCCAACCGGATGGAAGCAGAAACTTGCCTTTGTTACGGCCACTATCCACAACCCCGAGGTGGTGTTTCTCGACGAACCAACCGGTGGTGTTGATCCTCTCACGCGCCGTCGCTTCTGGGAACTTATCTACCGGGAAGCTTCCGCAGGAATGACGGTGTTTGTCACCACTCACTATCTTGACGAGGCTGAATATTGCAACCGCATCTCCATCATGGTCGACGGACGTATAGAGGCGCTTGACACTCCGGTGCGGCTAAAGGAAAAATATCATGCCGCAACGATGGACGAGGTGTTCCGCATCGTAGCTCAGGGAGCACGAAGAGGTGACTGAATGTCGCACCCACACTTTTAAGACTAAGATTTATGGCTATTTTGCAATCGCTTATCAAGAAAGAAGCGCTTCACATATTGCGCGACAGGCGCACCCTGCTGGTGGTGCTCTTCATGCCTGTGGTGCTTCTGGTGCTTTTCGGTTTCGCCATTTCCACAGAAGTAAACGATGTGAAGGTGGCTGTGGTGGCCGAGGACCACAACGATCTCACACGCGACGCCATAGAACGCATTTCGGTCAATCCCTACACTACTTTTGTGGGAATGACGGCATATGGCGATATCGACCGCACACTACGCTGCGGCAAAGCCGATGTGGTGGCGGTGCTGCGCCGTGATAACGGGCAGCTGAGGACCCACATCGTGGCCGATGCCTCCAACACTGTAAACGCCAAGTCGGCTTCGGCATATGTGGAGGGGATAATATCCGGCAGCAAAGGCCTGCAGAGTTCGCTGTTTGTGATGCGCACACTCTACAATCCGCAGCTTAAAAGCTCCTATAACTTCGTGCCGGGCATCTTGGGCATGATTTTCATATTGATCTGCGCAATCATGACCTCTGTATCGATAGTGAGCGAGAAGGAGAGCGGCACCATGAACCTCCTGCTGGTGTCGCCTGTAAAGCCGGGAGTGGTGGTGTTCGGGAAACTGGTGCCTTATTTCGTGGTGTCGTGTGTGCTGCTGATGCTGATGCTCGCCATAAGCTATGTGTTTCTCGACCTCCCGTATTACGGCAATCTTTTCAATATCGTCAGTGTCACGCTGATTTATATAGTGATGGCGCTGTCGGTGGGTTTGTTGGTATCCACCATCGTTAGCTCACAGCTTGCGGCGCTGATAGTGTCGGCGATTCTGTTCATGATTCCGGTGATAATGCTTTCAGGCATGATATTTCCCATCGACAATATGCCTGAGGTGCTGCAGTGGATGTCATGCGTCGTGCCGGCGCGGTGGTATATAGCTGCCATGCGCAAGCTGATGATTCAAGGGGTACCTTTCAGCCTCGTTCTCGACGAAGTGGGCATACTCGCCGGAATGACAGCGTTCATACTCTTTGTGGCCATCAGGAAATTTCAGGCCTCAACCAAATAAACAAGCTTTTGACATGAAATCGAAAATACTTCGTGCTCTGCTCCGAAAGGAATTCGCCCTCATGAGGAGGAGCCCGCTCATACCGAAGGTTATTGTTGTTATGCCGCTCATGGTCATGCTGGTCATACCGCTTGTGGCCAATCTTGATGTGAAGCATGTGGAAGTGGCCGTGATCGACAACGACCACAGCATGCTGTCGGGGCGAATCATGGCCGACATTGAGGCTTCGCCGTATCTTGAGATAACCCGATATCCGGGAACATACGCTGAAGCTATGGCTTTCGTGGAAAAGGGGGGCGCAGATGCCATAGTGACCATTCCGTCTGATTTCGAGCAGCGGCTCGTCACCGGCGGCAGCCCGAAAATAGATGTCGCTGCCAATGGCGTGAACGCGACAAAAGGGTCGCTCGGCGCGGCTTACACGGTGGCTTCGATAGGTTCCACACTTAAGCAGTGGCAGCAGCAGTCGGGAGTGGTTTTGCCTGAGTTGGGCGTAACCACACAGTATGTCTACAACCCGACGCTCGATTTCCGCAATTTCATGATTCCGGCTCTGATGGCGATGCTTCTGATTATAATATGTGGTTTTCTTCCGGCCCTCAATCTTGTGGGCGAGAAAGAGGACGGCACAATCGAAGCGATGAATGTCACGCCGGTCGACCGCTTCACGTTCGTGCTCTCCAAACTTATACCATACTGGCTTGCCGGAATGATAGTGGTGACCATCGCCATGCTCATAGGATGGCTTGTGTATGGACTTGTGCCGGCCGGGAATATAGCTGCCATCTATCTGGCCGCAATACTTTTCACACTCGTCATGTCGGGTCTGGGAGTGATTATCGCCAACAGTTCGAGCACCATGCTTCAGAGCATTCTGGTGATGTTCGCCATCATCATGGTGTTTCAGCTCATGAGCGGGCTTTTCACACCTATCAGTTCAATGCCGCAATGGGCGCAGACCATCACCTACGCCGTGCCTCCGCGCTACTTCATAGAGATAGTGCGCGGCATCTATCTCAAGGGCGCCACAGTGATGGAGCTTGGCGTGCAATACCTTATCCTTGGCGGTATGGCTCTCTTGCTCTGCACTGTCGCCGCTCTCACATACAAAAAGCAGAGCTGACATCGTGGTTGACATGGACAAATGCCGGGGCCTGTTCCATATGGCTGAGGAATTATTTCGAATCACGGAAAATATTCGCTAACTTTGGCATTGAATCCATTGATCCTTAAATCCAAGCTATGAGCTCAGTCGCCATTACATCCCCCGCATCGCAACCACGTTATCAGCTGCTTGACGGCCTGCGTGGAGTCGCCGCATTTGTTGTCATTTTCTATCATTTCGGTGAGGGATTCGCCACCTCGGCGGTCGATCAGTTCATGAACCATGGCTATCTGGCGGTAGATTTCTTTTTCGTGCTGTCAGGTTTTGTGCTGGGCTATGCCTACGACGGCCGCTGGGCCAAGGGCAAGATGACTGCAGGAAACTTCGTGCTGCGCCGTGTGATACGCCTGCAGCCTATGGTGGTGCTCGGAGCGCTTCTCGGACTTGCGGCCTACATGGTGCAGGGGTGCGTGCATTGGGACGGCACGCCTGTGCCGCCGGCTGATATAGCTGTGGCTTTTCTGCTTGCGCTTCTTGTGCTGCCTGTGTTTCCGGGTATGGGAGCCGATGTGCGCGGCAACAATGAGATGTTTCCGCTCAACGGACCCGAGTGGTCGCTGTTCTTTGAGTATATCGGCAGCCTGCTGTATGCGTTTTTCCTTCATAAGCTTAGCGACCGGGCACTAAAGGCTGTGGTGGCGATTTCCGCCATAGGTCTTGCCTGCTGTGTGTTGGCGAACTTATCGGGTGGATATAACACCGGTTTTGGCTGGAGTATCGATACCGACGGTCTGTCTGGTTTGGGATTTCTTGGTGGCTTCATGCGCATGAGCTTTTCCTTCTCGATAGGATTGCTGATGACACGCGGCTATAAGGCGCGCCACATTCCGGGTGCGTTCTGGATTTGCTCGGCCATGATAGTGGCTGTGTGCGCTTGTCCATATATCACCGTTGATGGAGAAATTTCGGTGCTTAACGCTTGCTATGATATCGTGGCTACCCTCTTTATTCTTCCAGCTATAGTTTATATCGGAGCTTCGGGCCACACGACCGATGCATTCTCGACCGGTATATGCGAGGGGCTTGGACGGCTTTCATATCCGCTCTATATCGTACAGTACCCCCTGATGTATCTGCTTTATCACTGGGTGTGGAGCAATAATGTGAGCGTGGTCGATGCTCTGCCCGTGTGCGCTGTCGTTCTTGTGGCCGCTCCTTTGATAGCCTTTACTGCCGCGAGGTTTTACGACGAGCCGCTGCGCACCCGGCTTACCCGCAGATTCATCAGCCGCTGATAAGTCACTTGAGGCCGATTACGGCCGCACTGTCACATTCTCGGCATTCTCTGTCGTGACATAGTCAGCTGCATTGACCTTGTTCCCGGAAATCTCCACCCCGCTTGCGTCTTTTATCAGGATGGCATTGGGACGGTCGGTTACGAAGGTATTGTTGCGAATGACAATGTTACGGTTTACTTTCGGAGGCTGCGCCGCGGCGTCTGTGGCGAGGAGCACACAGGTAGGGGAGGACTTTGCGCCGCAATAGCCGCAGTTTCTGATGTTGTTGTCTTCAATCACGATGTCGCTCACCGGTCCGCTTTCGTTCCAGCCAAGTTCTGTGCCGAGTTTTATCGCCGTGTCGCAGCTGCCGTCGATATCGTTGCGGGCTATATACGCGCCGGGACTTTTTACCAGAAACGCTCTGGCAAGATGGCTCCGGACTTTGTTATCGGTAATCGTCGCTTTCGGGAAACGTGTGAAATTAGTCATGATGAGATTCGACAGACTGTCCTGCGGAATCGGTTTGTCGAGACTTATCACCACACGCCACTTGGCCTCGCACGTGTCGACAGCAGTGACGGCATAGCGGCCCTGTTCAGCCATGTCGCGGCGGTTTATTATTATCATCGAGTCGCCCGGCTCGGGATAGTCGAGCGATAGGGCGTGCAGGTCGGCATTCTCTACACGTATCTCGGCTGAGCGGTCGGAAAGCGGGTAGAAATGGTAGTAATAATTATGGATGTTTGTGCAGTCGTCGCCCTGCCCCTTGAATTCGGAATTTGTGATGGACAGTTTTCCAGAACAGGAGGTGAAGTGTGTGGCGTCGGTGTTTGTGGAAATCACATCGCTCGGTAATGGCACTATGTGCAGACGGTCGATGGCAATATCCGACGAGCGGTGACCTACTATCCCCATCCCCGGCTGACTGTGAATGGATATGTCGCTCAGAGTGATATCTGACGATTCCTTAATCATGATAGCCGGCCGGTAGTGTCCTCCGTGACGCAGGATGCAGTAGTCGCCTAATCGTGGATGGCGGTTGGAACTGCACCATACTTTTCCGGGCGCCAAAAGTTTCTTCGCTCCGACACCGCCGGTATAAAGCCTTTTGAGTGAATCGTCGAAGAAATGGACGCGGCCTGTGACTATGCTGTCGATAAATGTATATCTTTCGGTGTCGAAGCACATCTCAAAGCCGTCAGCTTCCGACTTCGTGATGCGTCCTACGGTGTTCGGCGGTCGATGGCATACTATTTTGAGCCCGCTAATGGAAATGTCATCAGCCCGTACGATTGATACTACCTCATACCATCCGTGCAGCCGTAGGGTCACCCCCTCGGCATTTATGCGCAATCCCTTGCACCCCGTCAGATCGAATGCCGAAACATAGGGCCCGTCGGGCCGGAACAGCTTCTGCTGCACCCACTCGCCATATACGCCGCTGATGGCTTCGCGCTCAATTTTAAGTGCGAGTGAATCGGCTATGTCATAGACCCCCGGCGCTATATTCAGCACTGTTCCGGGATTTTCACGGCAGAAATCGCCAATGCGTCTGAAAGCATCGAAATCGTTACGGTTATCATCGGGAACGGCCCCGAAACCGGCGGCTTCAATTTCCGCTGCTCCCGCACACATCGCCGTGCATACGGCGAGCATTAATGTGGCTGCTAATTTTCGTATCATCATGTCGCAAAAGTAATAAAAATATCAAGGGCGGTGTGTATAAATCTGTAGATTTTTCACACCGCCCATGCGTTTTTTTAAGCGATTTCCTATAGTTATTCTTCGAGAGATTTGAACCATTTTTCGTCGGTTATCTCCTCCGCGAGTTCGGTTGTTGGCTCAGTGCTATATTCCTCATCGTGTTGCGAGCGGTCGAGACCTATCTGTTCGCTGCGCGGCGATACTCTCATAGGTATCATTTTGTCGGTAAGCCAGTAAATCAGATATGACATAACAAATGTATAGGCAAACACTATCGCTATCACGATGATGTGGTTTAACAGGAACTGCCAGTGACTGATGATGTCGGGATTGTCTTTCGCGAAATATCCATAGGCGAATATGCCGGTGAAAACCGTTCCGATGATGCCTCCGAGCCCGTGGGTGGGGAATACATCAAGAGCATCGTCGAATGTCTGGCGTGAGTTTTTCCATGTGACAGCCAGGAAACAGCAGAGGGTGGTGACGAATGCGATGAATATGCTTTCTCCCACCGTTACCCATCCGGCGCAGGGGGTGATGGCCACCAGTCCGACTACAGCACCGATGGCTGCGCCGAGTGCCGATGGCTTGTGACCGCGCAGACAGTCGAACACCACCCACGATACCATGGCAACGGCAGCTGCTGTATTGGTGTTCAGGAATGCGGCTATTGCGATTCCGTCAGCAGCGAGTGAAGAACCTCCGTTGAAGCCGAACCATCCAAGCCAAAGCATGGCTGCTCCAAGAAGTACGAACGGCACATTGGCTGGTTTGGAATGGTCTGTGCCGACGCGCCGCCCGAGAAACAGGGCGCCGGCGAGAGCTGCTACACCTGAGGCTGCATGCACCACGATGCCTCCCGCGAAATCATGCACATGCATCATGGCGAACAGTCCCTTGGGGTGCCAGGTGCAATGAGCAAGCGGGCAATATACCAGAATCACCCAGAAAATCATGAAAAACAGATAGCCTGAGAAACGCACTCGTTCGGCAAATGAGCCGGTAATCAGTGAAGGAGTGATGATGGCAAATTTCATCTGAAACAATGCGAAGAGTGCCAGAGGAATAGTAGTGGTGGCGAAACCTATTTCATTGATTTCCTCCATTGCCACGCGCTCGCTCTCGGTGGCTGTCACATTGGTCATGCCTACATTGTCGAACATAAAGAAATCCACAGGGTTGCCGATCACATGCCATAAATCGTTGCCGAAAGCAAGTCCGAAACCAAACACAACCCAGATGACACTCACAACGCCCATCACAATAAAACTTTGAAGCATTGTGGAAATCACATTCTTCGCACGAACCATACCGCCATAAAAAAATGACAACCCGGGGGTCATCATTAACACAAAAATAGTAGCGGTAATCATCCAGGCCATGTTGGCCCACAGGTTTTCGTTAGTCATTTCGAAGAGCCCTTCAGAGGGAGACTTGACCAGCCCCAGCACGCTTATCGTTGCCAGGGCAAAGAGGAGCACAATCCAGCGCTTTTTTACCTCTCGTCCTTTTACCTTGTACATAAATCTTATACCTTAAAAATTTAAAAAACAAGTCGCAAAATTAGACATTCCTTTCAAAATATCAAAATAAATTTTTCATGCTGCCCCTCTCTCTCGCCGCTAAGTTATTTTTTATCATAATCCTAAATATTTTGAATGGTGGAATAATGGTCTGTAACGAAGAAGCTGCTTCGGAAAAAACGACTATCCGAAGCAGCTTCTTTTAAATTATTTGTATTTAGAGAGTTGTATTATTCCCACTCGATTGTGGCTGGTGGTTTGGAGGAGATGTCGTAGCATACGCGGTTTACGCCGCGCACATGGTTGATGATGAGGTTGGAAATTTCTGCCATAAACTCATAGGGGAGGTGGGCCCAGTCGGCGGTCATGGCATCGGTTGATGTCACGGCGCGGAGTGCCACGGCGCGTTCATATGTGCGTTCGTCGCCCATCACGCCCACGCTCTGCACCGGCAGGAGTATCACGCCGGCCTGCCATACTTTGTCGTAGAGGTCCCACCGGCGTAGTCCGTCGATGAAGATATGGTCGGCTTCCTGAAGCACATGCACTTTCTCGGGAGTTATGTCGCCGAGGATGCGCACGGCCAGTCCGGGGCCGGGGAATGGGTGGCGCTTGATAAGATGCTCAGGCATGCCGAGAGCACGGCCTACGGCTCGCACTTCATCCTTGAACAGCAGGCGCAGGGGTTCGCACAGCTTGAGATTCATTTTCTCGGGAAGACCTCCCACGTTGTGGTGGCTCTTGATGGTAGTGCCGGTGATGGACAGGCTTTCGATGCAGTCGGGGTATATGGTACCTTGTGCGAGCCAGCGCACATCTTTAATCTTGTGTGCCTCCTCGTCGAAGACATCGATAAAGCCTTTGCCGATGATTTTACGCTTGCGCTCGGGTTCGGTGACTCCGGCAAGCTCGGTGAAGAATTTTTCGGAAGCATCAACTCCGATAACATTGAGGCCGAGGCACTCATAGTCGTGGAGCACATCGCGGAATTCGTTTTTGCGCAGCATACCGTGGTCCACGAAAATGCAGGTGAGGTTTTTGCCGATGGCACGGTTGAGAAGCACAGCTGCCACCGACGAGTCGACGCCTCCGGAAAGGCCAAGCACCACCTTGTCGTCACCGAGCTGCTCGCGCAGCTTCGCCACGGTGGTGTCGATGAACGACTCGGCACTCCAGTCCTGCTTGCCACCGCAGATGTCGACCACGAAGTTGCGGAGAAGGTCGGTGCCGATGGTGGAATGGAACACTTCGGGGTGGAACTGCACGCCCCATGTCTTCTCGCCCTCGATGCGGTAGGCTGCCACACGCACCTTTTCAGTGGATGCGATGATGGTGAAGTTCGACGGCACTTCGGTTATGGTGTCGCCGTGGCTCATCCACACTTGTGCGCCGGGCTCGATGCCGTGGAACAGAGGGTCGGTGTTGTCAACCTTAGTGAGGATTGCGCGCCCATACTCGCGTGTTGCTGCCGGCTCCACTTTGCCGCCGCTTTCATAGGCCATGAACTGTGCGCCATAGCAGATGCCAAGCACAGGCAGATGACCGCGAATCTCGGCGAGCTCTGTACGGAATGCCTTCTCGTCGTAGACCGAGAACGGCGAACCGGAGAGGATTACACCTATCACCGAGGGGTCGCCGAAAGGAAATTTGTTGTAAGGCACGATTTCGCAGTAAGTGTTTAACTCACGCACCCGGCGACCGATTAGCTGTGTGGTCTGCGAGCCGAAATCGAGTATTATTATTTTTTCCTGCATAAATGTGATTATAGGGTTTTTGTACTTGTCTTTGTCATCGCAGGCGCCCTGCTGTCTTCTGTGTGCCCACTATCCATAGCGTGTCGCCGGCACATAGCGGGAGAGTGGAGGCATTGTCGATAAACTGCCCGTCGCGTTCGAGAGTCACCACATGAGTGTTGTAGTTCCGGCGCAGGTCGGCGCTCACGAGTGTCTGGCCAATGAGGGGCGACTCGGGGGAAAGCTGCACCGAAGTGAGTCTGAAATCGCTTAGGTCGGTGTTGTCGTCTTGGCCTTGAGCCGGGAGCGCTTCGGCCTCTATCACCGGCAGTATATTTGTGATCTGGTCGTCGGTGCCTATTATGCCGAGAGTATCACCCGGGAAAATGCGTGTGTCGCCCGATGGTACAACGGTCAGCGACTGGCCACGCTGTATGGTTACCACTGTGACGCCGTAGAGTTTGCGTATATGTGTGTTGACGAGGCGTTCGCCCACGAAGGGGCATCCGTAGCCTACATGCATGTAGGCCATGTGGAGGTCGGCAATCACATTATTGTTCTTGCCTGAGCGGCGCAACTCACGCTCGTTGAGGTTGTTGATGAATTTGCTCTCGATGTGGCGAAGCTGTCGGGCAAGCTTTTTGGAGAAAAGCATCATCAGTAGCACCATTACGGCTATGCCTATCAGTATGCCTGTTCGGAGCGAGTAGCTCTGGCATATCTGGTATATGATAAAGCCGAGCACGAGCAACAGGCGGAACACCATCAGCACAATGCGCGGCATGCGCAGTTGAGCGGATGTAAGGTGATGAGAACCATTGTCATTATCGATAGTGCGGGGCGGTATGCACAATGCGAGCAGGAACGGGGCCATGCATCCGAGGGTAATCACTGTCGTGGCAAGAGGAGCCCATTTTCCGGCCCACGATGCGAGCCACGGTGCGAGCCACATGCTGCTTGCGAGAGATATGGCATAGAGCACTATGGAGTAAAGCAGGATGCGCCATAGATAACGCCTTAGCATTTCTATCCATGCACGCTTCGTAGGCTGCTCGACATTGCGTGCTTCCATATTGCGTGATTTCAGCAGCGGTTTCAGCCGTTCAGGGAGGTGCCGTGCCACAAAGTTGTAGGTGGGATCGGCCAAACGGATGAAATAGGGTGTGGTAAAGGTAGTGATTACCGAAACTGTCACCACGATAGGATATATTTCTGTGTTAAGTACCCCCAGGCTCATGCCCAATGTGGCAATGATGAAAGCAAACTCACCTATTTGTGTAAGCGAGAATCCGCTTTCCATTGCCACTTTAAGGCTCTGCCCGGTGGCAAGCATGCCGCCTGTGCCAAACACTATCATGCCTGCTATCACTACAAGAGAAAGCAACAGAATGGGCCACCAGTACTGCACGATTACATCGGGCTGAACCATCATGCCCACCGAGATGAAGAACACCGAGCCGAAGAGGTCTTTTACCGGAGCGGTGACCGCTTCTATCCGCTCGGCATAGCTTGTGCCTGCGAGAATCGAACCCATCACAAATGCCCCGAGTGCCAGCGAGAAACCGCAAAGCACCGAGAATACCGCCATGCTCAGGCAGAGGCCCATCGACACCACCAACAGAGTCTCGTTGTTGAGGAACCTGCGGAAACGGTTGAGCGCCGAAGGGAGCACGAACACTCCCACAAGGAACCATATGATGAGGAAGAACGCCAGTTTGCTGATGCTCATCAGCATCTCGCCCCCCTCCACACTGTTGTTGAGGGCAATCGACGACAATACTACCATCATTACCACGGCGAAGAGATCCTCGATAATGAGTACTGCGAACACGAGCGAAGCGAACTTCTTCTGTTTCAGCCCGAGGTCGGTGAATGCCTTGATTATGATGGTGGTCGACGACATCGAGAGCATGCCTCCCAGAAAGAGCGAGTTGATGTTGCTGAATCCGAGGAAGTGGCCTATGATGAAGCCTGTCACCATCATGCCTGCCACGATGATGAGCGCCGTCACCACCGCAGAGCCTCCGGTGTTCACCAGTTTCTTGAACGAGAATTCAAGTCCGAGCGAGAAGAGCAGCACTATGATACCCAGTTGAGCCCAGAATTCGATGTTCTCCATTGTGGTGACCGAAGGCAGTGGAGTGAAATTTGGGCTGGCCAGGAAGCCGGCCACAATATAGCCCAGCACGACGGGCTGCTTTATCCATTTGAAAAGCAGCGTCACCACAGCTCCGAGGAGCAGTATGAAAGCGAGATCTGAAATCAGGCTGTTCATTCAGGCGAATGGGTGTTGTCTTAGGTTTTATTTCTTGAGGGTGAACTTGCGGGAGGCCAGACGGAAGTTGTCGGCGAAAAGCTCCACGGTGTAGTCGCCGGGGGTGAGGGTGGTGTTCACATCCCAGTAGATGGTCACACCGGAGATTTCGTCGCCGGCATACTCTATGGCCTTTCTTGCGGTAGCCTCAATCGACGAGCCCTCGAAGCTGAACGAACCGCCACCACCGAGGAGTGTGCCCTCGGGATTGGTGATGCGCAGATAGATGGTCTTCTCGCCCACAGGAGTGGAATTGTTCTGCGGGATAGTGAATGTCACCATCAGCTGGCGTGCCTTGGTCACGTTTTTCTCTTTGCGTCCCTTCTTGTTGAGGGGTGTGAGCTGCACTCCTGTCACATTGAGCTTTTCAGCGAGAGTCATGCGCTCGTTGAGTTCCTGATTGCTCTTGGTCACCGTCTGTATGTTCTGTGAAAGCTGCTGGTTGCGTGCCTTCACTTCCTGGTTCTCAGTGATGAGTTCCTGGTTTTCCTGCTTGAGGGCGTTGATTTGCTCCACATAGTTGCGCAGAATGCCTTTTAGAGTGGCAATCTCGTCTTTGAGTTTGCCTATCTGTGCGGCACTCTTGTTTTTCTCGTTTTTGAGTTCCTGGAGCAGTTTCTCCACCTGGGCGCGTGCAGCCGAATATTTCTGCACAATCGAGTCGTTGGCCAGCAGCGAGGTCTGATTCTCATATTGCGCAAACTCATTGTTCAGCGCATCATACTCGTTGGCGAGTTGTATTTGTTCGTTGGCGAGCTGCAGCTGCTCAATCTGTTCCTGCTGCTTGGCGGTCTCGCGGGTGTGCGACACACCCATAAACACCACGGCAAGAATGGCAAGCACAAGCAGTACAGCGAGAATGGAGACATACATCGTCAGTTTCTTGGGGTCGCGGGTCATTTTGCCACCTCCTCGCGAGCCTCGGCGTTCATCCTCGTAGGAGTGGCGCCGTGGGCTCGGTTCCTGCCGACGGCGCTCTGCCCCATAGTCGGGTTCCGGCTCGTAGGCTGAGCCGGGGTTATAGAACCTCGGAGCCTCTTTGGGGGTCGGAGTCTCATGTCGCGGTGCGCGCTCGCTTGTCGTGGATGCCGCGGGACGCGGAGCCTCCGGCTGACGGGGTGTTTCAGGTTCCCTTATCGGCTCGGGGCGGCGCTCCGGCTCCCGGGGCTGCTGAGGTTGCTGTATTCCGGGGTGTTCGCCGCGGGCCATGGCCGCGGCACGGCGCAGACGCTCGTTGAGCGTCTCGCCGCCGGGATTGAGGTTGCTGTTGTCGTTAGCCATATCTCAAAAATCTATTGACCTTTTAGGCGTGTTGGGTGAGTTGATGACTGTGTCAGGCGTTGCGTCCGTGGCAGTTCTTGTATTTCTTGCCTGAACCGCAGGGACAGGGATCGTTGCGGCCTACCTTGGGCGCGGCCTTCATTGGCTGCACTTTACGCGGGCCCGATGCTCCGGCCATGGCCTGACGCTGGGCGTTCTCGCCGGGAAGGTTCTCCTTCGAGGCGGTGTACTGTGAGTAGTCGTTGGGTCGCTCGGGCATGGCGCGGTCAATCTTGGGCTGCGGTGCCTGGGCGGGAGCCTGTTCCTTGGGCTCTGCAGGAGCCTGTGCCGGCTGTTCTGCCTGTGCGGCGGGAGCCGGCTGGCCTGCGGTGCCCGAGACAGATACGTTGTTCACCACAGGACGGGGAGCGGGCTGGATGAATATCTGGCCGCGCATCAGGGCTGCGAGTGCCTTCTGGTTGAGGTTGTTGAGCATCGTCTCGAATATGTGGAACGACTCTACCTTATAGATTACCAGCGGGTCTTTCTGCTCATAGGATGCATTTTGCACGCTCTGGCGCAGATCGTCGAGCTCGCGCAGATGTTCTTTCCAGAGTTCGTCGATGGTGACGAGGAGTATCGATTTGTGCCACTCCTTCACTATGCTGCGGCACTCTGTGGCGTAAGCCTCCTGGATGTCGCAGCGCAGGTGGAAGATGCGCTTGCCATCGGTTACCGGCACGAGTATGCGGCCTGTAGCGCCACGGTTTTCCACCCAGTCTTTGATTACAGGCATCGCCACTTCGGTGATGCGCTTGCTGCGGCGGTCGAGGGTCTCATTGGCGGCGTCATAGAGGCGCTCTACTTTCTCCTCCTTGCTCATCGAGGGGAATTCGTCTGCTGTGAATGGGAGCTCAAGGGTGAGCACACGCATCATCTCCATCTGCAGTTCCTCATAGTCGGTGGGCTGGTCGTAGGTGGCCACCAGATTTTCTATGAGATCGTAGATCATGTTGGCGATATCGATGCCGATGCGCTCGCCGAGCAACGCGTGATGGCGGCGGTTGTAGATGTAGGTACGTTGCTTGTTCATCACATCGTCATATTCAAGCAGACGCTTGCGGATGCCGAAGTTGTTCTCCTCTACGCGCTTCTGTGCGTTCTCGATGGCGCGTGTCACCATGCTGCTCTCAATCATCTCGCCCTCCTTGAGGCCGAGGGTGTCGAGCATCTTCATCACGCGGTCGGTGGCGAAGAGGCGCATAAGCTGGTCTTCGAACGACACGTAGAACACCGACGAACCCGGGTCGCCCTGACGGCCGGAACGGCCTCGGAGCTGACGGTCCACGCGGCGGCTCTCATGGCGCTCTGTGCCTATGATGGCCAGACCGCCGGCATCTTTCACATCCTGCGGGAGTTTGATGTCGGTGCCTCGGCCTGCCATGTTGGTGGCTATGGTCACTGTGCCGGGACGGCCTGCGAGTGCCACAACCTGTGCCTCTTTCTGGTGTAGTTTGGCGTTGAGCACCTGGGCGTCGATGTGGCGCATCTGAAGCATGCGGTAGAGCAGTTCGGAGATTTCCACCGAGGTGGTGCCCACGAGCACTGGGCGGCCGGCGTCGCGCAGACGCACTATCTCGTCGATTACTGCGGCATATTTCTCTTTCTTGGTCTTGTAAACTCGGTCATCCATGTCGATGCGCGCTACGGGACGGTTGGTGGGTATGGTCACCACATCGAGTTTGTAGATGTCCCAGAACTCGCCGGCCTCGGTCTCGGCCGTACCGGTCATGCCGGCAAGCTTGTGGTACATGCGGAAGTAGTTCTGCAGGGTGATGGTGGCGAAGGTCTGGGTCGCGGCCTCAACCTTCACGCCCTCTTTTGCCTCGATGGCCTGGTGCAGACCGTCGCTGTAGCGACGCCCCTCCATGATGCGGCCTGTCTGTTCGTCGACAATTTTGATTTTGTTGTCATCGATCACATATTCATTGTCTTTCTCGAAGAGCGTGTAGGCTTTAAGCAGCTGGGTGACGGTGTGCACGCGCTCCGATTTGATGGCATAGTCGGCCATGGCCTCGTCTTTTTTCTGCTGACGCTCTGCCAGGTCGGGGATATGCTCGAGGTCGCTGAGCTTGCCGGCAATGTCGGGCAGTACGAAGAACTGGGGGTCCTGGTTTTTGTCGGTGAGCACATCGAAACCTTTATCGGTGAGCTCCACCGAGCGGTTTTTCTCGTCGATTACGAAATAGAGGGGATCGGTCACTTCGGGCATCTCGCGGCCGTTGTCCTGCAGATAGTAGGCTTCGGTTTTGAGAAGGGCGTTCTTCATGCCCTCTTCGCTGAGGAACTTGATGAGAGGACCATATTTGGGCAGACCCTTGAATGCGCGGAACAGAAGCAGTTCGCCCTGTTTGCGGGTCTCCTTGTCTTCCGACACAATTTTCTGCTTGGCCTCGGCGAGAATCTGGGTAACGAGCTTGCGCTGTGCAAGCACTACTTTTTCAACGTTGGGCTTGTATTCGTTGAACATCTGGTCGTCGCCTTTGGGCACGGGACCGGAGATGATAAGAGGTGTACGGGCGTCGTCGATGAGCACCGAGTCTACCTCGTCGACTATTGCATAATAGTGCTTGCGCTGAACCATGTCCTGAGGCGACATGGCCATGTTGTCGCGCAGATAGTCGAAGCCGAACTCATTGTTAGTGCCGAAGGTGATGTCGCACTCATAGGCTTTGCGGCGGCGCGGGGTGTTGGGCTGATGCTTGTCGATGCAGTCTACGGTGGAACCGTGGAACATGTAGAGCGGACCCATCCATTCCGAGTCGCGTTTCGACAGGTAGTCGTTGACGGTTACCACATGTACGCCTTTCTTCGAGAGGGAGCGGAGGAATACAGGCAGGGTGGCCACAAGGGTCTTTCCCTCGCCGGTAGCCATCTCGGCTATCTTGCCTTGGTGGAGCACTACGCCGCCGATGAGCTGCACATCGTAGTGCACCATGTCCCATGTGATTTCGTTGCCGCCGGCGAGCCAACGGTTTTTCCAGAGGGCCTTGTCGCCTTCGATGGTCACGAATTCGCGGCCTTCGGCAGCGAGCTCACGGTCGAGATCGGTGGCTGTAACTTCCACGATTTCGTTAGCGGCAAAACGGGCGGCAGTCTCGCGCATTGTGGCGAATACTATGGGAAGATGCTCGTTGAGCTTGTCTTCGATTATGTCGAGAATGTTTTTCTCATGCTTGTCTATTTCGTCCCAGAGGGGCTGACGCTCGTTGAAAGAGAGCTCCTCCACGCGCGAGCGGAGGTCGGCAGCGGCGTCTTCGTCGGCCTTGATGGCAGCGGCGATATCGGCACGCACCTGATCGATGCGGCCGCGGAGCTCGTCGTTGGTGAGTTTTTTCAGCTCGGGGCCGAGGGCGTTGATTTTGTCAACTATCGGCTTTATTTCCTTGAGGTCGCGCTGCGACTTGTTGCCGAAGAGTTTGTTTAGAAACGATTGAAGTGACATTAGTTATGTGGTGGTTGTTTTATTCTTTGTTTGAAATGAGGGTTTGTTGTCGCGTTGCGGCGCGCGTGGCTTTATGTATTGTGATAATACAGCGCCGCCCGGCGTGAGTTGCTGTGAGCTCAGCCGGGTGCCTTTAGAGTGAGACCGTGGTATCTAAAAATCGATGGTGAACTGGTTGACTGTTTCTGTCTGTGACTCACTTCTGCAGGCGCACGGGAGCTGATGCGGCGCCGTTTGGCGAGCGTATGCGCAACAGTCCGGTCACCGTGGGTGCCAGAGCGCGTGCGTCGACAGGTGTGCTTATGGTCTGTGCCTTTACACCGGGTGCGAGAATGAAAGCCGGGGCCATGGCTGAGGCGGCACGTTGTGTGGTTTGCGGACGGTCGTCGCTTGTATCGTCGTCGTCCACCTCCTGCCACCCGGGAAGTATATTCACTACCACATCGCCCGAAGAGGCTATGTGGGTGTTGCGCCGCATGGCGTCGGGATTTTCCGAAGCGCGGCGGTCGATGATGTCATCGATAGTCCAGGCGTCGCCCACTCCGCTCATGCGGGTGAGGAATCGGGCGCTTTCTGCACGCAACTCCTCCACCTTCTGATTGCGCTCCTTTATGAGCTTGTGGTTGAGATAGAGCTGTCCGTTATGGTAGCCGCTTACCCAGTCGCCATTACCGTAGATGGCCATGAGGTACATGTTGAGCAGCGACACGGCTTTTTTTGAGGAAAATTCGCCGTAGGGGAGTGCCCATTTGTCGTCGTCGCGTCGCTGGCGGCGGGTAACCGGTGTGCCGGCCACAAACACCAGTGTGCTGTCCATGCCCGGACCCTGCTTGTCGATTGCCGCGAAGAGCCGGGCAAGATCGCGGTCGAGCCGCACATAGCTGTCCATCAGTTCGGCGCGGTTGTCGGGGTCTTTCTGACTGCCGTACATGAACGGCTGCACCGTGTAGGCCAGGGCAAGCATGTCGGTGCTCTCGCGTTTCCCTAATGTGAGCTGCTTGAGATAGTCGGCAGCCATTGTGGTGATGTCGGAATTCACCGCCGGGGAGTTGCGGTATGCCTTGTAGCGGTTGGCCGACGAACGCGGGAAAATATGGCGGAACGGATAAAGTTTCTTGTAGGAGGGTAGGCCCGGGAGGGTATTCACATCCACCGATGGTGTCCACTGCAGCGTGTCGAGACGAAAGTCGTTTGGTGTCAGGCGATTCGCATTCTGAGGCGATGCCGGAACATCTTTATAGTAGGTTGTGGTGGCCCATTTGCCGGTGACATCGTTCACCCAGAAGGCCGAGTTGCCTGCGTGGCCGGCCATGATTACGGCCTGAGCGGCTTCGGGAGCAAGGGAATACACATATCCGAGCCCTCCGGCATCGATGCGCAGCTCGTCGGCTATGGTCGATGCAGTGAGTTTGCGGGGTGATATTGTCTCGTCGGTGAAGTTGCCGATGCTTTCAGGGTCGTGGAGCGGAGACGACACACGGTGGCTTTCAGGGTCGTAGATACCCGCGGTGCTTACGCCGTTGACGGAAGGGGATGCTCCGGTGAATACCACTGCTGTGGCTGCCGCCGCATCGAGTGGCGTGCCGTAGTCCATGTCGGAGATGGTGACTCCTTGCTCCATGAGCCTGCGGAAGCCCCCTTCGCCGAAATGGTCGCGCAGCAGGTCGAGATAGTCGGCCGAGAGGCCGTCGACCACAATGCCCACTACCAGATGCGGGCGTTTTTGCGGTGCCTGTTGTGCCTGTACGGTGATAGTGGCGAAAGCCGCTACGAGCAGCCCTACCACTCCCGATGCTATATTGCGGTGATATTGGGTCATTTATTGATTTTGTTGTCGGTATGCGCTCCCGGACGCAGAAGATATATTTCTGTGAACGAGCGTGTCAGCGCGGCTGCTATGAAAAGGGGAGCGGCAGCGTTGAGCTGCTGCACATGCAGCCAGTGGCATGCAAGGAGCGCTATCAGTGCTGCAAAGTTACAAATTTGATACCAATAAACCACACGTTTCCCCTTTTTTATCCATACTCCTATGGCCGCTATGGCACAGAAAGGGTTCAGCCAGAGGTAAACCCAGTTGGGCGATGTGGCCTCGTGCACGCTCACGAAGATGAGAAATGTGAGAAGCATTCCCATGAGAGCCTGAACGCCGAACAGCGCTGAGTCGAACCACCGTGTGAGTCGGCCGCGACGCAGATCGCGCATGGTGAGCCATAGCGCTGCAATCAGAAGATAACAGCCTATGGCCGTGGGGGTCAGGGGCCAGGGTGTCGGCCCGCAGGTGGCGTCGGTGCCTGTGCCGCGATCGAGCACCTTGGTGCTTTTCACTACAGGAATTGTCTTTCCATCGGCGTCGGTCATTGTGGCTGTGGCAAGGCGGTCGCTCAGGTACACTGGTGCGAATGTGAGCTCGCGGGTGCTGACAGGGCGGTCGATTCCCGAGCCAAGGGCCAGGTCGATGCCGAACTGATACCAAGGATAATTGCGGTGATAGGCTGTCATGGCCTGTCGCCATGATGTGTGGTCGTCTGTCGAGGGGGTAAAGCTGATGTCGGAACCTGCGGCTCGCTCAATAAGTGCAAGCGGCCGGGTGGCGCAGTTGTCTTTCACGTAGTTGTAGCGATACACACGGTTCTCCGGACGCAGATTGCGCACAATCAGATTTACAAGAGCCGCGTTCTGCTCGGGGGTGAGGTTGAGTTCCTGCTCGGTTACAGAGCGGCCTTCACGCAGATATCCTCTCAAAAACAGAGAAAAATTCTCGCAATCGGCCATGTAGTCAGTTTCGCCTTTGACGAACCGATATATAAATCCAGGGGCCTCAAAATCGAATACTCCCCAGTTTATTGCCAGATCACGGCCGTCATTGCTCTGTGCCCTTAGTGCTGTGTGTCCCTCGAGTTGGTATATTTCGCGACCGGGTCCGCACGTGACGAGGCTGAAATGCCATTCAGGCATTTGAATGATGTCGGTTTCAGCCGGAGGTGCCGGTTGAGCGGTAATGATGCCGTGTGCCGACAGAATCAGGACGAGAACAAATATGATATGTAGCGCTATAGCTTTCATTGCTCGGTGTTTCAGGTTGCAAAGTTAACCATTTCATGCCCTATATGCAAGAAAAAACATCGCCTCGGAGCCGATGTGGCGCCGGGGCGATGGTGTAGATGACTAATAAGTTATATATTTAAAGCCATGCAGGATTATTTCACCACGAACTTGTTGCCGTTCTTGATGTAGATGCCGGGAACGGTTGTGTCGTTCACGCGGATACCCTGCAGGTTGTATACGGGAGCGTCGGCGGCTGCAGCGGCCTCGGTCTCGGTCTCAGCCTCGACATTCTCGATGCCGGTGCTTGCGTCTTTACCGTAATATTTCAGACGGAAGTTGTCGAGCACTACCCAGTCGGCTTCATGCTCGGCCTGCGGTTTGCGGGCACCGATCATGAGGGTGGTGCCGTCGTTGTCTTTCTGCACAGCGATGCTGTTTTTGTACATGCCGGCCTCAAAGAAGCGAGCGGCCTGGTCAACGCTGTTGGGAATGTTGAAAAGAGTGCCGTCGGCTTTGTAGGTGTCGTCACCTTCGCCGGGTGAGAGCATGTCGCCTTCGAAAATGCTTAACAGTGGTTTTTCGACGCTTGTCGGGTCGCCTTTGACACGGGCAGCACCTTCAGCAGACTGAGCAACTTCCTGAGCATAGAATGTGGCGAGGCCTTCGCCGAGCGAGTAGTCGGGGCAATCGAAGTGGCTGCCATTGCGGAAATATCCCTGTACGGTCACTTCGTATGCGCCTTCGGGCAGGCCTGCTATCTCCTGATGCATTTCCATCGAAGTCTTGTTCCATGACTCGAATACACGGTTGCCATGGTCACCGTTGCGGCCGCCGCCATCGTTGGAGATGTTCCAGGCACTCTGGTTTTCACGACGGGTGAAGTTGGGGCAGGTGATGAGGAATGATACATCAACGGGATTGTCGGCGGTAGCAGTGGCCATCAGGGCGAGACGGTCCTCATCGCTGACGAGTTTCCACATGGCATCGGGGTTGCCGGTCTGGTCATCTGTTGAGTTGATTACGTAGGTGCCGTCTTTACCATCCAGATAGGGAGCGTGCACATAAAAATGCCCGTCTTTGTTCTTGAAATAGAATACGTTCTCCTGACCGTCGACTGGCACGAACTGATAGCGGCCTACATCGTTGGTGTCCATCCATACGTTGCCGTTCATTTTGGGCTCAGTGCCGTTGTCAAGGTTTGTGACAATTTTATAGCCTTCGTTGGTGAGGTCGAGAATATGGAGTTTTGTGCCGGTATAGCCGAGTGAAGTCTGTGCACCCCAGCTGTTTCCACCCTGGAGGAACTGACCCTGGCCGATGTTGTAGAGATAATACCAATTGCCTTCTACAGGCTGATTGCCTGTAAACAGGTCGGCGTGGCGTTCTGCGTTGGCTGCACGGCGTGCTTTGCGCAGATTGGCGAGTGCATCGGATACGGCTGCGCGGTCGGCAGCGGCTTCGAAGGCTGCGAGATATTGCTCCGGGTCTTCAACTTCGCTGGCTGCAATTGGATAGAGCTCGCGGAAAGCTTTTACATCACGTTTGAGATATACACCGAGGGCGTTGATGAGGTCGAGGTATGCTATGCGGGTTGCATTAAGGTTGCCTTCGCCGAATGCGGTTTCTATAGCTTCAAGGGCTGTCTGCACGGCTTCGGGTTTTGCATAAGGATAGAAACCTTCTTCGGTGAGTTCGCTGAAGATTGGCATAATTTCATTTTCAATCATGGCGTTGAATTCTTCGTCGGCACCGGCGGTCTCTGCGCTGATGTAACGAAGCTGGAAGTTGTCATACACAGTCCAGTCGAGGTCGGAGCTATTTGCTTTATAGACGCCAAGGGTGAGAGTGCCATCGGTAACCACAGCTTTAATCCAGTCGTTCTGGAACTTATCGTGGTCGGTAAACACGAATGCAGCGGCATTGAGTCCGTCCGGAACCCACTGGTTGATTCTGCCGACTTTTGTCCAGTTGTGGTCGGTAGGTTTTTTGTCGGGGTTGGCAGGGTCGATGGCATAGTTTTCGCTGGCTGCATGGCGGAATGAATTCATGGCGCCTCCTGCGAAGTATTTGGGCTCCATCGGGGTATAGCCCTTTTGATATCTGTTCCATGTCACATCGGTGAGGGCTTCACGGTAGTAGCCCTGCAGACGCATTTCATATGTGCCGTTGGGAAGGTTGGTGAGAGTGGTATAGTGCACATATCCGTGGGGGTCGTTCCATGCTTCACGCACTTTGGCGCGGGGAATACCGCCGAGAGTTACATTCGAATTGTTAGGGCCAGCTGCATATTTGAGGGTCCAGCTATCTTCACGCTCGTTGTCTTTTGTGAAGTCCTGCGAGGGGATAAGCCATGTGGCGTCGTCGGCGCCGTCGACACCGGCGTTCTCAATCATGTATTGCAGACGCTCTTCGGGAGTTACGAGCTGCCATGTGGTTCCTTTCACATTGTCGTTGTTGCGTGTCGACAGCCAGTTGTCCTTGTCCACACCGAGGGTGCGGGGATAGTCGGTCTCGTTGTATTCGTTGCCGTTTACAGCCACGATGTGGTAGGCGTTGGGCACGCCGGCCTCTTCTTCGGAAACAGGCTCGAATGTCCAGGTGGTTACAGGCACTGTGGCGGCCGAGTTCATCTTGAGGCCTTTGGCGTTGATGGAGTGGTTGCCCTTCATTTTGGGGTTTAGCTGGTAGCCGCCATCGATTTTTATTACCTCGATGTCGAGACCTACCTTCCCCACATTGGCGAGGTTGGCGACCTGATCTTCCGAACCGCCTTTGGTGTTGTTTTCGCGGAGCCACTGGTTAGTGTCTACATGGTAAAGATAGAATGTGGCACTGCCTTCAGCCGGAGGTGTGGTACCGGTGAAAGGAGATGTCAGGGCTGACATGCCGAATACGCTAAGCGCGGCAAAACTCAGCACGATGTTTCTTTTTCTCATAAAGAAATGCCTACTCTCAACTGGCAAGTGCAAAATTATCGATTTGTCGGAAGAAAACATTCTTGGGAGAGTCAAAATTTAGTTT
>CAKTFH010000001.1 GCA_934555895.1 uncultured Muribaculaceae bacterium | reverse complement strand
CTGAAAGGTCTCCTTCGAGATCGGAACTCATGCCGGGTTGGCGCCCGTCGGCAGTGATGTGAAGCGGAGACCAAGCTGAATTGGAGCCATCTCCGGGTTTTATATTGTAGATAATGGTGGTAAGGTTGTTGAAACTGTGCGATTGGCTGACTGTGGGATTGAGTGCCGTGCTCGCATACCAGCCGCCATTGTTATTGCCGTCGGCGCCTCCCCAACCCCAGTTCACATGTATCATTCCGTTGATAGGGTCATACCCGTCTACAACGAAGGCATGTCCGGCAGTGACATCCTGACCACAGTACAGCACCGGGCGTCTGCCACGTATCTCATTTTCAACCAGACGGTCGAATTCGGCCTGAGTGGGTGTTTCAGAGCGTTTCTTATATGATACACCGGGGTCATAGCCAAAATAGTTGACGAGAGCGGCGGGCACTTTTACCTCATAGGCGCTTGAACCGGAGTAACCGAACTGAGTCCCGATACTTGCAGCCGCATGATATATGAGCGTAGATACTGCATCAGCTTCTGCTTCAGTGTAACCGGAGCGGTAATTATCCATTCGCATATTGTTCCAGTCGTATGCCACATCGAAGCTGATGCCGTTGTAACTTCCTGTGCCATGCTCAGGGAATTGATGATATCTCATAATCATGGCCATCGCGGTGCCGACACATCCGGTGAGTGCATTACCGGGAATATACCTGTTGAATGGGGCTTCCTGACGCCATTGAGGAGTTTCGAGAATGATTCTTTCATTGCTCTGCGCCGCGCGACGAGCCATTTTACGGCGCTCAGCCATCGGTACCGGTTTCTGAAGCGCCGGGGCGGCTTTGATTTCACTCTCAAGACCATGCAGCATCCAGCTCATGGCGGGAGGCACTGTGCCTGCGCTGTAATGCCCGTCAAGAGAATAGCCCAGAACCGGAGTGGCACAGTCATCTGCCGAAATAATAATATATCCCGGCCCCTCATGAGCATTGAATACATAATAGAGGGGATGAGATGTTGTGCCGCATGTATGGACAAGATCGAATGCCTCTGTCGAAGATAATCTGTCAAGACTGCTTGCGCTAAAAAAATCTGCAGCCAGTTGCTTGGCATTGTCTACTGACACAACTTCAGCATGAGCCATTGTAGCAGCACATGCGATTAGAGGGAAAATTAGTCTCTTAGGGTAATGAATTAACATAACTCTGGCTTTAATTTTCGCTAATGATTATATAAATTAATTATTGATTGTTAGTTCAAATATTCCTTTATTTATTTTAGCTCCCGATTAGGAATGTGTTTGGATTTAAGTGATTTTCTCCCAAAATTGAGCTTTGAGATGAAATCAAGAATTAATTTTTTTCATAGGGTGAATTCAGGTTATAACCAAACAACCCTCAATACCATTATTTATCAGTTAATTGAATTTTATCAAGTGCGGAATTACCAAGTGCGGAATTATCAGGTGCAAAATTAAAACAAAATTTGTTAACTCAAAATCTTCTTATTATTAATATGGGAGTTTTTTATTTCAAAGGGTTGTGACAAGGAGGTCTTTACCGTCAGCCGATTATTCACATAATTCGACACGGTAAATATTTTGAGCGTTTAAGCACGTATGATAGGGTTTCTGTGAAAGCGCGTTCAGGGATAGACCAGAGCGATGTTGTCTACCCATAGTGTGAGGCCGGGAGTACCTATGTAGGCTTCGCCGCATCCTGCCGATGCCATCACGAGCATGTGGGTGGGGGTGGCGTCGGGGGAGTCCCAGCCGACCTCCCACACCGGTTTCATCTCGCCTTTGGAGTTGCGCGCGTAGTAGCTGCGCTCTTTCGGCAGGAGGCCCATGAAATCCTTGTAGTCGGCATCGGCGCTTATGTCGCCGTATTTCACTTTGATGCGGTGGCCGTTTTTCCAGCCGCCGGTGCTCTTGTTGTAGCGTTCGCGTCCGGTGCCCACGCGCTTGGCGTAGATGTTGCCCTGCTTGTCTTCCCAGCGGCGCTGAAGCAGGATGTAAACTTCTGAATTATCAGAACCTGGCAGTGTTTTCTGGCGTCCGAAGCCGGGGGCGTAAAGGCGGTCGGAGTTGGTGGGCATTTCCACTTTGTAGTCGAACTGCAGCGCCGATGGCCGCTGTGTGAATGGGATGCCCATCTCCATCTTCGAGTAGGGGCTTTTGGTGCTCTTTATCGGCTCGAACATGCGTCCGAGAAATATCGAGCCCGACACGAGCACCTCGATGTTGACGATGCCAAGTGCCTTGCACTGCTCCATGATGGTGGTGAGCTTGCAGCATTTTCCGCCTGTGGGGCGATTGTCGGGAAACACCGAATTGCTCGTTTTTACCACTCCAACCACCTTGGCCATCACATTTGATGTCTCCCAGGGTGAGCCGCCTGTAGGCACATAGGGCTTTTCCCCTTTGATGGTTTGCGTGGGGCCAATCTCATACACGGTTTTGGTCTTTCCGCCGATGATTCCCGATTCGGTGATTTCGCGGGTCACCCAGTGCTCCATGTCGCCGTAGCTGATTGGCACCACTTTCTCGGCCTTCATTGTGATGGTGGAGCAAAGTGCCGCTGCGGCCGTACCCAGTATTATTCTTTTAATCCTCATGCCTTATCTCTCTTAAATCGATTGAAACGTTTGTGTCTGCTTTCCCGTATCGGTGCGTTTGGCCGCCGATGCAGGATTGCCACACAAAATTACAACAAATAACTTTGTAGTGTTATTGCCGTAGGAATATTAAAAAAGATAAATCAGCCGATTTACAGGCAATTTGGAACAATAGTGCCTTAGCAATACACAAGCGCCACGGCCATGGCGGCGATGCCCTCCTCGCGGCCTGTGAAGCCGAGGCGCTCGGTAGTGGTGGCCTTCACCGACACCCGCGAGATATCGGTGCCGAGATCCGCGGCTACATTCTCTCTCATTTTCTCGATGTGCGGCGCGAGCTTCGGCGCCTGGGCCATCACGGTGATGTCGGCGTTGCCCACGCTGTAGCCGTGTTCTTTCACTATCTCCACGCATCTGCGCAGCAGCTTGCGCGAATCGGCACCGCGCCAGCGCTCGTCGGTGTCGGGAAAATGTTTGCCTATGTCGCCGGCTCCCACAGCTCCGAGGAGGGCGTCACAGAGTGCATGCAGTGCCACATCGGCATCGCTGTGGCCAAGCAGCCCGGTTGTGTGGGGGATGTCGACTCCACACAATATGCACCGCCTGCCTGGAGTGAGGCGATGCACATCGAATCCGTTGCCTATGCGTATATCTTTCATTTCCGTTTTTCAGCCGGTAGGGGAGGGGAGTGGTTATTTTCTTCCGAAGAGGCTTTTCAGACCGTCCATGTCGAACGACAGTGTGAAGCGCAGGGTCTGATCGAGGGGCGAGGTCTGTGCCGTGGCGAGCATATATGATGCGTCGAGGCGCACGATGTTGAGCGAGAATCCGGCGCCGAAGCCGAAATACTGGCGGTTGCCTTTGTATTCGCTCTCGTGGTAGTAACCGGCGCGGAGAAAAAACTGCTGGTTGTAGCTGTATTCGGCGCCGAGGCTCCACGTGATTTCCCTGAGCTCCTCTTTACCGCCGCCGGGTGCGTCGCTGAAGCTTTTGAAGATGCCTGTGATGGGCGACATGTCTTTCCAGTCCTGAAGGGCTTCCTGATATGCTTCCTGATCCTGTTCGCCGTCGGCGTTGAGGTAATCCTGCTGGCGCGGACGGGTGGGCACGAGCAGTTTGTTGAGGTCGAGGTTCACCGCCAGAGTGTGGTAATCGGCCAGAGGAAACATGAAAGATGTGCCCAGACGCAAGTTTGTGGGGAGGAAAGCCGGGTTATTGCCGTTGTCGTAGGCTACTTTCGTACCGATGTTCGAGATGTCGAAGCCCCACGACCACTGGCATTCGTTTTGTCCTACCATGGGATAGGTGGTGTAGTAACCCGATAGGTCGGCCGAGAATGCCGAGGCTCCGGTGGAGTTGTCGCCTACATCAGAGGTGTTGTAGCCGAGGTCTGAATAGATATAGCGAAATACAACGCCCATAGAGAATTTCTCCGACAGTTTGCGCGAGTAACCCACATCGAACGACATTTCATAGGGGTTGATGCTGTTGGCCACACCGGCCGCATCGGTAAGGCCCACCTCACCGAGAGAAAAATAGCGCAGCGAGGCGCTGATGGCCTGATTGTCGTTGGAACCAATCTTCCAGTAGCCGGCGAGATTTGCCAGGAAGATGTCGTTCACAAGTTTGCGGAGCCACGGAGTGTAGCTCAGCGAGACGGCTCCCTGTGAGTAGGCGAAGGCATACTTCGAGGGGTTCCAAAACTGTGAGTTCACATCGGGGTCGCTTGCCGCGCCGAGGTCACCCATCGACGCGCCGCGGGCATCGGGAGCGATACCGAGCGATGTGACACCGGTCTGCACGGGGTTGAATTCGTTCTTGATGTCGTTTTCGGCCCATGCCGCGGCGGCAGGGATGAGCATCGCCGCGAAGGCTACAGCTATCTTTTTGATATGTAATGTCTTGAATCTAAAAATTCTCGCTTTCATCATTTGTGGGGTTAATGGGTGATAGGCTGCCTGCTGATTTTCTCTTTAACGGCAACTTACCTAACATAATAACTGATTTCGTCACTATTTATTGCACTGCGGCGCAAAATCACCCCGGTGTCTCTGTATTTTATCGATTGATAAATAGGTGTGCTTTCTTAACGACATTTGATTTTGCGCTCCGCTTTTTTCATTAACTTTGTAGGTGTGAAAATATGGCTTTTGAGCAATGATTGAAAAGATACATTGGTTTACGGAAGGGGTGAAGATGCCTTCGCTCGACTTCGGCCGGCTGGCCTGCTGGATTGAGGCTGTGGCGCAGTCTTATGGACGCATCGTGGGCGAATTGAGCTATCAGTTTTGCAACGACGAGCATATCCTGGATGTGAACCGCCGTTTTCTCTCCCACGATTATTATACCGACATCATCACTTTCGACGATTGCCGCGGACGCCTTCTCAGGGGCGATATGGTGATTTCGCTCGACACAGTACGTTCCAACGCCGAGCTGCAGGGAGTGAGCTATGACAGCGAGCTGCTGCGTGTAATCATCCACGGAGTGCTGCATCTTTGCGGTATCAACGACAAGGGTCCCGGCGAGCGTGAGATAATGGAGGCTGCGGAAAACAAGGCCCTCGCCCTGCTCGATGAAATTGAATAAATGGAGGCGCATGCGTCAACGCCAATTGAATAACTTAACGAAAAGTTACGTAAGATGAAGTTTGACTACGATGTGATAGTGGTGGGCGCCGGTCATGCCGGGTGCGAGGCCGCCGCCGCTTCGGCACGTGCCGGAGCGCAGACACTTCTCATCACTATGGACCTCGACAAAATAGCCCAGATGAGTTGCAATCCTGCTGTTGGTGGCATTGCTAAGGGGCAGATAGTCAGAGAAATAGACGCCATGGGCGGTTTCATGGGCATAGTCACCGACCGTGCTTCGATTCAGTTCCGCATGCTTAACCGCTCAAAAGGTCCGGCAATGTGGAGTCCGCGTGCTCAGGCTGACCGCATGCGTTTCTCTGCCATATGGCGCAATATACTTGAGAACACTCCGGGACTTTCGCTCTGGCAGGATACGGTTACGGAACTTATCGTAGCCGATGCCGACGGCAATCAGGCTCCTTCTGCCTTGGATAAGGCGGCCGGATGGTCGGCCGGTAAGGCCGATGGCGAAATGCATGTGACCGGTGTGCGCACTTCGCTCGGGGCGGAGTTTCATGCGAAAACTGTGGTGCTGACTGTAGGTACATTTCTCAACGGACTGATGCATGTGGGACGCACGATGGTTTCTGGCGGACGCATTGCCGAACCGGCATCATATGGTGTGACCGAACAGTTGCGTGCTCTCGGCATGACGGCAGACCGTATGAAGACCGGCACACCGGTGCGTATCGACGGCCGTTCGGTGCATTGGGAGCTCACCCTCCCTCAGGAACTGGAGAACGATAGCCATCATTTTTCCTATCTCCCTTCGGTGCATCGCGAGCTGCCTCAGCGCATGTGTTACACGGTGTACACTTCCGAAGCCACCCATGAGGTGCTCCGCCGCGGGTTGCCCGACTCTCCGCTCTACAACGGACAGATTCAAAGCATCGGTCCGCGATATTGCCCCTCCATCGAGACCAAAATCGTGACTTTCGCCGACAAGACGGAGCATCAGCTTTTCCTTGAACCGGAGGGTGAGAATACTCAGGAGTTTTACCTTAACGGTTTCTCTTCGTCGCTGCCGATGCACATACAGCTGGATGCTTTGAAAACTATCCCCGCTTTGGCCGATGTGCAGATCTACCGTCCGGGCTATGCGATAGAATATGATTTCTTCCATCCCACCCAGCTGCGTCACACTCTCGAGACAAAACGCATCTCGGGTCTTTATTTCGCCGGTCAGATCAATGGTACCACCGGTTATGAGGAGGCTGCCGGACAGGGGCTGGTGGCGGGTGCAAACGCCGCCTTTGCCGCTCTTGCCGACGGACGGCAGCTCGTGCTTGCACGCGACGAGGCTTATATCGGCGTGCTTATCGACGATCTTGTGACAAAAGGCGTCGACGAACCTTACCGTATGTTCACCTCCCGTGCCGAGTACAGGATACTGCTTCGTCAGGATGATGCCGATATGCGTCTTACCCCAAAAGCTCATGAGCTCGGTCTCGCTACCGGCGAGCGCTACAATATCATGCTTGAAAAGCGCGAGCAGCGCGACAGCCTCATCAGTTATTTCACGGAAACCTCCGTCAAGGCTTCTGAAATAAATAATGCCTTCCTTCTTCTTAACGAACAGGAGGGATGGACCGACACTCCGTTCTGTCTGCCTCCGGTGAAGGAGGGATGCCGTCTTAAAGCACTGTTGCTTCGTCCGCAGTTGTCGGTGGAATTGCTCAGCCGCATGTTCCCGAGTGTGAAGGCGCGCATCGATGAGATTCCAGCCGTGCTCCGCGACGAAGTAGTGGAGGCTGCGGAAATCCTCCTCAAATACGAGGGCTACATAAAGCGCGAGGACTTGGTGGCCGAGAAAATCCGTAGGCTCGAGCGTATCGCGCTCGGCGATTGTTTCGACTATTCGTCCATCAAGTCGCTCTCTACGGAGGCGCGGCAGAAGCTCGAACGCATTCGCCCGGCTACGGTAGCACAGGCGTCGCGCATCCCCGGTGTCTCTCCGGCCGACATTAATATCCTGCTTCTGCTTCTCGGCAGATAAGGTGCGAGCGTTCCACGTGGAACATTTGCAACCGATTGAACAGCAATAAAAACGCAAATAAATAACCAATATAAAAACTGAAAATGGAATACCTGAAATCTAAAATTCGCGATGTGGCCGACTTCCCGCAGAAGGGAGTTCTTTTCAAAGACCTAACCACTGCCTTTAAAGATGCACGTGCTCTTCACATCCTCGGCTGGGACCTCTCGCAGCTTTACCGAGATAAAGGTGTGACAAAAGTCGTGGGCATCGAAAGCCGCGGATTCATCTGCGGCTCTATACTCGCTTTCGAACTTGGTGCCGGATTTGTGCCGGTACGCAAGCCGGGTAAGCTTCCTGCCGACACCCTTAAGCTTAGCTATAAAAAGGAATATGGCACCGATACCATTGAGATGCACCGCGACGCCATCACCAGCGACGACATCGTAGTGATACACGACGATGTGCTCGCTACCGGAGGCACCATGGCTGCCGCCTGTGAGCTCGTGAAGCAGATGCACCCCAAGAAAATCTACATCAACTGCATCATCGAGCTCACCGCCCTCAACGGTCGTGCCGCGCTGCCTGCCGATGTGGAGGTATCCTCTCTGCTGAAATATTGATATGCATCCCGCGCCTGCGATTTGTTGGGGCGTAAGGGAAAATTGAGTAACTTTGCATCGTAAACAGAGATTACAAGAGAAGCATTTATATATGACTGAATCGTTTGAAATGGTGGCCAAGACATTCCAGGGTCTTGAAGATGTTCTGGCCGAAGAGCTCCGCGGACTGGGAGCGCTGAATGTTGAGCCGGGGCGTCGCATGGTTTCGTTTGAAGGCGACCTTGAGATGCTCTACAAAGCCAACCTTTGCTGCCGCACGGCACTGCGTATCCTCAAGCCGGTGTATAAGTTCTATGCGCGGAATACCGACGAGCTTTACGAGCATGTGAAGGAATACAACTGGGGCGAACTGATGACCGTGGGAAGTACGTTCTCCATCGACACTGTGGCCTACAGCGACGATTTTACCCACTCGAGGTTCGTGACATACCGAGTGAAGGATGCCATCGTAGACTGGTTCAAGGACCGCTACGGTGAGGATCATCGTCCGGGTGTGCGCCTCCAGGACGCCGATGTGATGATCAACGTACACATTGCAGCCAATCAGGTCACCCTTTCGCTCGATTCATCCGGCGAAAGTCTGCATAAGCGCGGCTACCGCGTGGCCCAGACCGAGGCTCCCATCAACGAGGTGCTCGCCGCCGGCATCATCCTCCGGAGTGGCTGGCGTGGCGACTGCCCGCTGGTCGACCCCATGTGCGGCAGCGGTACATTCCTCATCGAGGCCGCCCTCATCGCCGCCAACGTGAATCCCGGTGTCTTCCGTAAGCATTATGCCTTTGAAAACTGGAAGGATTTCAATGCCGAGCTCTTCGACCGTCTCTATAACGACGATTCAGCCGAGCGTGAGTTTACCCACAAAATCTATGGCGCCGATATCTCTCCCAAGGCCATCGAGATCGCCCGCAGCAACATCCGCAGTGCCGGAGTGGGCAAATATATCGACCTTGCCGTGAAGCCGCTCAGCGAGTGGCACGAGGCTCCCGAAGACGGCATCCTCATCACCAATCCTCCCTATGGCGAGCGCATCACAACCGAGAATATGGAGGGGCTCTACACCCTCATCGGCTCCAAGCTCAAGAATGTTTTCAAGGGCTATCACGCATGGATCATAGCCGCCAAAAACGAATATGTGAACAAAATCGGACTGGCTCCGTCGGTTCGCATGCCCATCCTCAACGGCTCCATCGAGTGCGAGCTGCGCGAATATATTATCTTTGAAGGAGACTACAAGAGTTTCCGCCGAGAGGGCCATCGTTTGCGTGAGGTGGATGATGCCCGCTCAGAGCGTCGTCCGCGCCCCGAGCGTAAATTCCGCCCCGACCGCCCCGAGAAGGGCTATCGCGGCGAGAAGGGCTTCCGTAGTGAGAAACCGGACCGCGACGGCGACCGTCGCCGTGAATTCTCAAAGGACCGTCGCGATTTCCGCCGCGACGGAGCGCCCCGTGGCGACGAGCGTCCATTCTCTGAAAAACGCCGTGCCGATCGCCGCGAGAACCGTGCAGGTGAGCCGCGCAACGAGCTGGAGAAACTCTATCGTCCCGGTTCGCGTCCCGGCCGTGGCGACCGTTCTGACCGCCGTGATGACCGCGACCGCCGTCCTACGGCACCTGTAAGCGACAATCCGCTGGCTGTGCGTCGCAATGAAGCCGCCCTGCGGAGCATCACGGGCAAACAGCCGTCGCTCCCCCCCATGCGTAAGCGCCGCAACACGCCTCCTGAGAACTGATTCCCGAAGGAAGTGTGTAATACGCTAATTGTTAGTTGATTAATATTTAATTAAGTCTCCAGATATGAATGTCCTTCTTCTTGGTTCAGGCGGCCGCGAAAGCGCCTTGGCCTGGAAAATAGCCCAGAGCGAGCTCTGCGACAGCCTTTTCATCGCACCGGGCAACGGCGGCACGCCGCAGTATGGCACAAATGTGGCTTTATCGCCCATGAATTTCCCTGAAATTGAGGCGTTTGTCGACCAGAACGCTATCGAGGTACTCGTGGTGGGCAACGAAGATCCGCTTGTGGCCGGCATAACCGACTACATGCATCTCCACCGCCCGTCGCTGCTCGTGGTAGGCCCTTCGCGTGAAGGCGCGCGCCTCGAGGGCAGCAAGGATTTCGCCAAGGAATTCATGACCGAGATGGGCATTCCCACCGCCCGCTATCGCTCGTTCACTGCTGAAACCATCGAAGACGGCTACCGTTTCCTTGAGGAGCTGCAGCCCCCCTATGTGCTCAAGGCCGACGGTCTCGCAGCCGGAAAGGGCGTGCTCATCCTCCCCACTCTCGAAGAGGCCCGCAAGGAACTCAAGGAGATGCTCGGAGGCATGTTCGGCCAGAGCTCGGCCACAGTGGTCATCGAGGAATTCCTATCGGGCATAGAGTGCTCCGTATTCGTGCTTACCGACGGCACGGGAGCCTACCACATCCTCCCCGTAGCCAAAGACTACAAGCGCGTGGGAGAAGGTGATACCGGGCCCAATACAGGCGGCATGGGTGCCGTGAGCCCCGTGCCTTTCGCCGACGATATCTTCATGACCAAGGTTGAGGACCGCATCATCAAACCCACCGTGAAGGGCCTTCTTGACCGTGGCATTGAGTATCGCGGATTCATCTTCTTCGGTCTTATCAACGTTGGCGGCGATCCCATGGTCATAGAGTATAACGTGCGCATGGGCGACCCCGAGACCGAGGTGGTCATCCCACGCATCAAATCGGACCTTCTCGACCTCATGCGCATGGCCGCCGAAGGGTGCCTGGGCGAGTCGTCGATTGAGATTGACCCCCGCACGGCCACCACAGTGATGCTCGTCTCGGGCGGTTATCCCGGCCATTACGAGAAGGGACTCCCCATCACCGGGCTCGACAAGTTGTCGGAAACAATACCTTTCCAGGCAGGCACGAAACTCAAGGACGACGGCACTCTGGTCACTTCCGGAGGCCGTGTGATGGCTCTCACATCGTTCGGCGATTCCATCGCCGATGCCCTCCGCGGCAGCTACAAGGCCGCAGAGGAAGTGAAATTCGAAGGCAAATATTACCGCCGCGACATAGGCTGCGACCTCATGCGCTGAGCCCCGCACCGCGATGCTCCGCGAACGCGACATAACCGATTTCCTGCACCAGCGTGGCGCCACCGTGGTGGCCATGCTGGTGGCTTGTGTATGCACCGTCATCGGGTGGCAGGACGGCGCCATGATGCCGCTTCCCGCAGAAGAGGGGTGGGCCCTCGGACCTGTCTCCTCATGGCTACCGTCGGGTGCCCTGATGGCATCGGCGGCGCTCTCTCTGGCGGTGAATTTCGTCGTGGCTCTGCTCACGGTCTATATCACCCGTGGATTCAATCTCCTGCGCTCTCTCACCTCGCTTGTGGCCACGATGTATCTTATGATGCAGATTGCCACTCCGGCCGTTCTGGGGCGCTTTACGGCGGCCACAATGCTGCCTCTGGTGGCTCTGCTTGCCACGGTGCTGCTCTTCTCGGTGTATTCCGACCCGCAGCCGCGCGCACGCCTGCGTGTCATGCTGGTTTTCGTGCTCTTCGGAGCCGGCATGCTTGTGTGCCCGCAGTGCATCTATTATATACCTGTGATGATAGGCTGTGTACAGATGCGCCAGGCAGGCCTGCGCACATTCATCGCTATCTTGCTTGGTCTGGCGGCTCCGCTGTGGATTCTGGGCGGTTTCGGGTTGGTAGATCTGCGGTCGCTCACAAATCCCTTCACGCTCATCTGCACACCTGTCTGGAGCAACGCGGCCCAGGCTGCCGGCTTGCCGGTAATTATGATTGTCACCGCCGCGTGCACCATGTTTCTGGGAGTGGTGTTCACTGTGGCCAACCTGCTGAAAATACTCAGTTACAACGCCCGCACACGCGCTCTCAACGGTTTCTTCACCCTCATGATGATATTCACCGTGGTGTTCGCGCTCATAGACTTCGCTCATCTCGATATTTACATCCCGATGCTCAATATGACGGTGGCATATCAGATCGGGCATTTCTTCACCTACCGCCGCCAGCGTCGCACCTACATTCCCCTCCTCCTCATTATGGCGGGCTATTTCATCCTTTACCTCTGGGCTGTCCCGGCATGATTCCGTCTGCCTGAGGTCGGTTTTAGAGCTTGTTTATCGCTATGAAAATAATCGTTGAATCGCATATTCCCTTTGTTGGCGACCTTCTCGACCCTCTGGGCGAGGTTGCTATCCTTTCTCCTGAAGAGATTGATGCTACATCGGTAGCAGATGCCGATGCTCTCATCGTGCGCACACGCACCCGATGCAATGCCGCCCTGCTCGATGGCTCGCGGGTGAGATTCGTGGCCACCGCTACCATAGGAACCGACCATATCGACCTTCCATGGTGTGCCGCGCATGGCATAAAGGTGGTCAATGTGCCTGGCTGCAATGCGCCCGCAGTGGCGCAATATGTATGGGCTTCTGTGTTTCGTTTGCTCGGGGGAAATGCTACAGGCAAAACCATCGGTGTGGTGGGACTCGGCCATGTGGGAAGCCTAGTGGCTGAATGGGGCGCCCGTCTCGGCGCACATGTCCTGGCATGCGACCCTCCCCGCGCCGAGGTGCAGAGCGGATGGAACCCGGCTTCTCCCTTCTGCGAGGGCACCGAGCCATTCGTGCCGCTTGAACGGATTGCCGACGAAGCTGACATTGTCACCTTCCACACTCCCCTCACCCGAAGCGGCAGTCATCCCACATTTCATATAGCCGACGGCGATTTCTTCGGGTCGCTCAGGCGCAGTCCCATCGTGATAAACGCGGCCCGCGGCCCGGTGGTCGACACATCTGCTCTTATTGCAGCCCTCCGCGAAGGGAAGGTATCGCACGCCGTGGTCGACTGTTGGGAAGGTGAACCTCACATCGACCCGGATCTCCTCGCGATGGCCGACATTGCCACGCCGCATATCGCCGGTTATTCTGTCGAAGGCAAACAGCGCGCCACCGCTGCATGCATAGCCGAGCTTTATCGCTTCGTCGGGAAAGAGGATATGATTCCCGCCGGACTTCCTGTCCCCGCTCCGTCGCTTTCCGAAAAACTCACCGGTGATGATTTTGCCCGACATATTATTGAATCTTATAACCCGTCGGCCGATACCTCCGACCTTAAGCTCAATCCTGACCGATTTGAAAATCTGCGTAACTTCTACTCTCTCCGCCACGAGGCTTGAGTGTAACCCACGGGACACCGGATTTCGCCTCCTGAGTTTTTGAAATTTACGGTAAGCTGCCCGAAAATGAACTCTGAGGCGCCTCTCGGTGTTAATAAAATATAAAATCCAGGTCATCTCAGCGCGTTATGTTCAAGGATATCAAGGCTATAAGAGGTAAATTCTATATAAAGCGACTCATCGAGGAAGGAGAGCACGAAAAACAGGATTTCAAGTTTCAGATTTCCGATGTGCATAAAATCGCCCATTCCATCTCCGCTTTCGCCAATCGGGGCGGGGGGCACCTGCTCGTAGGCGTAAAAGACAACGGCACCATCGCCGGACTTCGAAGCGAGGAAGATCTTTATCTACTCGAAGCCGCGGCCGAGGTCTATTGCCGTCCGGCGGTGCAACTCGAGATGACCACATTCGCATGCGAGGGCGGAGCCGTGGTGCTTCGCGCAGTCATACCTCAGGCCGTACGCCGCCCCGTCCGTTGCAAAGAGGCCGACGGCCACTGGCAGGCATACTACCGTGTGGCCGATGAAAACATCGTGGCACATCCGCTCATGGTGCGTGCTTGGGAAAAGGAGAGCCGCGACGCCGACGACGGGCGCACTGTGCTCCGGACATCGGAAGGCGAAGGCGTCATTCTGCGTCTGCTTGACGAGAACGGTCCCACAGAAATCGATGAGATATTGCTCATGTCGCGTCTGCCCAGAGCCACCGCCGAGGATGCCGTGGTGCGCCTCGCGTCGATGCATCTGGTGGCATTCGTGCATGCCGGCAGCTCATTCCGCCTGAAGCTCCTGTGAGAGAAGCATCTTCGCAGGACTGCAGTAAATTATTCCGGTTTTTCTGATTTTGGGTGAATACGGGTGAAAAAATTGATTACCTTTGTGAATCAATACCCAACATCATATCCATGAAAAGCTTTCACTTATTCACGGCCGCCGTGCTTGTTGCCGGCGCCTCTGTTATCAATGCCGCCGATCTTGACCGACAGCGCATGGCCACACTCCCCGGCCAGAACGGCGACTACATTCCCACCGAAGAACTGCTGAAATCGCAGATTGAGTTTGAAAACGACCGTTTCGGCATCTTCATTCACTGGGGCATCTACAGCATGTTTGGCAACGGCGAATGGTATCTCGAGACAAGCGGCATGCAGGAAAAGGAGTATCAGAAGGCTGCGAGCGCCTTCTATCCGGCTAATTTCGATGCCGAGCGGTGGGTGAAGGCCTTCAAGGAGGCCGGCGCGAAATACATCACCATCACCTCGCGTCACCACGACGGTTTCTCGATGTTCAAGTCCGACGCCACTGACTACAACATTGTGGATGCAACTCCGTTTCACCGCGATGTGCTCAAGGAACTTGCCGACGCTTGCGCCAAGGAGGGCATTAAGCTGCATTTCTATTATTCGCATGTCGACTGGCACCGCCCCGACTACCCTATCGGAGGCACAGGCCATAAGAACGGGCGCGACACGGCGCACTACAACTGGCCGAGCTACTATCGCTTCATGAATGACCAGCTCACCGAGTTGCTCACAAACTACGGGCCAATACGCAACATATGGTTTGACGGCATCTGGGACCACCGGAAGGATTCCGTGCCATTCGACTGGCAGCTTGAGGAGCAGTATAAACTCATCCACACACTGCAGCCCGGTTGTCTGGTGACCAATAACCACCATCTCGCCGTGAAGCCGGGCGAGGATGTACAGACCTTCGAGCGCGATGTTCCCGGCGAGAACAAGGGCGGTTTTTCGGCCGATACCCCGGTGTGCGCCTATCCTCTCGAGACAAGCTATACCATGAACAACTCATGGGGCTACAACGCTTTCGACCACAACTATAAGAGCGTGCCCGAGCTGATTCAGACCCTTGTGAAATGTGCCGGAAAAGGCGCCAATTTCCTGCTCAACGTAGGCCCGCAGCCCAACGGCGAGATACCGGCCGAAGCCCTCGCACGCCTCAAGGAAATGGGCAAATGGCTCGACCGCTACGGCGAGACCATCTACGGCACACAGGGAGGCGATGTGGCCACCGCCGACTGGGGCACAACCACCCGCAAGGGAAACCGTCTGTACGTGCATGTGCTCGATCCAGAGGCTACTGAAATCACACTTCCAGTCAAAGGCAAGGTGACGGCAGCTGTGGCGTTCGACGGCCGCACTCCGGTAAAATACACCCGTAATAAAGACAAGAGCGTCACTCTCAGTCTAACGCCTGTTCCCAGTGTCCCCGACCGCATAGTGGAACTTACCACAAAGTAAATCCTTTTGGGGAAAATATAGAAAAAGAGCCCGGCGCCATTTATTGGACCGGGCTCTTTTTAGAACTCTGAGAATAATGTCGGCTTAATCACGATGCCCACTCTAAACTGGTTGTGATACTCCTTGTAGGCGAGCAATCCTTCGCCATATCCGCTGTAAAATTGTGCGTAAATATACTGATTCGCTTGTTTCGACAGACGGTAGGCGATGTCAATGGTCCAGTTGTAATTCACGTTCCATCCCTGGCGTTTTACCATTGTCACCGACGACGACCATCGTCGGTTTGTAGACTGCAGGCTCCACCCCACCTGGAATATGCCGCAGTATTTGAGGATATCCTTGTTGTTGACGCCGTCTATGATCGGTATCCAGAATTTTCCGTAAACCACGAAATTCGGGTCCACCATGATTGAGCCTCCCAGTGTCACCTTGTTCCACGACCTCGAGGCGGCTCCGTCGCGTCCGTTGCTCTCATGCTCGAGTTGTAGGGTCGCCTTGCCTATGAATCGATTCTTTATGAAAATAGGTTTTGTAAGACCTATGCCCGGATTGAAATTCAGGTCGGTCATAGGCATGGAGTTCTCCAACACGTTCCAGAACACTTTCTGGGTGTAGTAGAGATATAAATATGTGCCCCATGGCAGCGTGTTCTTGGTTAATTTCTGGGCTATGGAGATCTGAAATTTGATGTTGGTATTTTTCCTGGTGGGTTTGTGTCCTATTTCCGGACCGAAGATGAAATAATTATCCTTATAAAGGCCGAAATAATAGTGGGTGTCGGCGAATGCGCGGCGTATCGAGTCGGTATTTATCTGTTCGTTCTGAAACGGTATGATCTGTGCTTTCACAGCCGGAGCGCCGAGAAGCAGCACAATAAGGAGCAATCTGAACAATTTATCCCTCATAAGTCGTTGAACGTGAATTGTTGTGCGGAATAATACCGGAAGACCTTTCGCAAGTGCCTTTTGCTTGCAAAGTTAAGAAATTTCCACACAAGTGAAATGGCCCCTTTGGAACTAAAAGTAGCCAATAATAGAACATACACGTGGTCTTTATTGTTTTGTTGAAAAAATACCGATTTTTGATTAGGGAGCCCCTGCGTACACGGTCCACGGGTACTCATTTTTGAGTATTTTGCAGGCTTTTTGACTGTGTTTTATATTATTTTGTTTAAATTTGCAGTGAAACAAAGATGTTTTACATTATGAGAAAAACTTTACTTACAATTTGTGTGGCTGCCTCCGCTGCGATGACAGTCTTCGGTCAGACTAAGGCCGAGTATCAGTGGTACAAAACCCTTGACATCACCACAACGGCGGCCGGCAAGAGCTCGGCTGTGGATGCTGTAGCCGAAGGACCGAACAATACTGCCTATGTAGGCCTCACATTCGGGCAGGCCACCGATGCTACCTGGGGCGGTGTCTCGCTGGTACCTGCTGGCGCTGAGATCGCTACCGCATACCAGAAAGCCTGGACAGTCGCCCGCATTGATGCCGCCACAGGTGACTTCAGCTGGCATGTAAGTGCGCTTGACGCAAATGTATCAAACAACTCGCTCAAACTTGCCGCTACTCCCGATGGAGGCGTCATTATGGCCTGCAATGCTACTTTCAATAGCAATACCGGTGCCGGAGCTCCGGTGCTCATGCACTTCACCGACGCCAAGGGGCAGTCTCACACCGTTGAAGTTTCCTCTACTCAGACTGTCGAGGGTAAGTCGCCCTATTATGGAGTCGTTATGAAATTCAGTGCCGACGGTGCATGTGAGTGGACAAGCACTGTAGTACCCACTGAATTTTTTGTCGCTGATAAATTCGACGCCAATGTAGTGGCTGTAAATGCATTGGCTGTCGATGCCGAAGGCCGCGCATATGTGGGCGGCACATATAAGACCTGCTTTGAGATTGGTGATGATGTTGTTCCCTTTGCTTTAAATATCGGCGTGGAGAAAGACGGCAAGACCTATAACAATGGCGATGCCTTTATCTTGCGTCTGGGCGCCGACGGCACTCCCGAAGCCGCTCTCTGTGCCGGTGCCACAGCTCCTTACGCCGCCAAGGAGGCCCTGCAGGCTCTTGCTGTCGACGGCGACAAGCTTTATACAGCTGTGATTGTCGACGGCGCCGGCGGTGAGATGCACTACAGCCTTTTCGGTGTCAAAACCGAAGTCAGCAGCGAGGCCAATGCCAATGTAGTCTACGGTGTGATTGACCTCAACACATTCACTTGCGAGAAGGCCTCTGCCCTCGTGGCCGCCAACACAACCGCACAGCCTTCGCACAACGCACAGGTGAAAAACATCCAGGTGGCGGGCGACAAACTTTACATCTCAGGATGCCAGACAGGCGCCTTCACACAGAGCGGCAAGACCATCGTGGAGTCAGCCGCAAAGCAGCTGCAGAGCGAGACTGTGGCCATCAGCACCTCCACACTCGAGGCCGTTGCCGCATATGCTCCCAACGAGGCTTCGATCGGCTACGATTTCTATGTGATTCCCGATGCCACGGGCAAGGTCTACACTCTCGGTGACCAGCTCACGGGTTCGGCCTGCAATCTCTATGAATTCGAGGCCGACGGCACGCTAGTTGGCAAGACACCCCTCGCCGTAGGTCCTACCAACCTTGCCCCAGCGCTGTTCATCAACGCCACCCAGCAGCTCCTTGTGCCCATGTACGGCAAGAGCCTCTCTTCACTGCCCGATGTCGATGTGGCCACTCCCACCTATTCAGGTTTCCGTGGCTTCCTTACAAGCTATAAGCTTCCCTCACTCTCCATGAGTGGCATAAGCGTGGCTGATGTCGATGTTGAAATTGACGATGCACCTGTTGAATATTTCTCGATTCAGGGTATCCGCATCGCTCATCCTGACAAAGGCACACTTGTAATCCGCCGTCAGGGCCACAACGCCGTAAAGCAGATTTTCCGATGAATGTTAACCGCCATGGCGTCGGAATCACCCGATTCCAGTCGCCTGACAGATAGATTTTGATTACGTAAGCCAGGAAGGACTCCGCCGTGAGGCAGAGCCCTTTCCGTTTGTTTTATCCACATGTCGCTAAGGTTCAGCTCTGGAGCACGAGGATGACGGTGTAAGCGATATAGAGGGCGGTGAAGAGTGCTCCCTCGCCGCGGGTAATCACACGGTCGCCTATCAGCCAACCGGCTATCCAGAAGAGCACCGCTGAGCCTGTCATGGTGAGTAGGTCGAAATTGTCTATCTCACCCATCTGGAGCGGAGAGATGGTGGCCGAGACGCCGAGCACGAAGAGTATGTTGAACAGGCAGCTGCCTATCACATTGCCCACGGCAAGGCCCGGATGCCCTTTGACCGCAGCCACCACCGATGTGGCAAGTTCGGGAAGTGATGTGCCCAACGCCACTACTGTAAGGCCGATCACAGCCTCACTTACGCCTATGCTTGCGGCGAGTGCCGAGGCGCTGTCCACAAATATGTTGCCGCCCCACACCAAGGCCGCGAGTCCGACGGCTATCAGTGCGATGCTCTTCCAGAGTTTCGACGGTTTGGGAATTTCGGTATCTCCTGCAGTTGCTGTCGCCGTGCCGCTTCCATCATGTATCGGAGCGGGGCTTTTCTTGGCCTGCGAGAATGTATAGCGCATGAACACCATGAAAAACAGCAACAGCATTATGCCGTCCACTCGTGTCACCGTATTCGGCAGCCCGTCGAGCAGCTCTGAGTTGCCGCATGCGAGCAGAGCCACCGACGAGAGTATCATGAGCGGTATCTCGTTTGACATCACCGAGTTGTCTATCTTTATCGGGCGCACCATGGCCACCACGCCGATGATGAGCAGCACATTGGCTATGTTGCTTCCCACCACGTTGCCTATGGCCAGACCGGCATTTCCTTTTATCGCCGACATCACGCTTATCACAAGTTCCGGAGCTGAGGTGCCGAAGGCTACTATGGTCAGTCCTATTATCATTTCACTGAGCCCGAAGCGTTTGGCCACTCCTGAGCCGCCTTCGGTGAGCCAGTTGGCACCATATATTATCATGGCTAGGCTCACCACGAGCAGTGCGATGTTTGTAATCATCATATCTTTATGAATTTTTGATTTATCGGTAATATGGGTATCTGTCAGCTCCGGCGGTTGCGCGGATGGTGCTGCAGTATCTCCGAGCGTAGCCGCGATGTGTCGAGGTGGATGTAGATTTCTGTCGTGGCCACGCTCTCATGGCCCAGCATCTGCTGTATGCAGAGCAGATTGGCGCCCCCTTCGAGCAGATGTGTGGCGAAACTGTGGCGCAGGGTGTGCGGTGATATGGTCTTGCGTATACCCGCGCTGTCGGCCAGGCGCCTTATGATGGTGAATATCATCTGGCGGGTGAGCCGGTGGCCGCGGCGGTTGAGAAACAGTATCCCTTCCTCGCCCCGCTCTATCTTCAGAAGGGTGCGCGTGTCTTCGAGATAAGCGCGGATGCAGTCGGCGGCCATATCCGACATTGGCACAAGCCGCTCTTTCGAGCCTTTGCCTGTTACACGGATGAAACCTTCGTCGAAATTTACTCCGGCTATGGTGAGATTCACAAGCTCGCTCACGCGCAGTCCGCAACTGTAGAGGGTCTCCATGATAGCCCTGTTGCGCTGTGCTTCGGCCGTCTCAGGATCGATGGCACTGATTAGGCTGTTTATCTCGTCGAGGGTAAGCACCTCGGGAAGATGCACTCCCGGGCGGGGACTCTCCAGCAGCAGCGACGGGTCTTCCTCGATGAAATTTTCAATACGCAGGAAGTGAAAAAACGATCTTACGCCGGCCACTACACGTTTTCGTGTGGTCTCGGCCACGCCGAGATCGTAAAGCGTCACGGCAAATGCTTCCAGAACCTCATAATCGACGCTTCTGATGGCGATGCGGCGCTCGGTAAGGTAACTTGTCAACTTAATCACATCGAGGCGATAGGCGGCCGCTGTGTTGGCCGACAAGCCGCGCTGCAGACACAGATATGCAGTGTATTCGCGCAGGAGCGACTCTATGTCGGGGATAGTTCTCACTTGGGCACGGTGTCGTTGATGTCAGATGAATATGTCGTATATCTGGTGGGGAAGTTTCCGTCTTCCCACAAAGATGCCGGTATAGCCGTCGGTGAATCCCATGCCGAAGTCGGTGATTCCGCACAGCTTTTCCCATATCCGTTTCATGGCCGGCATGCTTTTGAGATTGCGCAGATATATGACAGAGTCGCCTGAGGTGATTACCTCGCGGAGATATTCATTGACCATTTCGGCCTCGTTGTCGTTGAATTGGTTCACAAGCACAAACGGTTCCACCTGTCCGAGAAGCTGACGGTCGGGGTGGCGGCCTGTGTGCCAAGTATGCACTGTGGCCCTGGGCACGGCACGGTTGAAAATAACGGTAGTCACCTCATGGCCGTTGCCCACCTCCACTATGTGCACGGGGTTTATATGGCACAGCACCCTGAACAGCAGCCATGCCTCGGGCACCGACATGTCACGGCCTGCGAAAATCTCGTTGAACCCCGCTTTGCGTGCCCGCGGACAGAATGAGGCTATCTCGGGATAGGCATAGTAGACAGCCTCCTTTTCGCGTAGCACTTTCGTGATGAAGTGGTAAGCAAAAGGCGAGTGCACTCCATAGCCGTGGCTTTTCAGCAGGCGTCGGGGCAGTTTATGCAGGTGTTTAAGCATGAGAGAGTTTATTGTTTGGTTGCGGTGTCGGTGCCATCTTCCGTTGCATCGGTGTCTTTATCCGATTCTTTCCTGATAAGATTTACCACAAGAGCTGCCAGCAGAAGCAGATATACGGCCGCAACAGCTATGCGTGCCGCCGTTACGGTGTTTGTCACCGAGCGCGGACGGAAGGTGAATTCAACTGTATGTTCGCCGGCTGGGATGCGCAGTGCACGCAGTATGTAGTTCACGCGGCCTATTTCGGTCGGTTTGCCGTCGATGGTGGCTTCCCATCCCCAGGGGAAGTAGACCTCGGAGAACACAGCCACGCGCTCTTGCGGAGTGTAGGCCGAGTAGGTGAGGCGGTGAGGGGCGTAGGTGGTCTCAAAGATGGTGGCTGTGCTGTCGTGAGGCTGTGCCAATGTGCCCAGAGTTGCCGTGAAACGGCGGTCGGCAACAGCTTCCGTGGCCGGTGAGATGGTGTCAAGGGCTTCCATTTCGTCATCCGGACCGTCGACATAAGCTACCTTGTCGACAAACCATGCGTTGCCGAGCGCTCCCGGGTTGTCGGCAAGCTGGCCGTCGGGAGTGATGATATATTTGGCGTTGAGCATGTTGAGCACATTCATATCGGCCTCGCTCACCTTGCCGCGAGTGAAGTTGTCGAGATGGCGGTCGATGATATCCTGATAGCGCGACAGTTTGGCGGCATGGTAGCCTCCGATAGCCTTATGGTGGTAGGAGGGCGCGGCCTGGTAGAACTCGGGTATGTTCATCACCCTGTAGTTCATGGCTGTGTCGGCGAGAATGGCGCGGTCGTTGGCCGACAGTGGGAAGGGGTCGGAGGCGCTCACCTCGGGCGATGCGAAACTCTCGTGGTTGAGGTAGCGCTTGTTCACCGTAAAGAGGTCCACACATACCAAAAGGCCCATCAGCACGGCTCCGGCCCAGGGTCTCAGTTTCTCCATGAAACAGAGCATGAGTGTGCCGAAGGCGAGCACTATGAAGATAAGCGAACGCAGCGAGTCGGCGCTCACTATCGAGTGGCGCAGGTCGGTCACCGCCGCCGCTATCGCCGGATTGTCGATGGAGAAGAGCTGCAGTGCTTCGCGGGGATAGCCCGACTGTTGCAACTGATAGCCTATCATCTGCGATATCTGTTGGTCGCCCTCGGTGATTGCCGGGCCGTAGATGCCCGGGAAGAGCCAGCCTGCGGCGCACAGCAGGGCGGTGGCGCCGAAAGCTATGTAGATTTTCGTCATGTAGAGGCGGCGCACATCCTGCACAGGGGTAGTGAGCAGCTTCTGGAGGGCGAGTATCGCGAGCAGCGGGATGGTGAACTCGGCCACCACAAGGATGCTCTCGACCGTTCGGAATTTGGAATACATTGGCACATAGTCGATGAACAGGTCGGTGAGCCACATCAGGTTGCGGCCAAGGGCCAGTCCCATGCTGAGCAGTGTGAGCACAAGGAGCGCCCATTTCACTGGACCGCGCACTATGAGGCACCCCAAGATGAAGAGCGTGAAGATGATGGCGCCCACATATACCGGACCGTTAGTGCCCTCGGGCTCGCCGAAATAACGGCTCACGTAGTTGGTCACATAGCCCTGCTCCATCTCGTTGAGGCCCGACATTATTTCGTCGGCACCCTTGGCGTCGGTAAGCGATGTGGGTTTCATACCTCCGGCTACCGGCATGGCCGAGGCGCCTCCCTTGATGTCGGGAATCAGCAGTGAGAAGGTTTCCGAGCGGCCGTAACTGTATTGGGTTATATAGTCGCGGTCAAGTCCCGAGGTTTTGGCCTGCTGCGAGGCGTCGTTGGCTGCCGAGAGTTCCGAATGGCCTCCGCGCATGGTCTCCTTCGAGTATTCGTAGGTGTTGTAGAGGCTCGGCAGATTGGCGGTCACAGCCAGTATGGCCGCCACTGCCAGCGCTCCGGTGGCTTTCAGCCACCGGTGCATCTCCTTCTTTCGGAGAGCCTGCACGAGATAGGCGATGACCAGTCCGAGAGCCACAAAGAGGAAATAGTAGCTCATCTGCACATGGTTGCTCTGTATCTGCATCATGGCAGCCACAGCCGCGAGAGCGCCGCCGGTGAGCCAGCGGCCGCGGTAGGCCAGTATGATGCCCGCTATCGTGGGAGGTACATATGCCAGAGTGACGAATTTCCATATATGGCCCGCGCCGATGATGATGATGAAGTAAGTGGAGAAACCCCATGCTATGGCGCCGATAAGGCCATAATACCATCTCACCTTCATGGCGGCCATGAGGATTATGAAGCCGGCCATCATCATGAAGAGCAGATTCGACGGAGAGGGGAGCCCTGCTCCGTAGAGTGTGGTTATCCATGAGAACAGCGAGTCGCTCGGATAGGTGGGCGAAATCTGGAATGTGGGCATGCCCGAGAATAGCGAGTTGGTCCAGCGCGGAGCCTCGTCGCCTGTGGCCTCCACATATTGCTGCACTTCATGGCCTATGGCCGCGCCCTGCTGCATGTCATGTTGCCGCAGCTCGTTGCCCATCGATGCGTCGGGATAAAAATATGCCATGGCGAGCACTGCCGCGGCAAGCAGGGAAATGAAAAATCCGTAGAACTGAGGTTTTTTCACATCGGCTTTCAGGTTTCCCCACATTTCTTTTAATATCTTCATGGATAGCGGTTTGTCGTGGTGTTATGGCGCTTTTGCGCCGGTTTTCCATTTATTACTGCAAAGTTACGAAATCCACTGCGTTGTTACAAACTCTTTTTTCAGAAGCTGTTAGCCCGACTTTCACCAGCTTGTTCATGCATGACGGCTGATTCTGCCAAGTTTTGGATGCGAAAGCAAGGCGGTGTGTCGGATTTTCACTAACTTTGCATATGTAAGTGACTTGAAGAAATTAGTTAATGGTTATTTAGGCAGGATTTCGGGATGTTTTTTGCAGGAAGAGGAGGGAGCGATGCGGGCATCGTGACCGACGAGTTCTGGAAAAAACGCCCGAAAGACAACTAAAGAACCATTGGTCAGAAAGTCACTGAATATATTAAATAATTTCTTTAAGTCACTTAGCCTCAAATCAATCTGATGAAAACATTTCTGAAAGTCATTCTTGCCGGACTGTTGTTGGTCCCTCATAATCAGAGTCAAGCGGGAGAAATAGATAACCGCACAGTTGTTATCAGCCGCCATCCGAAAGTATGGAAGACCTTCCCGCTGTCGCAGGTGCGCCTGCTTCCCGGAAGTCCGTTCCATCATGCCATGGAGGTTTCCGAGCAATATCTGCTCGACATGGATGTCGACCGCATGCTCAACGGGCTGCGCAAACGTGTGGATATCCCCGAAAAAGGCCCTTATCCCGGTTCTAATCAGCCTGAGGGCACCCGTCCCGGCGACCTCAACCACTATATGTCGGGCATATCGCTTATGTATGCCCAGACCGGCGACACCCGCTTCCTCGACCGCATAAATTACATCATCGACGAGCTGTGCAAGGTGCGCGACATATATCATCAGCAGGGCAGGCGCGACCACTATGCCTTTGAGAAAATTCTCAGCGGAGAGCTGCTTCTCAACCGTCCCGACGACTGGGGCGCACCCTGGGGAGGCACATGCGGAAACACATTCTATACCATCCATAAATATCATGCCGGACTGCGCGACGCCTATCTCTACTGCGGCAACCGCAAGGCACTCGACCTCTGGATTGAGCACGCCGACCAGATTGCCGACTTCGTGCTGGCATGCAATCCCGACCTTTTCGACGATTACCTCGATATAGAGCATGGCGGCATGAACGCCGTTTTCGCTGACCTCTATGCAGTGACCGGCAACGAGCGCTATATGGATGTCTCGCGCCGTTTCAACCATCAGAAGGTGATACTCAACATCGCCGACGGCCATGATGTGCTCTACGGCCGTCACGCCAATTTCCAGACACCCACGTTTGAGGGCACAGCGCGTCAGTACCAGCTCACGGGCGATGAAGTGAGCCGCAAGGCCACTGAAAACTTCCTCGACATGGCCTATCGCGGCCATATCAACTGCATCGGCGGCAACAGCTGCTATGAGCGTTTCGGGCGTCCCGGGGAGACCACCAAGCGCCTCGGATACACCTCGAGTGAGACCTGCAACACTTACAACATGCTGAAAGTGGCGCTCAACACCTTTGAGGCCGAGGGCGACCTCCGTCATATGGATTACTTCGAGCGTGCACTCTACAACCACATCCTTGCCTCGCAGGACCCCGAGACCGGCGGCGTGACCTACTACACCAGCACCATTCCCGGCGGCTTCAAGAGCTACAGCGACCGTTTCAACCTTCAGGGGGTGTGGTGCTGTGTAGGCACTGGCATGGAGAACCATTCGAAATACGGCGAGGCCATCTACTTCAACAACGGCAATGTGCTGATGGTGAATCTCTTCATCCCCTCCGAGCTTAACTGGGAGGAAAAGGGCCTGAAACTCAGGCAGCAGACCGACTTCCCGCAGACCGACCGCACCACCCTCACGGTAGAGGAGTGCGGCAGCTACGACACCCCCATCTACCTGCGCTATCCCCGCTGGGCAGAGAGTGGAGTGCGCGTCAGCATCAATGGCGAGCGTGTCCCTGTGAAAGCCAAGCCGGGAGAATACATCGCCCTCGCCCGTCAGTGGAAAAAAGGTGATAAAATCGAGGTGGAGATGCCTCAGACCTTCCGCCTCGAACCCGCCACCGACGACCCGTATATGAACGCTATCTGCCGCGGACCCATCGTGTATGCCGGTATCCTCGGCAGCGACCATATGCCCGCCGACCGTGTGAAAGTCTCCGGCAACAACAACCGAGTGGTGCCGGAGAACGACATTCCCACTTTCATAGCCGACAAGGCCGACCTCGACAGCTGGATAAAGCCCACCGGAAAGACTCCGATGGAATATACCACCGTGGGAGCAGGCTCGCTGTACGGAAAAAAGAAAGAGCTCACGCTCCTTCCCTACTATAAGACTCACCACACACGTTATTCGCTTTATCTCAAGGTCTATACTCCGCAGGAGATGGCGCTCCGCAACCGTGTGGTCATCGATGAGCTGCGCCCCTCCTATGCCGAGGACGAGGCTGCGCACAACATGCAGTGCGGCACCTCGCGACTTGTAAGCCAGGGTGGACATTCGCCCGCCTTGGGATTCAACTCCTGGGAGCACACCCGTCTGGGACGCGAGGCCGACGACTGGTTCTCCTACGACTTGAAAACAGCCGACGGGCAGACCAACTACCTCGTGGTAACCTACTGGGGCAACGAAAACGAGGGTCATGAGTTCGATGTCGCCGTCAACGGAGTGAAGATAGCTTCCGAAAACCTTTTCGACAAAGTGCCGCTCACATTCTACGAGACCGTCTATGAAATCCCCGCCGAGGCCATTGGCAAGGACGGAAAGGCCACCGTCTCGTTCACAGGTCACGAGGGCAAGAAGGCCGGCACGGTTTTCGCCCTGCGCACCACCACCGATCCCGACCGCTTCCCCAACTACCGCTTCTACTTCTAATCTTATAATCACGCCTTTCCTATGGCCGAATCACCCACATTTCTCAGTCTGAGCCGTGATATCAGGGCAAAACATCTGGCGCCCGTGTATCTTATCCACGGCGAGGAGAGTTTCTACATCGATGAGCTCGTGAAGCTTTTCGAGGGGCTGGTACCGCCAGATGACCGTCCCTTCGACCTCACTACGCTCTATGCTCCCGATGTCGACTCGGCCCGCGCCATCGAGAGTGTGTGTCGCCGTTATCCTATGCTCGGCGACCGTCAGGTGGTGATTCTCAAGGAGGCCCAGACCAAAGGCGCCGAGTTTCTGACACCATTGGCAGCCTATGCCGCCCACCCCACCCCCACCACGGTGCTCTGCGTGAGCTTCCGTGGAGCTAAGGCCAAGGGTGCCGAGTTCATCAAGGCTGTTAAGGCAGGTGGAGGTGTCAACTTCGAAGCCACCAAGGTGCGTGAGGCGCAGGTGCCTACCGTGGTGAGCAATTTTATCAAGGAGAGCGGCCTCACCGTCGACCCAAAGGCGCTCACCATGCTCTGCGATTTCGTGGGTACCGACCTCAGCCGGCTCTACAACGAGGTGGGCAAGCTCGCCGCTACTCTTGCTCAGGGCGCCATGATTACTCCTGAAGCGGTGGAGCGTAACATCGGGGTGTCGAAAGAGTACAACAGCTTTGAGCTCACCAAGGCCATAGCCGTAAAAGACGCTCCCAAGGTGCTCGCCATCCATGCCAATTATGCCGCAAATCCGAAGGCACATCCGGTGCAGCCTCTCGTGTCGATGATTTTCAATCTCTTTGCCAATGCTCTGGCTGCGATTTACTGCCAGGACAAGTCGGAGCGGGGGCTGATGAAAGAGCTCGGCTTCTCAACTCCCTGGCAACTGAAGGATGTAAGCGCACTGATGCGCAACTACAATGCATGGCAGGTTATCGAAATTCTCGATCGCCTGCGCGATTTCGAGTGCGAAGCCAAAGGCAATGGCTCCCGTCAGGACCCTTACGACCTTTTCTTCGATCTTCTGATGCATATACTCTATCCGCTTGGCGCTAAGGGCGTGCGCATCTGAACTGTCAATTTGCATAAATTGACAATAGCGCCCCTTTAACTTTGACCATTTCTGAAAAAGAATGAAAATGAGGTGGAAATTTCATCGTTTGAGAAATAGTGTGTAATTTTACAAGGAAAATTTTCTTCTGACACCCTTATGAAAGTCAACATACTATCGGCCTTCATTCTTCTGGCCTCCTGCGCGGGGGCACAGGCTCAGACCATCGACGATGCCCGCCGTCTCGCCGAAGACGGCGACATGAACGCCGCTATCGAGATGCTACGCAACATCACCGAAGCTTCGCCAAAGGAGAGCGAAGCCCCAAAACTGCTGGGTGACTATTATCTCGCTGTGGGTGATGAGGCTGCTGCGACCGAAGCCTACGGCATCGCCCGTACCCGTGGCAACCGTGATGCCATACTCGGTCTTGCCTCCATGGCCGCCGACCGATATGCCATCGACGAGGCCCGCACCCTCATCGAGGACTACAAGAAAACCCTCATGAAGCGCAAGCGTGTCATCGCCGAGGACGAGTCGGAGCCTGTTTCCGAGAAAATCGACCGTGTCGACAATGCTTTGCACCGTGTGGAGCAGATCGAGGTAATCGATTCACTCACGGTTGACGCCGAGGATTTCTTCACACATTACCGTCTTTCGCCCGAAAGCGGCTCGCTTAACAGCACCCGCGTGCTCCCCGAATCGTTTCCCGCAGCCGACCCTACCGTGGTCTATGAGCCTCAGAGCCAGCGTGAGATGATATGGGCGGCTCCAGCTTCGGACGACGGCTCATTCCAGCTATTCTCTTCGTCGGCTCTCTACGGCGACACCTGGGAGCAGCCCACGCCGCTTGGCGCCGACCTTTCGCTTGGCGCCGACGCCAACTATCCCTTCCTCATGCCCGACGGAATCACGCTTTACTATGCTTCCGACGGCGGTGAGGATGGTCTTGGCGGTCTCGACATCTATATCTCGAGGCGTGGCGATAGCGGTTTCCTGCAGCCGCAGAACCTCGGCATGCCCTACAACTCGCCCTACGACGACTATATGCTCGCCATCGACGAGCTCACCGGTGTGGGATGGTGGGCCACCGACCGCAACCGCATCCCCGGCAAAGTGACAATTTATGTGTTTGTGCCTCAGGAGCTGCGCCGCAACATTGACCCCGACGCTCCCGACCTCGCCGCGAGGGCGCGCCTTACATCCATAGCCGACACCTGGAATCCCGGCACCGACCGCAAGGCCCTGATTGAGAAAATCAAGGCCATCGAGCCCGATGCCAAGGCCTCGCGCAAGCAATTTGAAATATACATCCCGGGCCGTGGAGTGCTTACGACATATAAGGATTTCCATAATCCTGAAGCCGTGGAGGCCATGCACGCATGTCAGGTGGGTCTTGCAAAGCTCACCGAGGCTCAGCGCCGTCTGGCAGCGCTTCGCGAGGGCTATGCGAAAGGCAACATCGAAACAGCCGGAAGCATCACCCAGCTCGAGCAGGAGGTGGCTACGCTCCGCGACAACCTCCTCGAGCTCCGCAACGCGGTAGTGAAAGCCGAGAGCGACCAGTGAAGCATTCGTTCTCCTCTCCGAATCAGTATTCTTTGCCTTAAATAATATCCTGTGATTACATTTCTTGTATCGCTCGCTGCGCTCATAGCGGGCTACTTTATCTACGGTACCTTCACGGCTAAAGTATTCGGCGTGGAGCCCGACCGCGCTACACCGGCGATGACACATCCCGACGGGGTTGATTTCGTGCCCATGAAGGCATGGAAGGTGTTTCTCGTGCAGTTTCTCAACATAGCCGGCCTCGGGCCTATCTTCGGCGCCATAATGGGCGTGATGTATGGCCCGGCGGCATTTCTCTGGATAGTGCTTGGCACTATCTTCGCCGGTGCGGTGCACGATTTCGTTTCCGGTATGATATCGCTCCGCTCCGACGGGGCGTCGCTCCCCGAAATAGTAGGCGTGCAACTCGGCAGCGGTGTGCGTCAGGTCATGAGGGTCTTCTCCATAGTGCTGCTCATACTCGTGGGAGCCGTTTTTGTGGTCACCACCTCGGGTCTGATAGCGTCGCTTACTCCTGAGAGCCTCGACGCCACGTTCTGGGCCGTGGTCATATTCATTTACTATCTGCTGGCCACCATGTTTCCCATCGACAAGCTCATAGGCAACATCTATCCGCTCTTCGCCGCCGTGCTTCTGTTCATGGCTGTGGGACTGGTGGCGGTGATGCTTTTCGGCGATGTCACCATGCCGGAACCTTTTGCCGGAGGCATCGGCAACCGTTATCCCGAGGCTTTGCGGGGCACACATCCTGTGTTTCCGATGCTCTTCATCTCCATAGCCTGCGGCGCCATTTCGGGTTTCCACGCCACACAGTCACCCATGATGGCCCGGTGCCTCAAGAACGAGCGTCAGGCCAAACCGGTATTCTACGGCGCCATGGTGGCCGAGGGCATTGTGGCGCTCATCTGGGCTTCGGCCACGATTACATTCACCGGCGGCTATGAAGGTCTCGACGCCTATATGGCCGTTCCCGGCCACAACCCGAGCTCGCTCATACATGAAATCTCCATCTCGTGGCTCGGACCGGTGGGCGGTCTTTTGGCCGTGATAGGTGTGATCGCCGCCCCCATCACCACCGGCGACACCGCCCTGCGCAGCTGCCGCCTCATGGTGGCCGACATCACCGGATTCTCGCAGAAGAAGTTGTGGCACAGGGCGGTGGTGAGTCTGCCGCTCTTTGTGGCCACCTTCCTGATAATGAACATCGATTTCAACATCCTGTGGCGATATTTCGCGTGGAGCAACCAGACTCTGGCCGTGTTCACCCTCTGGGCATGCACGGTGTATCTGGCGCGTCATTCACGTTTCTTCTACATCACGCTGCTTCCGGCCATGTTCATGACTGTGGTGTCGGTGAGCTATCTGCTTGTGGCTCCCCGGCCTGAAGGCTTCGCGCTTCCCTACGCCGTTGGTGTGGGCGCCGGCATCGCCGTATCGGCGCTGCTCACAGCCATGTTCTGCCGCTGGCAGCTGTCGCGTAGGCCTGTACCCGAAACACTCTGATACTGAACGATGGATATAATAAAGGAGCTGGGCGACAGTCGCCTGTACACACTGCACAGTCACACACAGTTTTGCGACGGCCGCGCACAGATGGAGGCTTTCGCCCGCGAGGCTGTGGCGCGTGGCTTCACACACTATGGTTTCACCCCTCACTCACCTGTGCCCATCGAGTCGCCGTGCAACATGGCGGCGTCGAAAGTGCCCGAATATCTCGCCGAGGTGGAGCGCATCAGGCGTGAGCACGGATCTTTCGGGTGCCGCTTCTATGCCGGGATGGAGGTGGACTATCTCGGTGACAATTGGGGCCCGTCGCACCCCTATTTCCGGTCGCTTGGCCTTGACTACACCATCGGCTCGGTGCATTTCATTCCCAATCAGGAAGGGGAATACATCGATATCGACGGCCGTTTCGAGCGCTTCAACCGCAACATGCATCTGAAATTCCGCGATGACATCCGCTATGTAGTCGAAACGTTCTACTCCCAGAGCATGCGCATGCTCGCTTCGGCCGGCTTCGACATCCTCGGACATTTCGACAAGATAGCCCACAACGCTTCGCATTTCCAACCCGGCATAGAGGACGCCCCCTGGTACTGTAGCATCATCGGCAGTTTTATTGACGCTATAATCCGGAGCGGGGTAGTGGTGGAAATCAACACCAAGGCTTACGCTGAGCATGGCCGCATATTCCCCGCCGGGCGTTATCTCAGGCGCCTGAGGGAGGCCGGTGTGCCCATGATTGTCAATTCCGATGCCCATGTGCCCGCCCTCATCGACGCCTCTCGCTCTTATGCATTCGGCCTTCTCGACTCTATTTGAATAAAAAAAGCAAAATAAAGCACCGGCAACCATTCTCCCTTCGTGGAGCAAATGGCTGCCGGTGTTGTGTCTTATCTACTCAGGATATTATTCCTTGCCTGCGAGGGGCGAGGGAGTCACATAGGTGCGGGCGGCGAGTTCTTTGTCGAACATGTAGAGGCCGTAGCCGTTGTCGCCTATTTTCTTGAGGGCGTCGATGTAGTCGCGTGCGTTCTCCTCCTCCTCAACCTGCTCGTTGATGAACCACTGGAGCATGTTCTGGGTGGCATAGTCGTTAGCATTTGTTGCTGTGGCATAGAGAGCGTTGATGAGCGCCGTCACTTTCTGCTCGTGGGCGAGAGTGGCAGTGAAGGCTGCCAGCGGGTTCTCCCATTCCGAGTCTACTTCGGCGATAGGTGCGAGCACTACTTTGCCGCCGCGGGAGTTCACGTAGTTCATGAAGATGGTGGCATGTGCCTGCTCCTCCTTGAACTGTACCATGTACCAGTTTGCAATGCCTGCATAGCCTTCATGGGCGAAGTGCATCGACATCGAGAGGTATAAATATGCCGACCAGAACTCGGCATTGATTTGGGCGTTTAACGCTTTTTCAACTTCCTGGTTTAACATTTTGAATATGGGTTTATTATTTGATTTTGGCGCAGAGTGATGCGTCGGTTTCATTTAGAATGCATAGGCTATACGCGCCACCACGAATGCTCCGTGATATCCCTTAACAAAGGTGTAGCCTGCGCTTGCGCCGAGCCTGAGCGCTCCTGGAAAGCGAATGTTGAATCCGGCTCCGGCATTGATGCCGAGGCGTGAGGTACGGGTGCCCACATCATGATTATTGTCGGGATTGAGAAGAGTGCCGTGGTGGTTCCAGCTCGTGTAGCACAGACCTGCCAGTGGGTAGATGTCGCAACGGGCCGCAACTGGAAGCGGCACTTCGGCATTGAGGTTTATCTGCATGGCATCTTCATTATGGCGGCGGAACACATACTGCACCGAAGGAGCCAGGCGGAAATATGTAGAGAAGCGGTATGTGAAGCCTACTTCGGCAAGGGCCGATTGGTTGAAAGAATGGTATCCGACGCCGAGAGAAACGGTTTTCTCGCCTCTGTAGCTGTTGGCTGATTTTGCAACGGGGCCTCCGGAAATAAGCGCCACACACATCGCTGCGGCGGATATCCATGCTCTTAAACTCATATCTCGATTAATGGTGAAACGTTTTTGCAAAGTAGCCGTGGGGAGAAAACATGCGGCTCTGCGAAACAAAATTACATATTCCCTCTGTATATGCAAAACAAAAAAGAAAAAATAGCTACCTTCGCATTGTGAAAAACCTCTATCGCATATTGCGGTCGCTGGTGGTGGCGCTGCTGTTGCTTTGTGTGGCATCACCCATGATTCTGTATGTGGCTCTTTCGCTCTCGGGCGTTCAGGGCCGCATCGCGCGTGTATGCGAACAGGAACTTTCTACGCTTTTAGGCTGTGAGGTAAAGGTAGGAGGGCTTGGCATTGTGCCTTTCAATCGTGTGGTGCTTCGCAATGTGGCTGTAATCACCGCTCCGGCCGACACGGCTCTAACCGTGCACCGTCTCGGAGCGGGAGTGAGGCTCGTCAGTCTGCTCACCGACGACCCTGTGACCATCGACTATGTGGAGCTCAACGGCATGGATGCACGCCTGCATCGCGACAGCGCCGGAGCTCCCCTCAACATCCAGCCGATAATCGACGCGCTGAAGCCGCGCGACAAAAACAAGCCTCCTACGGCATTCGACCTGAAAATCAACACGGTGATGATTCGCTCGTCGGCCGTGAGCTATCATGAGGGGACACTGCCCGACTCTGTGGAGGCGGGCATGCGCATGCCTTTCAGTCCTAAGCACATAGAGGTGGGCAATCTGCGTGCCGACCTTCGCCTGCCCTGTCTGCGCAACGACACCTATGCCGTGCAGATCAAGCGCATGGGCTTCGAGGAAAAGTTAAGCGGATTTGTGGTTGACAATCTCACCGCCACAGGCGAGATGACATCTCAGGCCTTGGCTCTCAGAAATGTGAAGATGCTTCTTCCGCGATCTGAAATCGAACTGCTCGACATGCGTCTTGACACGCCTGGAGGCATTACCGCTTTGAGGCAGGCCATTGAAAGCGGGCAGCACAGGGTCGGACTCGCTCCCGGCAGCCATGTATGCCTCGCCGATTTCGCCGCATTCGTGCCCGAGTTGGCCGGGTGGCCTGTGGAAGTAAACTTCAATACGCTGGAGGCCTCGGGCAACACCGAGGATTTCACTTTCTCAGCTGATATCTCGGCCGACGGCCACACTACGTTCGCGTTAGATGCGCATGCATCGTCTTTGTTCCATGCGGGAGAGCGCAATGTGCGCCTCCACGGCCTGCAATTGCGCACATCGGGCACAGAAGTGGCTCGGGAACTCGCGAAACTCAACCGTTTTGCGCCCCGTGTGCTCGCGGCTGTTGCTGCTGCCGGTGAAACCTCGGTCGATATTGACGCTGCTCTCGACAAGAACAATGTTTCGGCATCTCTCACGCTCGATACGGGCCCGGGAAGCATCGAAGCCGGCGTGAAGGGGATGTGGTCTGATCCGAAACTGTTCAGCCTTGCGGCCACTGCGTCCACAAAAGGTAATGCCGACCTCTCCGGAATATTGCCCGACCTGCAGCTGCAGCAGGCAGATGTAGCCCTCACGGCATCTCTCACACGCCGCGGCTCCAGGGAGGAGGGGAGTGCCGACATTGAGGTCAACGAGGTCATGTTCCGTGGAGCGCGTTACAGCGGCCTTACAGCTCATGCCGCTCTTGCCGACGGCGTGGTGCGTGGCAATGCTGCCATCGACAACGATTTTATGGCTTTTAACTTCAGTGGCGGATGGTCGCTCGACCCATCGCGACGCCTTGTGGAGGCCGATATCACCCTCGACCGGTTCATCCCATCGCATCTCAATCTTACAGATAAGCTCGCAGGAGTCGACTTCAGCGGAGAAGCCCACATAGCTCTTGAAGGCGCTGACTTTTCGCATCTCGACGGTTCGGCCGACCTCAGCCGCGTGCGCATGCGGCGTCCCGACGGCGAGGAGCTCACGCTGCATAGCTTCCGCCTCGACTGTTCACCGGAGCTGCTTACACTTCGCAGCGACTTCATCGACGGCGAGCTGCATGGCAACTACAATTTTGCTTCTATCGTTTCTGAGGCACGCTCCGTCTTCGCTACGATTATGCCGGCTCTGGCATCCGGCATCCCAGGTGTATACGCTCCTGATGGAGGTCTCAACGATTTCTCCTATGCCTTCACTCTGAAAGATACCGAGCGCCCTGCCAGATTCTTCGGATGGCCGCTGAGTATAATTTATCCGGTGCATATCTCAGGCGCTTTTTCGGCTCCAGAGGGCGATGTGGCGCTTAATATCAGTGCTCCATATCTGCGTCAGGGGAGCCGCCTTATAGAGGATACCGCCATCGGTATCTTCGCCGGAGGCGCCGACGCCAAGGCCACATTCGACTTCACCACAACCATGCCGACAAAAGGCGGTCCGATGCTCCTTATGGCTCAGGCACAGGGTATAGACGACAGAATCGATACAAGCATCTCTTGGAAAATAGATCGCGAGCGAGCCTATGAGGGTGAGGTGGGCATCAACGCCGCTTTCAGCCGTCCCGATGGGGGCGCCCCCCTGCTCACGACAGTTGACATAAAGCGCAGTCAGCTCACTTTCAATGACTCCACATGGACCGTGAATCCGGCCAAGGTGCGCATCTTCGGCAAAGACCACATCGATGTCGACGGCATCGATGTGCACCGCGCCAATCAGTTCGTGCGCATCAACGGCAGTGTGGACCCCGACCCTTGGCAACAGCTCACCCTCGACATGCGCAATTTTTCGCTCGACTACCTCTTCGAATCGCTCGGCATCGACAAGGTGATGCTCGGTGGCGACGCCACGGGCACATTTACCGCCTCGTCGCTCCTTTCCTCAGCGCCTGTGCTGCAGACACCCGGTCTGAGTGTGAAGGGCATTAGCTACAACAAGACCGTGATAGGCGACGCCTTGGTGAAGGCCTCGTGGGAGCCTGAGACACGTGCCATCACGCTCGGCGCCGACATCGACACCGACGAGCACCGGCCCTCTAAAATCTATGGCGCTATTTATCCCATGGCCGACTCGCTCGACATCACCTTCGATGTGCAGCGTGTGAAAGCCTCGTTCCTGCAGCCTTTCATGTCGGCGTTCTGCTCCGATCTGCAGGGCCGCGCCTCGGGCAAGGTGCGTCTTTTCGGCAATTTCAAGTATATCGACCTCGTGGGCGCCGCGCAGGCCGATAGCCTTTCGATGCGTATCAATTTCACCAATACCACCTATACGGTGGCCCGTGATTCGGTGCATTTCAGGCCGGGACTCATCAGTCTCGACGGCATCACCGTGGCCGACGCCGAGGGGCACACTGCCCGCCTCAACGGATGGGTGCGCCACTCGTTCTTCAAGGAGCCGAGATTCGACTTCACCCTCGGCAACGCCTATGATTTCCTATGCTACAACACCACGCCGCGCGACAACCCCGTGTGGTACGGCAAGATATACGGCAACGGCTCCGCTGCCGTCAAGGGCTATCCAGGTGTGGTCGACATATCGGTCGACATGTCCACGGCTCCGCGCTCCACATTCACCTTCGTGCTCTCCGACAGGGAAGTGGCTGAAGAGCTTTCGTTCCTCACTTTCCGCGACCGCAACGCCGTAGCGGCCGAGCTCACCGACACCATCCATGAGCGCGACACTTCGATGGACCTTGTGAACCGTCTGCGCAGCAATGCCGCCGCGCTCGCCGACGAGGCCCCGTCGAACTACAACATTTCGCTGCAGATGCGTGTCACACCCGACGCGCGACTCAATCTGGTGATGGACCCCGTGGGCGGCGACCGCATACGCGCCAACGGCTCGGGGCACTTGAGGCTCGACTATGGTTCGGCCAACAACGACCTCCGCATGCACGGCACCTACACCCTCGAGCGCGGCAACTACAACTTCACCCTGCAGGATATCATTATCAAGGATTTCACTATCAAGCCCGGCAGCCGCATCAATTTCAGCGGCGACCCCTACAACGCCGCGCTCGACATCTCGGCCGTGTATGCCCTCAACGCCAACCTCAGTGACCTCGACGAGTCGTTCCTGCAGGACAAGGACCTCAACCGCACCAACGTGCCGGTACATGCCGTGCTGAATGTCACAGGCGACCTCGTGGCGCCCGACATCGCATTCGACCTCGAGTTTCCCACGCTCACCACCGACATCTACCGCAAGGTGCGCTCCATCATCTCCACCGACGACATGATGAATCGCCAGATAATCTACTTGCTGGCGCTTAACCGATTCTACACCCCCGATTACATGGCGTCGACCACCAAGGGCAACGAGCTCGTTTCGGTGGCTTCGAGCACCATCTCTTCGCAACTGTCGAATATCCTCGGCTCCCTTTCGGAGAACTGGAATATCGCGCCCACATTCCGCTCAGACCGCGGCGACTTCTCCGATGTGGAGGTCGATGTGGCCCTCTCGTCGCGACTGCTCAACAACCGCCTGCTGTTCAACGGCAACTTCGGCTACCGCGACAATGCCCTCAATTCCTCGCAGTTTATAGGCGATTTCGACCTCGAATATCTCCTCGACCGCCCCGGCATGTGGCGTCTGAAGGCCTATAACCGCTATAACGACCAGAACTACTATCTGCGCACGGCGCTCACCACCCAGGGCGTGGGCATAGTGCTCAAAAAAGATTTCGATTCATTCCTCTCGTTCCTCCGGCCGTTCTGGCGCCGCAAGAAAGACAACGGGCCCAAGATTCCCGAAGTTCCCTTGGCACCCGCCGACACCCTTTCCGTCGAGCCGTCGGTGCGACCCGCGCCTGAAGGGCGCACGCTCCCCGTGCCGCATACTCCAAAAGCCAAATAAGTCACGACATTACCATAAAATGCGAGGCGCCCGGCCGGAAAAATCCGACCGGGCGCTCCGTGTTGCCTTTTCGGGAGGCAGATTAGCCCTCGATGATGGCGTCGCTGGGGCAAACGCTGGCGCAAGTGCCGCAGTCAATGCAGGTATCGGGGTCGATGTGGTAGATTTCGCCCTCCGAGATAGCCTCTACGGGGCAGTTGGGCAGACATGTGCCGCAGGCAACACATTTGTCGGTAATTACGTAAGCCATTGTAGTAATCTTTTTTGAGGATTATAAAATTTTCAGTCTGCAAAAATACTCATTTGCCGACAATCTCCAATTTTCTAAACCTTTTTTAACATACTCTTAATCTTCCCGTCCTAACTACTGTTTTTTGCATTTTTATAGAATCGATTATAGAATAATCGCCTTTGATTTTATTTTCTTGACAAACATTTGCATTCTACAAATATTTGTTGTACATTGCAGACCTGATTTAATAATGGTAGAATTACTTCAAAATAACAATCAAACCTTCTAAAACCATGAAAAGATTATTGACAGCAATCCTGTCGGTAGCCGCAGCTGCAATTTACCTGAGCGCCGCCACGCCTCAAAGGAAGGCTATATCCATGAGTACCGGCGAAGAAGTTCCGGTGGAGGAAATCGTTCCCACATCATGCGTCATCGACACTATAGCCGATGGTGTGACTGTATCCTATCATATTGAAAACATCCTCTTGGAGCCAGACTCGCTCTATGCCGGAAGCTACAAATGCATCATCTCCGACTTTGTGAACTCCGACATCGAGGGCGCCCCGGCCTTTCCTTTACGCAGAGACTTTATAGAGATTCCTTTCGGATGCAGCTCACCCACATTGACCATCACAAAAGCCTCATTCATAGATATCCCCTGCGAGATGGCACCAGCCTATCCGTTCTATATCGGCAGCAAGCTCCCTGTCTTTACTCGGGAGCATGTTTTACCGATAAATGAATGTGATTTCGGCTCGCAAAGTGATATCGTAAAAATAAATGAAATATCCAATTATATGGACAAGGCTTACGTAAGCCTCACTGTCAATCCATGCCAGTATAATTCCGTGGACAAGATCATGCGCGTCTATACCGCCTTCAAATATCGTATTGATTACGGACCGGTTGACCAGCAGAAAGTAGCACTCCGAAACGCCGCGATTACAAAGTTGAACGCTAAATCTCAGGCGGCTTTAGTTAAATCTAAATTCAGTTTGATTGATAGTTTGGCAAAGCCGATTATTCCAGTTATAGATGCGCCATATTATCCTGCCATCGGTGATGACACACGATTTGTATACAAATACTACTTAATTATAACATCTGACAAATGTCTTGAAGCAGCCAAAGAATTTTCAGCATTCAAAAGGAAGTTAGGTTTCATCACACACGTATCATCATGCGCGAAATGGACTCCCTCGCAAATCCAAGATACGATAAATTCATATAACAGAAATGTTGTGGTAGCACAGCAAGTTTTTGAAAATACCTTTCATGTACTCCTTATAGGAAGTCATGCAGATGTACCTGCACAGAAAACTGTATCACTGGTTTTGAACACTTCAACGATGCAAAAAGAGGAAAAATCATATATTACAGACTATTACTATTCTTGTCTAAATGGAAGGAATTCCAAGAGCGTAAAACTTGGTCGTTTGCCGGTCAACACAAATGAGGAAGCAAAAACTGTCATAACAAAAATAAAGAATTACACAATGACTCCTCCCGAGAATGAAGAATTTTATCATTCTGCCGCACATATTGCCGAATACGATGGCTTTAACGCTGAATTTCATCTGCATGTCTCTTATTCTGAAATTTGCCGTGATACAATCATAAGTAGACGGCCGGATATGAATATCACGCGTTTGTATTGGGCTCGTGATGATGCTGACCCACAACATTATGGAGCGGATCATTCAGATAAGCAATTCCCGGACGAACTCCGACGCCCGAACTACTCTTGGGATACAGACAAATATGATATCGCCGAAGAAATAAACAAGGGATGTTTTTACGCACTGTACCGAGGTCATGGTGACACTACAAAATATATAAATCCGCATCTTACTTCACAAGATATAGAAAATGGTATATTTCAGAATGGCAATAAATTGCCGGTATTTTTTAATTTCACATGCTTTACAGGCAAATTTGAACATCCTGGAAGTCTGGCAGAAACCTTATTAATCAATCCTGCCGGGGGAGGAATAGGTGTATTTGCCGCGACTACAGAAACCCACTGTCAAACAAATGACGCGCTCACCAAAGCCATGCTTTTTAAGTTAATAAAAAGGAAAGATGAGCCTCATGCAAACCATGACCTTTATGCACGGTTCTGGAGCTCTGAACTCGGCATGATGTTTGACAATGCATTTGTTTACAATCAGGAACTAGCGCCGGAAACATTATCGTTCCATCAGATGACATACCATCTTTTCGGAGACCCATCAATGCCTGTGTGGATCGAGCGGCCTCGTGAATATACAACAGATGAAGTATGGTGCCTGCCTCACTATGATAACTCAACACATGAATTGAAATATGTAGAGGTGTTGATTAATCTGCCGGACGAGGAGGGATGCTATATCGCAATAGAAGACAAGAATACGCATGAAACGACTCTTGTATATGGCTCAAATGCATCTTTTCCCGATTTTAACCCCCAAACACATTCTATGGTTATATATGGTCTAAATCGCATTCCATTAGAAATCGATGCGCCTTATAGTGGAACTACTATATATAACCAAGAAGAATGTTTGGCTTTTACACCAAATCCGGCAAGAAGCACCTGTTTGATAGGATATCATAATCCATCATATGACAATTTGACTGGCACACAAGGAATACTCAGTGTCGCTAACATATCTACCGGTAAAACGATGGATGAAATATTGGTAAAAGGTCATTTAGGCAGAATCGAGCTTGATGTCAGCAAATATCCGGATGGAATGTATTCTGTAATGCTTCGCAGCGTTCCAACTTTGGGCAATTCATTTACTCGGATATTAGGTCGTGGTAAATTGATTGTACAACACTAAATATTCCAGCACATATTGAAATACAACTATGAAATTTTTCTCATCTATAATAATTGGTATACTCATAGGCTCTGCGACCATGCTTGCCGATGGGGTAAACGCGATAGGGCAAAAAGTTATCTGGACGCCGGTTACAGTCGATGGTTTTAAGTATGAAATCCATATAAATCCACCGGATATTTCTGATGCCAAGTTAGTCGGCATAACCGACGAAAAAATGAAAGAGGCACAGACCGCACACGTTTTGGAAATCCCTACCACAATAGAATATGAGGATTACGATTATAACGTATTCTGGATATCGGAAAACTTTCTCGAAGGGCACGACACAGATGGCATCAGGAAGATAATCTTGCCGGACAAGCCTCTGAACGTGATGGAGTTCAACTTCTGTGATATGACTGACCTTGAAGAGATTGTATATGACGGCACCTGGCTTTTGTGCAATCATAACAACTTCGTAAATCTTCCTAAACTTAAAAGTTTTGTTTTTCCAAAAAATAATCGGCTGGGAGACCATACGTTTGTAAATGTCGGTATTGAGCGCATCAAGTTTCAGCAGGGCGGTTACACCGACTTTTCTGACGCAACACTCAAACAGTATTATGGCAACTTCTGGAATTTACCGAATCTCATTGAAATAGATTTGGCTGATGTTGACAAAATTCAACCAAATATCTTCAAAGACCTGCCGAAACTTCGTGAACTGATCTTCAATGCATCGCTTAACTCTATGGGCCATGATTGTTTTCAAAACATGGAGAGTCTTCAGAAAATAACTTTTAAAAATCGAGACAATGAATTTGTAATATCCCGATATTGCTTTGAAAACACACCGGAACTGACTGACATATATGTGGAGAACGAGATACCTTTCTCATTCAGATACATCCGCGAAGAAAAAGGATTTTATCCGCCGCGCTACACGCTGCATGTGCCTGTAGGTAGCAAGCCGCTTTATGAGGCCGCGCCCGGATGGAGTGCATTCGGGCGGATTGTAGAGGATGGCGCAGGCGTGGATGAAGCGACTGCCGACAGCCCGACATGGCGCTGCACAGCGGTTTCGGGCGGCGTGGCCGTGGTCGGAGCCGAAGGCTTGGAGCTCCGCATCTTCGCCATCGACGGCAAGCTCGTGGAAAGTCTTACCCCGACCTCAGACTGCACTACAGTGTCTCTGCCCGCAGGGCTTTACATCGTGTCATCCGCAGGCCGCAGCGTCAAAGTGTGCGTGAGATAAAGCATTGCAACTTCTTTAGCCGGCAATAACGAAATCTGAAAAATATCTCCGCTGGCGGGAACCAACCTGTCAGCGGCGTTTTTATAGGAAATGGTGCAAAACAGCGCAATCGGTGGTGTTATTCTTGCAATCCGCTCGGTTTTCGGCGGTTTTCGGGGAGAATGTTTGCAGGGCATGTAGTTTTTTCATATCTTTGTGTGCGGCAGAAGTGCCGGGCGGCGTCGGAGTCGCTTGCATTTTTTTTTGCTGTAAAAAGTTAGCAATACACTCATTATCACTACCTTCGCAGAGGTACAATTGCTATGGAACAGAGGGAAAAATCAGTGAAATCATATCATATCTTTACAGACTCACTTACAAAACAGATATCCGGCGGCTTGAGTACCGGCTTAGCGGTCCGGTTGCTGTGTCTCACGCTTGCGTTGGTGGCCACGGTGTTTGCGGGCAGTGCGCAGAGCCTGTTCGACGAACTGGTGCTTGACGGTGAGACCGTGAGCGCTTCGACCGATACCACACGCCTGGAGCAGCCTGTGGAAATCAACAGGGGGCGCAAGCCACAGCGCCGCAACCCGCGTCTGGAGGCCGAGAAGACGCCGTCGCTCTGGACCATGACCGACGAATATGGTAACCTGCTGCTCGACTCACTCGATTTCGGCCCGCAGGAGCTTATCCCCGACCCATATATGGATGTCGACGACTGGATGATGCCCCGCTCGTTTTTCATGCCTGCCGTTTTCATAAACTACGACGGCACCATGGCTCTCAAGGTGGCTGAAGTCGACAAGCCGCTGGCAATAGAGGGCTTTGATGTAGAGAAAATGAACTGGGCCGACAAGGCTGTCATACGCGACAAGCGCCAGCAGATGCGTTTTCAGCGTTTTATGATTGACCATCCCGAACTGGTGCCCTACCATATCGACTCCATGCCGCGTGCTCCCAAGGAATTTGTCATGGAGGTTGACCCAACTTCAGCCAAAATCAAGGTCACAGAGTTGACACAGGATGTGAAGGAGATGAAAGGTGTGGCGAAGAAAGTTGACCTCGGCCGCATCCATTGGTTCCATACCTTCGACGGTTCGCTGCAGTTCTCGCAGGCCTATATCTCGCCCAACTGGTATCAGGGTGGCAAATCGAATCTCAACGGCATACTGTTTCTTCAGTATAACATCAAGCTCAACGAGGCTTTTCATAAAAACCTCATCTTCGAGACTAATGTGCAGTATAAGCTCGGTGTGAACAACGCCCCCGACGACGAAGTGCACGATTACAATATCTCCGAGGACCTTTTCCAGATTAACACCAAGTTTGGTCTCAGAGCCTGGAAACGATGGTACTATTCGATTACCGGTCAGTTCAAGACCCAGTTGCTTAACAACTATAAGTTCAACTCCGAAGAACTCAAGTCGGCATTCCTCTCGCCGGGCGAGCTGAACGTGGGTGTCGGTATGAGCTACAACTATTCCAACCAGAAAGGCACTGTAAATTTCGCCGCTAATATCAACCCTTTGTCGTTCAACTGGAAAGTCTGCATCAACGACGAGAAGCTCAACCCGGCGTGGTTCGGCATAGAGGCCGGCCACAGAGGCATAAAGCAATATGGTTCGAACATCGAGCTCACCTTCCGGTGGAAACTCGCACGCAATATCGACTATAACTCGCGCATATGGGCCTTCACCAACTATGAGGTGACCCAGGGCGACTGGGAGAACACTATCAACTTCAGCATCAACCGTTACCTCTCCACAAAAATCTACGGGCATCTGCGCTATCAGAGCGACGCCCGGAGGTTTGAGGATACCCATTGGCACAAGTGGCAGTTCAAGGAGATTCTCTCGATAGGCTTCAACTACCGCTTCTCGCGCTCATAATGTGCCGTCTGCATCATATCGTCGTTGCGGTCTGTGTGGCGGTTTCCGCGCTCTTCTATGCCGCGCAGGCAGTGGAACTGCCCGACAGTTCGTGGGTGGCTATTCCCGATGCCACAGAGGCCTCGGTGGGCTCGCTGCTTGCATCTGACCGCCGCGACCCCATAGAAGGTATATGGGCCACTACCACCGACGGTTCGGTGGTGGCCGTCACGGCCGGCCTGAGCCGCGGAGGCTCTCGCACCATGGCCGACACTTATCTTATGATTCTTATCGACTCGCCGCATCCAGCCATAGTTCCGGGCACGGTGATGGGAGTGCTGAGTCCACTGGCGAAGCCGGGCCACTATGATGCCGAAATTTTCACTTCACGCAAGAGCGACCGCCTGTGCAAGCCGGCACGGTTTACACTCTCTCTGGCCGACAGGGCCCACATCACCATGAAAGAGGTGCACTCGGGAGTGAAAGTGTCGTTCACCATACGCATACCATATCTGAGCCGTTTCCGCGTGACACGTGTCGACGACCGTCCCGACGACCTCGACGGCCTTATCCGTCGTTGGCCTGCCGACGAATGTGCACCAAATAAAATACGCCGCTTATGACGACCCCGTCTCTCCCCAATCTCAGGCGTTCTGTCGCCGCTTTCGCGGTCCTTGCCGCGGCTCTTCTCGTCATGCTTCCGCAGGCCGATGGCCGGCGCCGCAACACCACGGCGCGCAAGCTACGCACCGAGGCGCCGAAAGCGCAGACCGAGACGACAGTGGAGCCGTTCGACACTGTGGCCGCCATGCCCGATTCAATTCGCTTCTACGGCTACGACAAGCCGCTGCGCTCCACCCGCGAGACTCTTTTTGTAAGCAATTGCAGCGCTTCGCGCACTGTGGCAGCTGTGATTTTCACTATTGACTATACCGACACCTCCGGCCGGCAACTTCATCGCCGCAGGTTGGTGCAGCGCACAGAAATTCCTCCGGGCGAGACCCGTAAACTCGACTTCCCGTCGTGGGACCGCCAGCAGACTTTCCGGTATCTGTTCTCGCCCAAAACCCGCGCCTCATCCATCCCCTATGATGTGAAGGTGCATGCCGATACTTTGCTTCTTGAAAGATGAAACCTATTGATGCCGTAAGACGATTTCTGAATGTGTCGCCCGAGGTGGAGGCCAAACTCGAGGAGATGATGGCCGAACGTTCATACCGCCGCGGCGACACCATCCGCGGAGCCATGAATCTAAGCAGCTACGCCTACTACATCGTCGAGGGCTCGGCACGCCTGTTCTATACGGTAAAGGGTCGTGAGCATACGTTCAGTTTCTCGTTCACCGACGAGTTTATCATGCTCTCGCGCTTTCTTATCGAGCACCATCCCGACACGGTGGCCATACAGTTTCTCGAGCCTACCAAGGTGCTGTTCCTGCCGCATCTGCGCATGCACGACTTACTGCGGCAGGCTGGCCTGCAGCCCGATGATGCTGTGGTGATGTTCGTCACATCGGCCATGGCCCAGCATATGCTGGCTCTCGAGGAGCGCATCGATGTGATGCAGACCTTCTCGGCCGAGGAACGTTACCGTTGGGCGATAAACCGATATCCCCGCCTTACGGAGATTGCCACAGTCACTCAGATAGCTTCATTTCTCGGAGTGACCAAGGAGACCCTCTACCGCATCCGTTCGGGCAAATACTGATTAGACAGTTTTTTATGGAAGAATACAACGATATGACAGTGCGCCGCGCAGTGGCGCGTTATCTTTCACGCACGGGTTTCGCCGCTTTTGTGCCACGTGCTGCACTTATCGACATGGACGGCACCCTGCTCGACACCATGAGCCGCCACACGGCTGCCTGGTACCGGCTTATGACCGAACTCGGGGTGAAATGCGAGCGTGACGAGTTTTACCTTTATGAGGGCATGACGGGAGCCGCCACCATAGGGCTGCTTTTCAGGCGCGAGATGGGCCGCGAGGTAAGCTCTGATGAAGCCTCGGAACTTTATGAGCGCAAGACACGTTATTTCAATGAGCTCCCGCGCGCAGGCATCATCTCTGGCGCCGACCGTGTGGTGGCCGGGCTTATGGAGGCCGGCATCACCCGTGTGCTTGTCACCGGTTCGGGGCAGCAGTCGAACCTCAACCGCCTCGACACCGATTTTCCGGGCGGATTTCCGCACAACTTGCGTGTTACGGCCCGCGATGTAACTCACGGCAAGCCTCACCCCGAGCCTTATTTCCGCGCCATGCAAATGGCCTCAGTGGAGCCGTGGCAGAGCATCGTGATAGAAAACGCGCCTCTCGGCGTAGCGGCTGGCGTGGGCTCGGGAGCCTTCACCGTGGCTGTCACCACAGGGCCTGTGCCAGTGGCAGAGATGGAGCGTGCCGGCGCCGACCTCGTGCTCCCCTCGATGGATGTGCTGGTACGGCTGCTTCCCGCGCTACTCGGCCTTCACGAATCACTGTAAATACTTGAATATATGGAATCTCTCAACAACCCGAAATCACCCGCAGAACTTCTGCTTTTTACAAATCATGTGGCGCAGGCTCTCGATGAGCTTGTGGAAAAACTTGAGCCGGCATCGGTGCATGTGCTCGTCGACGCCAACACGGCTACTTTCGTGCTGCCGCGCTTGCAAAGCGAGTCGAAGGTTGTGGGAGGCGCCGATGTGATAGTCACCGGAGGCGCCGGCGACCTGCACAAGAACATCACGACGCTGAGCGACATCTGGAAGCGGCTCGGTGATTCCGGTGCCAACAGGCGTTCTCTGCTGGTGAATGTAGGCGGGGGAGTGATAACCGATATGGGCGCTTTTGCGGCCGCTACATTCAAGCGTGGCATCCCGTTTGTGAATATACCAACCACGCTGCTCGGTGCCGTAGATGCCTCGGTAGGGGGCAAGACAGGCATCAATTTCAATTCGCTCAAGAACGAGATAGGTGTGTTCGCCAATCCGCAGCTTGTGATTGTCTCAACCACATTCTTCCGCACGCTCTCATCTGAGGAATTGCTTTCGGGGTATGCCGAGATGTTGAAGCATGCCCTGCTTTCGTCCTCGGCCATGACCGACCGTCTGTTGGCCTACGATGTCACCGCCTACGAGCCCGATTCGTTGCTGCGGCTGCTGAAAGAGAGCGTGGAGGTGAAGTGCGACTACGTGAGCTCCGACCCCTTCGACTGCGGAAGGCGTCAGGCTCTGAATCTGGGCCATACTTTCGGTCATGCCTTCGAGGAGCTGGCCCTGGAGCGCAAGGCGCCTCTGAGCCATGGCTATGCAGTGGCATTCGGCATGGTGGCGGCACTTGTGCTGAGCCATATGAAGGAGCAGTTCCCTTCCGACCGTCTGCACCGCTACGCGCAGTATGTGCGCGACCATTACGGCGCCTATGCTATCACGTGCGCTGATTATCCGAAGTTGCTGTCATTCATGTCACATGACAAGAAAAACACCGCTACAACAGCCGGAAGCGACTCCTACACCTTTACTCTCCTGTGCAAGGAGGGCGACCCGGTGACGGGCGTCGCCGTCGGCCGGGAAGATGTGGAAGCCGCTCTCGACATTTACCGCGATCTGCTGCTGTAAGCCGCGGCAAAATCAGCATTTTTTACTTTTCTAAAGGCAGCTGGAGGTGGTTCATCACCACTCCGGCAAAGGGGCGTTCGCCCACGGGAATGAAGCCGAGACGGCGGTAAAGGGCCTCCGCTTTGGGATTGGTTTTGTCCACAAGCAGGCCTGCGGGCTTGCCCATGGCATGACCGCGTGCGGCTTGTGCCATGAGCAGTTTGCCTCCGAGGCCGTGGCTCCGGTAGGCCGGGAACACGGCGAGGGTGTCCAGATAATATTCGTCGGGCGAGGTTTCATCGGCCATGCCGCGCATGTCGAGGTCCATGCGGCGCAGGGCTGTTTCGAAAAAGCGCTCGCGCAGGGGGTGGAGCCTTGCGCCGTCGTAGCCTACGCACACGCCGGCCACATCGCCTTCGGGCGTCACGGCCACAAGGGCGTTGCGGTAGCTGTACTGCGAGTCGTCCATGCCGGCGAGTTCGGTGAAAAGTGCCTCCACATCGGCCATTGAGTGTTTCTCGCCTGCGAAATCGCGGCAGATTTCCTCTCCTACGCCGAGCATCACAGCCTTGGCTATATAGGGCGCGTCGGCGGGGCGTGCTGGTATTATCTCCATAAGTCTTGATTTAGGTTGGTTGATTAACTGGTTTTAGGTATAGTTAGTTTAGCGCGTATTTGTTGTTATGTTGGAAATCACCCACCGGCCGTCGGTTTTCGCTACAAAAACCTTCAGTGAGCGGTTGCCGAACGACACGGTGAAATCATTTTGGCCATCCTCTTTTACGTTGACGGGCCAATGGCAGATGTTGTCGAAGTCAATCCCGCATATAAACGGATCGAAAATATCTTCCGGCGCCTCGTTGGCCAGCCAGTCGTCGATGCGCTTGCAGAGCTGTGCTGTGCAATATTTATCGCGCACAGCCCTGCTTTGCTTTTCGCAGTCGGTGCTGATGCTCAGAAACGGATAGGTATAAGCTGCATAATAAGTCTCGACAAACTGCTTTGCAGTGCCGTTGTCGACAACTTTTGTTTTAGGCACAGCCAGATATTTGTCACCGTATTTGTCGCCGGCACATTCAGGGGCGATATAACTGACTTTTATATCTCCTTCAGCATCTGTGGTTGCTCTTATCGGGATTTGTATAGGCTCATCTTTTTCACTCCAGCGGTAGGTAATCTCATACCAGTCGCCTTCAAGATGGCGGCATTTGAGATCATTGATACCAAAATCGTTCACATCTTGAGCGCGGATGATGCAATCCGCGCCGGTGTCTCCGGTCATGCGTCCGATTTTTTCATACATGCCGGGAGTGAGCAGATTTGCCTTTATGGAATCTTTTTCATCAGGATTCATTCTGTTTATAGCCTGCATATACTCTTTCCATTGAGCGGTAAGATAATTTGCCACTATCTGAGGTGCGTGTCCCGTCGCAAAAGCTGCTAACGCGCAACAGATAAATATTGAAATTGATATGCATTTTTTCATCACCGATGTCATTTCTGTAAAGTCCTTACATAAAAACCTTGAAATTAGTGAGCACTAACTTCCTATGCCCAATTGTTTTTATTTCCACCAGGCGTGGAAATGGTGCACTGGGCCGTGGCCGCGGCCTATGGCGTAGTCGGCTCCGGCTTCTACGGCGGCGGCAATGTAGTCCTTGCCGAGGCGTGCCGCGGAGTCGAGGTCGGCGCCGCGGGCCAGCCATGACGCTATGGCGGAGGAGAGGGTGCATCCGGTGCCGTGGGTGTTGGCGGTGTGCAGCTTGCGCGACGCCAGACGCAGGAAGGTGCCCTTCTCGGCGTTGTAGAATATGTCGATGAGCTCATCGGTACCTTCGAGGTGGCCCGCTTTGAGCATCACCGACACAGGTTCGCCTGTCTGCCGTGAAAGCTCGCGGGCGGCATCCTCAAGCTGGTCCTGATGGTCAACTGTCTCGCCCAACAGCAGCGAAGCCTCGGGGAGATTGGGGGTGATTATCCGGGCATAGGGTATCAGCTCGTCGCGCAGTGTGGCCACGGCCGACGGCTCGAGCAGCGCGTCGCCGGAGGTTGCCACCATCACCGGGTCGAGCACAATCTGGCGCACATCGGGCCATTCGCGCAGGGTGGCGAGCACCGTGCGTATCAGCTCGGAACTGTGGAGCATGCCTATCTTCACTGCGTCGGCGCCAATGTCGGAGAGCACCGAGCGTATCTGCCCCGCCACGAAAGCTTCGGGTATGGGGTGCACGCCATACACGCCCTGGGTGTTTTCGTCGACCACGGCCACCACGGCCGATGCTCCGTAGACGCCGAGAGCCGAGAATGTCTTGAGGTCGGCCTGAAGCCCGGCACCTCCCGAGGGGTCGCTGCCCGCGATGGTGAGGGCAGTGCTGTAATGTTTCTTTTCCATTTTCAATGTCATATTTCCCATGGACGGGGCTCATAGGCAGTCTGCCAGAAGAGCCATTCCAGGCGTGAGCATTTCACATATATGTCGGTCATGCGGGCGCGCATCTCTGGGGTGGCCGAGGCGGCCAGACGGTCGCAGATGGCTATAGCGCGCTCGGTGGAGGCGTCAAATGCTCCGTCGCTGTAGGTCTTTATCCACTCGGCATAGGGGTTCCCCTCCATTTTTGCTATCGACAGGATATATTTGCCGGTGGCGAGATATATCCAGAAGCAGGGGAGCACTGCGGCCGCTTCCACCTCCACCGGCTCCAGGGCCTGCGACTTGAGCAGCGAGGTGTAGAAGAGGCAGACGGGCGACATCTCGCTGGTGCCTCCGGTCACATACATCGAGTGGAGCGCCTTCTCGGTGGCTACGCCGTCGCCGGCGAAGTTCAGGAAGGAGTTCATCTCGTCGATATCGTCGAGGCGCGATGCGATGTGGGCCAGCACACGGCTGTATTGGGTTATGTAGAGATTATCCTGCTCGATATACCGGCGGAAGGTTTCGGCGGGGAGGGTGCCGTCGGCAAGCTCGGTGATGAAGGGGAGCTTCTTTATGGCCTCTAATATTGGCTCCGATGCTTTCCATGCCTCCCGGCTCCAGAGGGTTGTCGGCTGAGTGGGTGTCATGATGATGCTGTTGCGGTTTTTCGGTTGGGGATTACGGGGTTATTTTATGCCGGTTACGGCCACATAGTCTCCGCGGTCGAATCCCGGCACGGGCTCTTCGGCGGCATTGTTGGAGTAGAGCGGGTGAGTGGTGAGCGTTTGCCGGGCGCTGAGGCCGGTGAAGCCGGCTTCCTCCATCAGGCGCATCTTTTCGGCTGTGGTGCGCCAGTTGGCCTGGTTCACAAACTCTATGGGATAGGGGTCGGGCGGGAAGCATCCTTCCAACAGCGGGTGATGCCATGTGCCCACAGCCTTGGCAAGATTATACATCTGGCCGTAGGTGCTCTCTTTGGGCACATCCACCAGAATCACTCGGCCTCCCGAGGGGAGCGCGGCGTACACCTTGCGCAGCACGGCGGCAAGGTCGGTGATATAGCTCGGCGAGCCGTTGAAGAGGATAGTATTGTATTTTCCCTGCGGGTAGTCGAAATCTTCGGCGGTGGCCACTGTCACCTCCATGCCGCGACACCGGGCTATGGCGGCCATCCCTTCTGACGGCTCTACGCCGTTGGTCACATCTATGCCGTAGCTTTCGCGCATTATTTTCTCAAACAGGCCGCTGCCGCATCCTACCGACAGCACTGGGCCCGGGGCGTCGCGAAGCACCGAAGCCACAAGCTTAACTTCGCTTTCAAGCACATTGCGGTTGTTGAGAAACCAGCTGTCGTATTCCGATGCGTATTTATCAAATGAACTCATCTTTGTTGTGTCTCGTGAATATGTGTGATTGCAAATGGTTGCGGTTAAAAATCGAGTGTGAACGACTCGAGGGTAAGGAGATTGAGGCAGAACAGGCGTCCGTCGAGCGGCTCGCCGATGCGGGTGAGCAGTTTTATGGCCTCGTTGGCCTCTATGGCGCCTATGGTGGCGGGCACGGCTCCGAGCACTCCTGCGGTGATTCGCGGCTGTGCGCAGAGGGCCTCGCGGTCGGGGAAGAGGTGTGTGTAGCGGCGTCCGCGCAGGTGGTTCATCACGGCCACATGGCCTTGAAACTCGCCTATGGAGCCGTGCACCCACGGCTTGCCGGCTGCCGCGCAGGCATCGTCCATGAGGTAGCGGGCGGCATAGTTGTCGGTGCAGTCCACCATCAGGTCGTAGGCCTCGGCGAGTGCTTTGGCATTTTGTGGAGTGATTCCCTCAGGGTGCATGGTGAAGCGCACCCCGGGGTTGATGGCTTCGAGCCTGCGGCGGGCGCATTCGGTCTTCGATAGGCCCACCTCGGCGGTGGTGTAGAGCGTCTGGCGCTGCAGGTTGGAGAGGCTCACCACGTCGGGGTCGGCCAGACCTATATGACCCACGCCAGCTGCGGCGAGGCATGTGGCTGCAGCACTTCCGAGGCCTCCCACACCCACTACAAGCACCGAGGCTTCTCTGAGGCGCCGCTGCCCCTCCTCGCCAAATCCGGCGAGCATGATCTGTCGCGCATATCGTTCGTCTGTCGCCATAATAGGTTGTAAACGGGGTTAGAATGCAATTCAGTCAAACACCCTGTCCCAGTCTTTCCACACCGGTTCGCGGCCGAGGGCGCGCAGGTCGGCGGCGACCATAGCCGGTGATGTGGGGTCGCTGATGGCAAACTGCTCGAGCGATTCGGGATATGTGGCATAGCCTCCCGGGTCGGTCTTCGAGCCGGCGCTCATGGTGGTCACCCCTAAGGTGCACATGTTGTTGCGGAACGCATGGTTCTCGCGTGTGGAGTAGGAGATATCCACATCGGGGTCGAATATGCGGAAAGCAAAGGTGAGCTGTGCGAGCTCGCGGTCGCTCATCACCACATTGGGCTGGAAGCCCGATTCCGACGGACGCATGCGGGGGAAGTTCACCGAATAGCGGGTCTTCCAGTAGCGTTTGCGCAGATACTGCAGGTGGCGTGCCATCATGGTGACATCGGTGCGCCAGTCCTCGAGGCCTATGAGCACCCCCATGCCGATTTTGTGCACTCCGGCCTGCCCCATGCGGTCGAAGCCGTCGCAGCGCCATTCGAATTTCGATTTCATCCCGGCGGGATGATACACCTTGTAGCGCTGATGGTTGTAGGTCTCCTGGAAGCACACCACGCCGTTCAGGCCGGAATGTGTGAGACGCTCGTAGTCTTCGGCGCTCAGCGGCATCACCTCTATGGTGAGGTTACTGAAATATGGGCGGCATACCTGGAGGGCTTTCTCGATGTAGTCGGTACCGGCCACCACGGGATTCTCGCCTGTCACGAGAAGAAGGTTCTCGAACGGACCCATTGCCTTTATGGCCTTGCACTCGGCCTCTATCTGCTCGGGAGTAAGCACCACGCGCGGAAACTTGTTGTGGCGGTTGAAGCCGCAATACACACATGAGTTGGTGCACGAATTGGTGATGTACATCGGTATGAAGATGCTCACCGTCTTGCCGAAGCGGCGCTCGGTGATGGCTTTGCTGCGCCGTGCCATCTGCTCGATATAGGGAGCGGCGGCAGGCGAGATGAGGGCCATGAAGTCGCGGTCGCTTAGATGCTCCTTGGCCAGCGCGCGCTCCACATCGGCCGGGGTCATCGCCATGATTTCGCGTGTGGTGGTGTCCCAGTCGTAGTTTTCTTTAAGATAGTCTGAGAACATGATTAATCAAGAAAAGCGGTTAAGGGCGACGATGCTTCTGCGGCGTCGGTTATGGCTCCGAGACCGGCCTCGAATGCCTCGCGGCCTGCCACTGTGGCGTCGGCGAATGCGCGGGCCATGCGCACGGGGTCGCCTGCCACGGCTATCGCGGTGTTCACCAGCACGGCGTCGGCGCCGAGCTCCATGGCTTCGGCGGCATGGGATGGAGCGCCGAGTCCGGCGTCGACCACCACAGGCACACGGCTCTGCTCAATGATTATCTTCAGCAGTTCGCGGGTCACGAGGCCCTTGTTGGTGCCGATTGGAGCTGCCAAGGGCATCACGGTGGCGGCTCCGGCATCCTCGAGGCGCTTGCACAGCACGGGGTCGGCCTGGATGTAGGGGAGTACCACAAATCCCATTTTGGCAAGCTCCTCGGTGGCTTTCAGTGTCTCCACCGGGTCGGGAAGCAGATATTTGGGGTCGGGATGAATCTCGAGTTTGAGGAAGTTGGTGCCGAAAGCCTCACGGGCGAGCTGTCCGGCGAGTATGGCCTCCTCGGCGTTGCGTGCGCCCGATGTGTTGGGCAGAAGCTGTATACCTTCGTGCACTATGTGGCGCAGCATGTCGTCTTCGCGGTTGTCCATGTCGATGCGTTTCATGGCCACTGTGACCATCTGCGAGCCCGAGGCCTTTATGGCGGCCTCCATGAGCTCGTTGGAGCGGAATTTACCCGTTCCCACGAACAGGCGCGAGGTGAATGTGCGCCCTCCGATTGTTAATGTGCTCATATTCTGTATGCTGTTAGTTTTTCTATAAGTTGTCGGGTGGCAAGTGCCGGGTCGGCTGCACGGAGTATGGCACCGCTCACGGCTATGCCGTTCACTCCTGTAGCCATCACACTGTCGACATCGGCTTCCGTGATGCCCCCTATGGCCACCACCGGTATGCCGATGCACTCCCTGCGGCAGCGCTCCATTATGTCGGTGTAGCCTTGTGTGCCGAGCACCGGACTGAGGTTCTTTTTCGTGGTGGTGAAGCGGAAAGGCCCAAGGCCCACATAGTCGGCGCCGTCGGTGGCGGCTTTTTTCAGGTCGTCGAAAGTATTGGCAGTAGCTCCCAGGATTTTCTCCGGGCCAAGCATCACCCTCGCCTCCGCCACCGGCATGTCGTTCTTGCCCACATGCACGCCGTCAATGCAGTCGAGGCGCGCGGCAAGCTCCACATGGTCGTCGACGAGCAGAGTCACATCCGCCTCGCGGAGCGAGGCAAGCCGCAGGGCCATGTGCTCCACCTCCTCCACGGGCGCGCCCTTCATGCGTATCTGTATCCACCGGCATCCTCCTGCAGCGGCATCCATGGCGCCTTGCGCCACCTCGTCGGCGGTTTCGCCGTGGGTGATGAATTGCAGCCGGAATGCATGCATGTCGAGCTCCCTGCGCCAGGCGCTTCCGAGCATCGCCGCGCCGGCGAATCCGGCCTCTTCAAGTGCATGCAGTTTCTCAGGAGTGACGCCCCCGAGAGCAAAGACATGCTCAGGCAGACGGCCCCGCAGATCGTCGAGCGTGAATGCGGCTTTGTAGCCGGGCTTCGATATGCTTGGGAACACAGGGCTAAGAAAGGTGTAGTCCACTTCGGGTGAAGCCGCTGTGACTTCTCCGAGGCTATGGCATGAGCGGCTCACGAGCCCTTTCCAGTCTGCCGGAGGCGCAGGATTGCGGCCGTTGAGATGCACGCCGCCGATGCCGAATTCCGCGGCGAGTTCATGGCAGTCGTGAAGCGAAAGCCGCGGGCGCAGTCTTGACGGAATCCGCTCCAGAAGTTCTCTCATGCTGACTTCTGAGGCTCCCGGCTTGCGGATATGTACGCGTGAGAATCCACGCTCATCCAGGGCTTGGCATATGGCCGTGGCTTCGCCGGCGTAGAAATAGGGAGTTGTGATGGCTATTAGTTCCATGCGCTCATCCTCCGCACACGGCGCGTATCACCGTCACTTTCATTCCCTCTTTCAGCGGGGTTTCGTCCCATGCCGTGCGTGGTACCACGCGGTTTTCGACCGCCACGGCCTGACCCACGCCAGTGAACCCTTCGGTCCTGAGAGCCGCCCCCAGCGTGGTCACGCCCTCGGCGATGTGCACGCTTCGTCCGTTGATTTCTATGTCCATGTCAAATACATTTTTGGCCGGTACACGGTTGTCGTGCGCCGGAAAAGTTTTTGGCAACAAAAGGGGTTGGGAAGTTGAGCAAAGAAAACGGAAATCACGACCCCCTCGGCGGGGTGCAATGTCGTGCAGCAAGTTCTTTCGGCGGTACGAACCGCATCAAGTTCCAGGGTATGATCTCAGCCGGGCCTGCATGCCGCGCCTTCGCGCAGCCGCCCGGCACCCCTCTTGGTGTCGTCACCGCAAAATTAATAAATATGCCACATAAATCAAGCATAAAAATCACGCTCTTTAAATAAAAGTGTTAACTTTGCATATTTCCGGAGTGTTATTATTTACCCAGTACCGTTACTATGGACGAAAAAAAGTTGTTTCTACTCGATGCCTATGCACTGATTTACAGGGCCTACTATGCCCTGATAAATGCCCCCCGCATCACATCGGGCGGCTTCAACACTTCGGCGATATTCGGCTTCTGCAACACACTCAACGAGATACTGCGCAAGGAAAACCCCTCGCACATAGCCGTGTGCTTCGACCCCCACGGTCCTACATTCCGCCACAAGCAATATCCTGAATACAAGGCCAAACGCGAGGCGCAGCCCGAGGATATCGGTCTGTCGGTGCCCGTGATAAAGGAGATTGTGGAGGCTTACCGCATTCCCGTCTTCGAGAAGGAGGGCTATGAGGCCGACGATGTGATCGGCACTCTCAGCCGCATGGCCGAGCGCCAGGGCTTCACCACCTACATGATGACGCCCGACAAGGACTACGGGCAGCTGGTCACCGACCGTGTGTTCATGTACCGCCCCGCCCTCAAGGGGGTGGGTTTCGAGATAAGGGGCGTGAAGGAGGTGTGCGAGAAATATAACCTCAGCTCCCCGCTTCAGGTAATCGACCTACTGGCCCTCGAGGGCGACTCCATCGACAATATTCCCGGATGCCCCGGAGTGGGTCCCAAGACCGCCGCCAAGCTCATAGGGGAGTATGGCTCGGTGGAGAACATGCTTGCCCATGCCGGTGAGATAAAGGGCGCTCTTGGTGACAAGGTGCGCGCCAACGCGGAGCAGATCATCATGTCGAAAGACCTTGCCACCATCCGCACCGATGTGCCGCTTGATGTCGATTTCGACGATTTACGCCGCTGTCCCGAGGATGTGGACCGTCTGCGCGAGATATACACCCGTCTGGAGTTCAAGACATTCCTGTCGCGCCTCGGCACGGGACATTCTACTCCCGCAACTCCTGCCGCCGACAAGGATCAGCCCGTACGCAAGGTAACGGCGAGCGAGGCACCCGTGATGGGCTCGCTTTTCGATTTCGTGGACGGCGACCCGGGCAACGAACCATCGTCGCAGGATTCCGCCGAGACATTCGCCACATCAGGCGCCGAATATACCGAACTTACCGATCTTTCGGCTATAGCCCGCGAGGTGGAGCTATGTGTGTCTGCCATGCAGACCGGCGTGGCCCTCTATGCTCCCGGAGCCGAGGCCATGACGGCCTCTCTTGAGGCCGTGGCTCTCAGCCATGCCGCCGGTAAGGCCGTCATGATACGCATCCCCGCCGGCAAAGAGGAGCGCCGTGCGGTTATGTCGCTGCTCGAACCGCTTTTCACTTCGCCTGTCACGCTCATCGTAAGCCACGACATAAAGCGCGACATGGTGCTTCTGCGTCGCGACAACATACAGCTGACGGCGCCGTATGCCGACAACTCTCTGGCGCACTATGTACTGCAACCCGAGATGCGACACCGCATGGCCGACATGGCCATGAGCATACTCGGATATCAGATGCTCGACTACGACACCCCGGCCACGGCACGCAAGCCCTATGCCCCGATTCCGCCGGCCGAACTGGCCTCGCGACTCTGCGAGCAGGCCGACATCACCCTGAGGCTCCATGCACCGCTCACAGAACTGCTTGAGAAGAACGACCAGCTCGCCCTGGTGCGCGACATCGAGCTGCCGCTGGCGCGTGTGCTCGCCGACATGGAGTGGACCGGCGTGAGGATAGATTCTTCGGAGCTCAACAGCCTCTCGGTGCAGCTCACATCGCGTCTAAAGGAGATTGAGAGCGACATCTATGCCCTCGCCGGCGAGAAGTTCAACATCGGCTCGCCGATGCAGGTGGGTGAGATACTCTTCGGCAAGATGTGCCTCGACCCTAAGGCCAAGCGCACAAAGACCGGAGGTTACTCCACCACCGAGGAAATCCTTGAGAAACACCGTTCGGCACACCCCATTGTAGGGCTAATATTGCGTGCCCGCAGCCTCCGCAAACTGCTTGCCACCTATGTCAACGCCCTGCCCGACATGGTGAATCCCACAACGGGAAAAATCCACACTACCTTCAACCAGACCGTCACGGCCACGGGCCGCATATCGTCGGCCAACCCAAACTTGCAGAATATACCCATCCGCACCGACGACGGCCGCGAAGTGCGCCGCGCCTTCATAGCCGATGAGGGGTGCGTGGTATTGTCGGCCGACTACTCACAGATTGAGCTTCGCCTGCTCGCGGCCCTCTCCTCCGACCCCGAGCTAACCGAGGCTTTCCACAACGGGCTCGACATACACCGCGCCACAGCGGCGAAAATCTATCATGTGCCTTTCGACGAGGTTACCGACACCCAGCGGCGCAACGCCAAGACCGCCAACTTCGGCACCGTCTACGGCATCTCGGCGTTCGGCCTATCGGAGCGCCTGAGCATACCCCGTGCCGAGGCCAAGGCGCTTATCGAAGGATACTTCGCCACATACCCCCACATACGCCAGTACATCGACAAGTCTGTGGCCGACGCCCGCGAGAAGGGCTACGTGGCCACCATCATGGGCCGCAAACGTTTTCTGCCCGACATAAATTCACGCAACGCCACAGTGCGTAGCTTTGCCGAGCGCAATGCCGTGAACGCTCCCCTGCAGGGGTCGGCGGCCGACATCATAAAGCTCGCCATGATACGCATCCATCGCGAGATGCTCGACCGGGGCATGCGCTCGCGCATGATACTTCAGGTGCATGACGAACTTGTGTTCAATGTGGTGCCCGAAGAGTTGTCGGCCCTTCAGGAACTTGTGGTGCGCCTCATGGAGGGCGCCTTCACCGGCAGCGTGGCCCTCGAGGTGTCGGCCGGAGTGGGTGCCAACTGGCTCGAGGCCCATTGATGTGTCTGATTTCCAAATCGTATAACCTAATATTACAACACATATACCTTGAATCACATAGAAAACAACTCGGAATATTCCGGCCTCACCGTCAACTCCGGAGTGAAGCAGCCTCCGGTGGTGAACCCCTATCTGAAACCCCGCCGGCGTGCGCCGCTGCCCAGTGCCTCCGACCTCGTGGAGGGCATACTCAAGGGCGATGTGATGCGTCTGGCCAAGGCCGTCACACTCGTCGAAAGCGTGGCTCCGGCCCATCAGGCCATAGCCCGCGAGGTGATTGAGAAATGTCTGCCTTATTCGGGCCGTAGCCGCCGCATAGGCATCACCGGTGTGCCCGGCGCGGGCAAAAGCACCTCGATTGATGTGTTCGGCCTGCATGTGCTCCGCAACGGCGGCAAGCTCGCCGTGCTCGCCATCGACCCTTCGTCGGAGCGCTCCAAGGGGAGCATCCTCGGCGACAAGACCCGCATGGAGAAGCTCTCGCAACATCCCTCGGCCTTCATACGCCCTTCCCCCTCGGCAGGCTCGCTCGGAGGAGTGGCGCGCAAGACCCGCGAGACCATAGTGCTCTGCGAGGCCGCCGGCTACGACAATATCTTCGTGGAGACCGTGGGTGTGGGCCAGAGTGAGACTGCCGTCCACTCGATGGTCGATTTCTTCCTGCTCATACAGGTGGCCGGCACCGGCGACGAGCTTCAGGGCATCAAGCGCGGCATCATGGAGATGGCCGACGGCATAGTGATAAACAAGGCCGACGGCGACAATATCGACCGCGCCCGCCTGGCGCAGGCACAGCTCCGCTCGGCGCTTCACCTCTTCCCCACGCCCCCGTCGGGCTGGAGTCCCGAGGTGCTCACCTATTCGGGCTACTACGAGCTCGGCATAGCTGAGGTATGGGATATGATCGACCGATATTTCGAGTTCGTGAAGAAAAACGGCTATTTCGACCGCCGGCGCCATGAGCAGGCCCGCTACTGGATGTACGAGACCATCGACTCGGAGCTGCGCCGCCGCTTCTACGACGACCCCGACCGTGCCGCCGCCATCGCCACCGCCGAGCGTCTGGTGCTTTCCAACCGCCTGAGCCCCTTCCTCGCTGCGCAGCAGCTCCTCGAGGGACAGCCGATAGGATAAAATAAACATACATAGATTATTACCAAAAACCACACAATATGAAAGCGAAAGAACTTGCCATATACCGCAACGACCCTTGGCTCGAACCTTATCGCGCCGCAATCGACGGCCGCCATCTCGATGCCGTGCGCAAAGAGAAGGAACTCACCGAGCGCTGCCACTCCCTCACCGACTTCGCCAACGCGCATCAGTATTTCGGACTGCACCGTCAGGGCGACTGGTGGGTGTTCCGTGAATGGGCGCCCAATGCCACGCAGATTTATCTCGTGGGCGACTTCTCAGGCTGGGAAGAGCGTCCCGAGTTTGCGCTCAAGCGCCTCAAGGGGGGTGTGTGGGAGCTTCATGTCCCCGCCGAGGCCATCTCGCGCGGACAGCTCTACAAGATGAGCGTGCACTGGCAGGGCGGTCAGGGTCTGCGCATACCCGCCTACGCCAACCGCGTGGTGCAGGACGAGGTGACGCACATCTTCTCGGCGCAGGTGTGGGACCCCGCACCCTACCGCTGGACCGTGGAGAACTTCGTGCCCGACACACGCCCGCTGCTCATCTATGAGTGCCACATAGGCATGGCGCAGGAGCGCGAGGGTGTGGGCACCTATGTGGAGTTCCGCGACAAGGTGCTTCCGCGCATCGCCGCCGACGGCTACAACGCCATACAGATAATGGCCATCCAGGAGCACCCCTACTATGGCTCGTTCGGCTATCATGTGAGCAATTTCTACGCTCCATCGTCGCGCTTCGGCACTCCCGAGGAGCTCAAGAGCCTCATCGACAAGGCACACGAGCTCGGCATAGCCGTGATTATGGACATAGTGCACAGCCATGCAGTGAAAAACGTGGAGGAGGGCCTCGGCCTGCTCGACGGCACCGGCACGCTCTACTTCTATGAAGGTCCACGCCGCGAGCATCCCGCATGGGATTCGCTCTGCTTCGACTACGGAAAGAACGAGGTGCTCCACTTCCTGCTTAGCAACTGCAAATACTGGCTCGAGGAGTTCCGTTTCGACGGTTTCCGCTTCGACGGTGTCACATCCATGCTCTACTACGACCACGGTCTGGGCAAGGCTTTCGGTGGCTACGGTGACTATTACGACGGAAACGAGGACACCAACGCCATCGTTTATCTCACCCTGGCCAACAAGCTCATCCACGAGGTGAATCCTCACGCCATCACCATAGCCGAGGAGATGAGCGGCATGCCGGGTCTGGCCATGAAGTTCAAGGACGGAGGCATGGGCTTCGACTACCGTATGGCCATGGGCATACCCGACTACTGGATCAAGACCCTGAAAGAGAAAAAAGACGAGGACTGGCACCCCACATCCATCTTCTGGGAGCTCACCAACCGCCGCTCCGACGAGAAGACCATCTCGTATGTGGAGAGCCACGATCAGGCGCTGGTGGGCGACAAGACCGTGATATTCCGTCTCATCGACAAGGAGATGTACTGGCACATGATGGTGGGCGACGACAATATGACCGTGGCCCGAGGCATCGCCCTCCACAAGATGATACGTCTGGTGACACTCGCTACCATCAACGGCGGCTACCTCAACTTCATGGGCAACGAGTTCGGTCATCCCGAGTGGATCGACTTCCCCCGCGAGGGCAACGGATGGAGCTACAAGTACGCACGCCGCCAGTGGGACCTCGTGGACCGCGAGGACCTGCAGTACAAATACCTCAACGCCTTCGACAACGCCATGATAGAGTTCGTGTCGGGCATCTCCAACTTCCAGGCACTCGGCATAGAGAAGCTGTGGGAGAAAGACTCCGACCAGGTGCTCGCTTTCCGTCGTGGCAACTACGTGTTTGTGTTCAACTTCTCGCCCACCGACTCCTATTCCGATTACGGCATCCTGGCGCCTCCGGGAAAATATCGCGTGGTGCTCTCCACCGATTCGCGCAAGTTCGGCGGCTGGGGCAATATCGACGAAAAAGTGGAGCACCTCACCCTCTACGACGAGCTCTATTCGCCTCTGGGCAAGGAGTGGCTGCGCCTCTATCTGCCGGCACGTTCGGCACAGGTGCTCCGCATGGTGCGTACACGACCCAAAAAACGCGACAGCGATGCAGCCGGCCGTTGACCCCGCACTGCGGCAGTGGCTCGACAGCGAGGCCCGGAGAGTGAACACTCCGGAGTTCATCGCCGCCGACCCCGTGCAGTTTCCGCGGCGCTTCACCCGCCAACAGGACATTGAAGCGGTGGCGCTACTGAGCGCCACCGTGGCCTGGGGCAACCGTAAGATGATATGCGCCAACTGCGAGAAGATGCTCCGCCTCATGAACCACGACCCTTACAATTATATAATGGACGAGGGCTATGAGGAGCTGCCCGACATGAACATACACCGCACCTTTTTCGCCTCCGACATGCGGCACTACCTCCGCGGGCTCCACGCCGTGTTTGCGCGACACGGTTCGCTGGGGGCGTTTGCCCGTGCGGAGCACATAGAGCTCGACGAGGCGCCGGCATGGCGCCTTGCCGCAGCGCTCAACCGCGAGCTCGACGCCGCCAACGACGGTGTGGCCGACGGCCGGTGCCTGCCGCGCAACATCGACGCCACCGCCCTAAAGCGCCTCAACATGGCCTTGAGGTGGCTTGTGCGCGACGACGGCATAGTCGACATAGGCATCTGGCGCGATGTGCTTTCGCCCTCGCAGCTTTTCATACCGCTCGATGTGCATGTGGCCGACAACGCCCGTGCCCTCGGGCTGCTTGAGCGCCGCTCCAACGACCGCCGGGCCGTGGAGCAGCTCACCGCCGCGCTGCGTACCATCAGGCCCGATGATCCTGTGCTCTACGATTTCGCTCTTTTCGGGTTGCTGCCGGCCACGCCACAAGGTGAAGTCTGTGCAAAATGACACTTGAACGGCCATTATTTAAAAAAAATGCAAAAAAAATGTGGTCAATGTTTGCAGAATGAAAAATTAGCTCTATCTTTGCGACATGCTATGATTTTATGCTCTTAAACATAAATCGAGACATGAAATAAATTTTGTTATGCCGAGGGCCTGTGATGCTGCATCTTTAATGGCACTCGTCTTTTTAGCTTTAGTAATATCGGGTTTGCAATTAGCAAGGTAAAAAAAGAAAATATAATATTCATTCGTAAAAATTCATCAGCATGAAGAAACTTTACACTTTACTGCTTGGTGTGGCAGTGGCTGTTTCGGCTTCTGCTCTCACCCCCAATCGCGCCTTTGCCAAGGCCGAGATTGCGAAAAATCTGAAGGCTCAGTCGGTTGAGCTTGTAAAGACAAATATCCAGAGCAATCTGAAACTTCGGAAAAATTCTGAGCTTGCCGCAGCAATGAAGGCTGCTCAGAAGGAGGAGGCCGCAAAGCAGCAGGCTGCAGCCAAAATCCCCGAGTCGTGGGAGGATGCCGGCACAGTTTTGTATGCCGATCCATTCCTTCTTCCTCTATTTTTTGATGCCGAAGCCGGTGCTCAGGCAGGTGTAACATGCCAGGACTTTATAGAGATGGCAGCTTGGGAAGTCTCAATTCAGCGTAGCACACGCAATGAGAACCGTATCAAGCTTATTGATCCGTATCATCAGGATGGCATAAAACAATTTTTGGGTGAAGAATTTGATGCTATCTTGGCTGCAGATAGCTATGATGTAGTCATTGACACTTCTAACCCTGATTTCGTTTCCATGGATCTTCAGCACCTGTATTCCTTTACCGATGAAATTTCTTCGGATTTGGGAATTAAAGAGGTATGGGGATGGCCTTTAGGAAATTATCGTCTTAATTCAGGAATTGCATCATCTGCTATCATCTCTAATGGAGAGGCCAGCATTTATAAAAATGGTGTTATAACTCTCGTAGAATGTCCTCTTTCTCCCTCCGGGAATAAGGCTACCGCCGGTCTGGCAGGTTGGGGAGGAGAACTCTATAATGCAGTGATAACTTTCCCTGATGCAAAAGATGTGAAATTCAATTATCAGGCTGCGTCATCGTGCTCCAACAACATGAAGCATACTTTCAGTGTAACCCTTGGGGCTGATATGGCTTCTGCCAAATATTTCCTCTATCCCGGCGACCTCGCTTCTGTAACCGATGCCCAGTTGAACTTAATCGAAACCCAGTTCGGAGATTATCTGGTAGATATAACTGAGACAACTGGTAACGATATCGAGGCTCAGTTTGCGGAGGCTATTGGTTATGGCGACGGACCCGCCACCTTGATTCTTCTCGGTTACGATGCCGATGGAGTGCGTGTAAATGCAGAAACTCACCCCGTGCTCTTTGCCTTAGACGAGCCCGAGAAATGGGATTCGCGCGGCGAAGTTGACTATACAGATGATATCGTAGCTCCGGGATTCTATTGGGAAGGCATTCCTTCCGATCCCAACGCTGATAATTCACAGTATCTCGGTCATGTTGAAACTTATAAAGTCGAAATTGAAGAAAATAAGGAAACTTCTCGTTTATATCGTCTCGTGAATCCCTATCATGCAGAAGGCTGGAAATATACCGGCAATAACTTCCACGAAGCAAACGGCTGCAAGCACTTCCTGTATATTGATGCAACCAATCCTGACGCTGTGGAAATTATTCCCAGTTACCCCGGTTTCACTTACGGTTCTATGGGAACTATGTTAGTGGCTTCGATGAACCATGCTCTTGAGACTCCGAATGCTGCATACTGCGGTAAACTTGAAAACGGTGTAATCACCTTCCCCGCACGGGCTATCCTTCATGGTTTCACCAGAGATTTAAATGATACAACTCATGAAATGAAATTATACTATGGGAATGTTTCCGGCAAGTTCAAGGTTGACCTGACCACCAGCGGCATCTCCGATGTCACTATCGGTGTGAACGACAACGCTCCCGTTGAGTACTTCAACCTCCAAGGCGTACGCGTAGCTAACCCCGCTGCCGGCGAGCTCGTTATCAAGCGTCAGGGCGACAAGGTAAGCAAGACCGTCATCCGCTGATATGATTAATCAGAGGCCTTCGTAAAAGAAGCGCCTGACACCCCTACAACTCCGGGCTGTGCCGCACAAGCGGCGCGGCCCGGAGATTTTTCACACCCCATCGGCTATCTGCATGCCGAAATTTGTTTATCTTTGCGTATGGAATCTACGAAGAAAAACACAGTGAAACAAGATAATCAACTGTCAGGAGGGCTTATAAAACATGAGGCTATAGATGGCAGAGAGGCATTACCCATAGATATTGAGTCACTTATATATGTAATAAGGGAGCAGCAAGTTATGCTTGACAGTGACCTTTCGAGGCTCTATGGCGTTGAAACTAAGGTGCTCAATCAGGCAGTCAAACGCAATATCCAACGCTTCCCGGCGGACTTTGTGTTTCAATTGACAAAGGATGAATGTTTGAGGTCACAAATTGTGACCTCAAACGGAGGCAGAGGTGGCTTAAGGTATATGCCGTATGCTTTTACCGAAAATGGAGTGGCTATGCTTAGCAGCGTACTCAGGTCAGAAAGAGCCATTGAGGTAAATATCCGGATAATGCGGGCATTTACAATGATGAGAAATTTTGTCAAAAAACATGGCATGCTGTTTCAAAGGCTTGACCGTCTTGAAATGAAACAACTAAAAACCGATGAAAAAGTTGACACGATATTAGATAGGTTAAACAGGAATAATGAGATAAATGAGGGCATTTTCTTCGATAGCCAGATATTCGATGCTTATGTGTTTGTCGCCCAGCTAATTCGTAAGGCTGACAATCGTATTGTAGTAATAGACAGCTATGTTGACGATTCCGTTCTGGTACAGTTGTCAAAACGGAAACCAGGTGTGACGGTGGATATTTACGATGGGAAAATTTCACAGCAGCTTTGTCAGGATGTAGAGCGTCACAATGCTCAGTATCCTGGTGTGACCTTACATGCTTATAAAAGAGCTCACGACCGTTTTATGATAATTGATGAGGATGTCTATCATATCGGACATTCACTTAAAGATTTGGGAAAGAAATTGTTTGCATTCTCCAAAATGGAAGTGATTACAGGTTCCGAACTGCTCTCGCGACTCTGAATGAATCCTGAAAAAAGGATTCAAAATTATGTCACATTGTATTTTAGGGTAATGTAGGGCCCTTGCTAACTCTGTGTCATGAAATTTGTTTATCTTTGTGGGGAGAAAGCGACTACGCTATGGAACAGAAAGCATTGCTCGGGCTCACGCCCGACGAACTCAAGACGGTGGTGGCTGAAGTAGGGCTGCCGCGCTTCGCCGCCGGGCAGATAGCCCGCTGGCTCTATCAGAAGCGCGCCACCGACATAGAGCAGATGACCGACCTGCCCAAGGCGGGCCGTCAGCGCCTGCGCGACGCGGGCTACACCGTGGGCCGCGAGGCTCCGCTTGCCGAGGCACGAAGCACCGACGGCACGGCCAAGTATCTCTTCACCGGTCTCGGCGGAAGGGATGTGGAGGCAGTGTGCATACCCGACAAAGACAGGGTTACGATATGCGTGTCGTCGCAGGCAGGATGCAAGATGGCATGTTCGTTCTGCATGACGGGCCGTCAGGGCTTCCATGGCTCGCTGTCGGCCGGCGCCATCATCAACCAGGTGCTGTCGGTGCCCGAGAGCGAGCGCCTCACCAACATAGTCTTCATGGGCATGGGCGAGCCGATGGACAATCTCGGAGCCGTGCTCCGCGCCATCGAGATACTCACCGCCCAGTGGGGTCTGGCATGGAGCCCCAAGCGCATCACTGTGAGTTCCATTGGCAAGATAGGGGAGCTGCGCCGCCTGCTCGACACCACCAAGGTGCATGTGGCCATCTCCATCCATTCGCCCTATCCGGCCGAAAGGGAGAGCCTGATGCCGGTGGAGAGGGCCTACCCCATACGCAATGTCATCGACCTGCTGCGCGGCTACGACTTCTCGCATCAGCGCCGCCTGTCGTTTGAATATATCATGTTCGCCGGCCTTAACGACGACCGTCGCCACTGCATGGAGCTCGCCTCAAGGCTCAAGGGGCTCGACTGCAGGGTGAACCTCATAAGGTTCCATGCCATCCCGGGCAGCGACCTGCGTCCGTGCCCGATGGAGCGCATGGAGGAGTTCCGCGACATGCTCAACGCCCGCGGCATCACCGCCACCATCCGTGCTTCGCGCGGCGAGGACATCCTGGCGGCGTGCGGCATGCTCGCCGGCAAGGCCAAACAGGAAAAGAATAATTAAGATAGAGTATGAAGAGACATATCATATCGGCCATCCTTGGTCTCGCGGCCCTGGCCGCCACGGCCGGCAAACCGGCCATCAGTTTCGACGGGACCACTCACGATTTCGGCACCATAGCCGAGGACGGAGGCAATGTGAGCCATGAGTTCACCTTCACCAACACCGGCGACGCCCCGCTGATGATAGTGAAGGCATCGGCGTCGTGCGGTTGCACCCGCCCCACCTATCCAAAAAAGCCGGTCGACCCCGGGAAGTCGGCCAAAATCAAGGTCACCTATGTGCCCGCAGGCCGTCCCGGCGAGTTCAACAAGACCGTAACCGTGAAGACCAACGCCAAGGGGGAGAACCAGAAGATAGTGAAACTGAAAATCAGCGGCGTGGTAATCCCCAAGAAATCTGCAAAGTAATATGCGAAACATTCTGATATTGCTGCTTGCGGCGCTCGCCGTGTGCCCTATGCAGGGCAAGGTGCGCTGGCTTGAGACCGACCACGACTTCGGCGCTTTCCGTGAGGCTGACGGCAAGGTGAAGGCCTCGTTCAGGTTTGTGAACGAGGGGAAAGAACCCGTGAGCATCCGCGCAGTGCAGGCCTCGTGCGGCTGCACATCGTCGTCGTACACCCACGACCCCGTGGCCAAGGGCGACACGGCCGAGGTGGTGGCCCTGTTTAATCCCGCAGGACGTCCCGGACGCTTTGTGAAGACCCTCAAGGTCGACCTCACCGGCGAGGCGAAGCGCCAGACCCTCACCGTGAGCGGAGTGGTGATAGGCACAGAGGCCACGCTGCAATCGCGCTATCCGGTGGAGAGCGGCCCGCTGCGTCTGCGCACCACCGAGGTGCCTTTCGGCACGGTGCTCCGCACAAGGCCCAAGACACAGTTTGTGGAGGTGTACAATGCCTCCACCGACACGCTGCGCCCCCACTGGGAGCAGCTGCCGCCCTACATGCGCATGGCCTCGTCGGACCCCGCCATCGCTCCCGGCGAACTCGCGGTATATTCGATGGTGATTACTCCCGACCCCTCGGCGCCCTACGGCATGCTCACCGACTCGGCCTATATAGCCGCCCCCGGTGCCGAACCGCTGAAAATCAATTTTTCCGCTATACTCGAGGAAGACTTCTCGCGCCTCACCCCCGGGCAGCGGCGCAATGCCCCGGTGGCCCAGCTGTCGGCCGACCGTGTGGTGTTCGACGGCATAGTGGCCGCCGACGGCCCCGCCACCCGCTCGTTTACCATCGAGAATCAGGGCAAGAGCGACCTGCTGGTGCGCCGCATCTACACCACCGACCCCGGTGTGACCATCGGGAAATATCCCGAGAAAATCAAGAAGGGAAAGCATGCCGAGGTGCTTGTGACAGTCGACCCGTCGGTGTTTCCATCCGACATAATCAGCGCCCGCATACAGGTGATAACCAACGATCCTGAGCAGCCGCTGCTCATAGTCCGCGCCCTCGGGCAGCTCGCACCCGCCTCACATAACTGATAACCTTGAAAAACAGTCTTTCTCCACAAATCTTTTCCCATGGCACGCGACCTTCTCACCCGCTACATATGGATTATCGACACCATACGCCGCTACGGGCGTATATCGCGTCGTGAGCTCAACGAGTGCTGGGAGCGCTCGCCACACAGCAACGGCGAGAAAGAGATTCCCCGCCGCACGTTTTTCAACTACAGGCAGGCCATCGAGGAGCTTTTCTCGGTGACAATAGAGTGCGACCCCCGCACCTACGAGTATTATATAGACGAGCCCGACCAGGGGAAAATCACTGACTGGCTGCTCGACTCATCGGCCACCAGCAGCGTGCTGCAGGGCTCGCGCGAAATAGCGTCGAAAATCATGCTCGAGGATGTGCCTTCGGCCCGCGAACACCTCGCCCCCATCATCGAGGCGCTGAAATACAACCGACCCATACGCTTTGACTATCATCCCTACACGCGCACCAATCCCACCCGCGGCGTGGTGATAGAGCCATATTTCCTGCGCATCTACCGCCAGCTGTGGTATGTCACCGGGCGCAACACTGCCGACTCGAAGGTGAAGACCTATTCACTCGACCGCATGACCGACCTCACTCTGCTCACCGGCACATTCACGCCGCCCCCCGATGCCGAGCCGGCGGAGTATTTCCACGATTCGTTCGGCGTGATGGTGACCCAGAGCCGTCCCCACACGGTGAAACTGCAGGTGGAACCGCGCCAGGCCAAATATTTCCGTGCCCTGCCCCTGCACCACTCTCAGCAGGAGATGGTGAGCGACAGCTATTCGGTGTTCACCTACCGGCTGCGCATCACTCCCGACTTCGTGGCCGAAATATTGAGCCATGGACCTGCCGTGACGGTGATTTCGCCGCCCGAACTGCGCGCCATGGTGGTGACCTCGCTCATCGACACCCTCGACAACTACGACCGCTGAGGCCGCAACTGACTGATGGCTGAAGGATATTTTTTTTCGTCGAATATTCTTACTATATTTGCATCCCCGCACCACGCGGTGCGCGGGACTCACTGAAATCAACCAATCAAATGCGACACCCACAGAGGGTCGCACCTCGATATTCGCATCATGAACAACACAAATCAACCCTCACAGCGTGTGCGCCATCTCGACAAGGTGGCAGTGCGTTTCTCCGGCGACTCCGGCGACGGCATGCAGCTCGCCGGCAATATCTTCACCAACGTGTCGGCGGGGATGGGCAATTCCGTATCTACTTTTCCCGATTATCCGGCCGAAATACGCGCCCCGCAGGGCTCGCTCGGCGGAGTGAGCGGCTTCCAGGTGAGCGTGGGCTCGGGTGTGCACACTCCCGGCGACCGCTGCGATGTGCTGGTGGCCATGAATCCGGCCGCCCTCAAGCAGAGCTACCGCTTCCTGAGCCCCGGCGGCATCATCATAGTGGATTCCGATTCATTCAACGAGGCAGGACTTAAAAAGGCCAAATTCGAGACCGACGACCCCATCCGCGAGCTCGGCATCACGGCTCAGGTGGTGGAGGTGCCCGTCACCTCCATGACCAAGGCTGCGCTCGCCGACGAGGGAATGGACCTTAAGGCGATGCTAAAGTGCCGCAATGTGTTCACTCTCGGACTGCTCTGCTGGCTGCTCGACCGCCCGGAGGAGGCCGCCCGCCGCATGCTGCGTGAGAAATTCGCCAAGAAGCCTGCGGTGTACGAGGCCAACGCCAAGGTGCTCCGCGCCGGCTACGACTACGGCCACAACATACATGCCTCGGTGAGCACCTACTCCATAGCCACCGACGAGATACGCCCCGGCGTGTACACCGACATCAAGGGCAACGAGGCCACCGCATGGGGCCTCATCATGGCTTCGGAGAAGAGCGGACGCCCGCTGTTCCTCGGCAGCTATCCCATCACCCCGGCCACCGACATACTGCACGAGCTCGCCAAGCGCAAGGACCTCGGAGTGAAGGCGTGCCAGATGGAGGACGAGATAGCCGGCATATGCTCAGCCATCGGCGCCTCATTTGCCGGTTCGCTGGGCGTGACATCCACTTCGGGTCCCGGTCTGGCTCTCAAGGGCGAGGCTTTAGGTCTGGCCGTCATGGCCGAGCTGCCCCTGGTGGTGATCGATGTGCAGCGCGGAGGCCCCTCCACGGGTCTCCCCACCAAGACCGAACAGACCGACCTCAATCAGGCGCTCTACGGCCGCAACGGCGAGAGCCCGCTGGTGGTGGTGGCGGCCACTTCACCCACCATGTGTTTCGATATGGCTTTTGAGGCTGCCCGCATAGCCATAGAGCACACCACACCGGTGATTTTGCTTTCCGACGCCTTCATCGGCAACGGTTCGTCGGCATGGCGCATTCCCGAGGTAGACGAATATCCCGAAATACGCGTACCTGTGATTCCCGCCGACAAGCGTGAGGGATGGCAGCCCTATATGCGAGACCCCGAGACTATGGCCCGCTACTGGGCGCTCCCGGGCACACCCGACGGCCTCACACACCGCATCGGAGGTTTGGAAAAGCATCCCGAGACCGGCGCCATATCCACCAATCCGCGCCACCATGCCGCCATGGTGAACGCACGCCGCGAGAAGGTGGCCCGTGTGGCCAACTACATACCCCTGCAGGAAGTGCTCTGCGACTCGCCCGAGGCCGAGACTCTGCTCGTGGGCTGGGGTGGCACTTTCGGGCATCTCTACACCGCAGCCGAGGAACTCAACCGCGAGGGAGTGCCCGTGGCTCTGGCACAGTTCCGCTACATACAGCCCCTGCCGGCCAACACAGCCGAGGTGCTTCGCCGCTACAAGCGCGTGATTGTGGCCGAGCTCAACACGGGCCAGTTCGCCGACTATCTGCAGGCTCGCTTCCCCGATGTGCGCATAGAGCGTATCAACAAGGTTGAGGGTCAGCCCTTCCTCGTGAGCGAAATCACCGACCGCGTGAAAGAGATAATCTCTCAGGCCGGAAATTAATAAATTTCTCCTTAAAACGACATAGAGAAATGACACCTCAGGATTTCAAGAGCGACCAGTCGGTGCGTTGGTGCGCCGGATGCGGCGACCACGCCGTGCTCAACTCACTCCACAAGGCCATGGCCGCACTCGGCGTGGCACCGGAGATGACAGCAGTGATTTCGGGCATCGGATGCTCCTCGCGTCTGCCCTACTATATGAACACCTACGGCTTCCACACCATCCATGGCCGCGGAGCCGCGGTGGCCACCGGCTTCAAGGTGGCTAATCCCGCCATGACCGTATGGCAGGTATCGGGCGACGGCGACGGCCTCGCCATCGGCGGCAACCACTTCATCCACGCCGTGCGTCGCAACGTGGACATAAACATGCTGCTGCTCAACAACAAGATATACGGCCTCACCAAGGGCCAGTATTCGCCCACATCGCCACGCGGATTCGTGTCGAAGTCGTCGCCTTACGGCACGACCGAAGACCCGTTCATCCCCGCCGAGCTGGTGTTCGGCGCCCGCGGCAACTTCTTCGCCCGCACCATCGATGTGGACCTCGCCACCTCGCAGGAGGTAATGCTGGCCGCTGCCCGCCACAAGGGCACCTCGGTGGTGGAGGTGCTTCAGAACTGCATGATATTCAACAACGGCATCCATGCCGACATCACCGACCGCGAGGTGAGGGCCGACCGCACCATCCACCTCGTGCATGGCCAGAAGATGATATTCGGCGCCGACGGAAACCGCGGCCTGGTGCGCGACGGTTTCCTCGTGAAGGCCGTCGAGATAGGTCGCGACGGCTATACTATCGACGATGTGTTGGTGCACGACGCACACGAGCCTTCCAACTTCCTGCATCAGCAGCTCGCCATGATGGACGGCCACGACCTGCCAATGGCCGTGGGCGTGATACGCGATGTGGAGGCTCCAGTCTACGACGAGGAGGTGAACCGCCAGGTGGAGGAGGTGCGTGCCCGCAAGGGTTTCACCGCCCTCCGCGACATGATTCTCGCCGGCGACACCTGGACGGTGGAATAAACAGAAATCTATGGACTTGCTTTTCGACCTTGGCGGTGTGATAGTCGACATCCGGCGCCAGCGATGTGTGGAGGCCTTCGAGGCTCTTGGCTTCAGCGATATAAACGAGTATCTGGGCGACTACGGCCAGAAGGGTGCTTTTCTCGCCCTCGAGGAGGGTGCCATAAGCCCGGAGGAGTTCCGCGCCGAGATACGCCGCCACATACCCCGGCCTGTGACCGACGAGGAAATCGACACTGCCTTCAACGCCTTCATCACCGGCATCCCACTGCATCGTCTGGAGGCCTTGCGGCGCCTGCGCAGCCAGGGGCACAGGCTCTTTGTGGTGTCGAACACCAACGCCATAATGTGGCATAGCTCGCTGGCCCGCGCCTTCGCGCAGGAAGGGGGCGATGTGAACACTTATTTCGACGGAGTGGTCACCTCGTTCGAGGCCGGCTGCTGCAAGCCCGACGAACGTATCTTCAGGCTATGTTGCGAGCGGTTCGGCATAAAGCCGGAAACCACCGTGTTTTTCGACGACAGCGCGGCCAACTGTGCCAAAGCCTCGTCGCTCGGCTTCAAGGCCGTGCATGTGCCCGAGGGCACTGAGTTTACCGAACTTCTGGAGCCGATACTGAGATGAAAAAACTGCTTACAGCGGCCTTGTGCCTGATAGCTGCTCTCGGAGCCATGGCGCAGGCGTGGCAGCCCGATATACTCGGCGGCTACGAGAGCCGTCGCGTGGATCAGGGTACCGATTATTCGGGGCCGGTGGTATCGACCATCATCCGGAAGCTTACGCCCGACAGCGTGGCCACACACCGCGCGGTGCTCTACGTGCACGGTTTCAACGACTACTTCTTCCAGGGCGAGATGGGCGACCGCTTCGTGTCGGAGGGGTATGATTTCTATGCCGTGGACCTGAGGAAATACGGCCGCTCGCTGCTGCCCGGACAGCGCCGCTGCGAGGCCCGCGACATCAGCGAGTATTTCCCCGACATCGATTCGGCCCTGGTGGCAATACAGCGCACCGGAATACATGAGATAGCCCTGATGGGCCACTCCACGGGCGGCCTCATCACATCGTGCTTCATGGCTCGCAACCGCAGGCCCGACATCAAGGCGTTGGTGCTCAACAGCCCGTTTCTCGACTGGAATCTCGGCTGGATGGAGCATTTCGTGCCCCTGGTGGCATGGTGGGGAGGGCTGTTTCCCAACACCCGCATAAGCCAGGGCGACGGCACAGCCTACGGCGAGAGCCTGCTGAAAGGCGCCCACGGTGAGTGGAGCTTCAACACCGACTGGAAGACGCTTCATTCGCCCGATGTGACTGCCGGATGGGTGCGTGCCATCGACCGTGCTCAGAAGTCGCTGCGCGACGGCAAGGCCCGCATCGAGGTGCCGATACTGCTGATGTTCTCGGCCCGCTCGGTGGGCGGAAGCAAGAGCTGGACTCCGGTCTACAATACCGGCGACGGCGTGCTCGACCCCGCTGACATACGCCGTTACGGCCTCATGCTGGGCCCGCATGTCACCTGCCTGAAGGTGTACGACGGCCTGCACGACCTAGTGCTCTCGCGCCCCGCCGTGCGCCGTGCCCTCTACGCCTATATCTTCCGCTGGCTTCCGGCACACGGGTTGCCCGCATAATCACTGACCACACTCTCCATCCATGTCTATGAAAATAATCTACTGGGGGCCGATCACTCCCGCCGGAAAAGCGAGTACAGGAGGCTACGAGGCTGCCAACCGCAAGAACATCGACGAATTGCGGCGTCAGGGCGTGGATGTCGAGGAATATCCCTATCCGGTGGTGCCGCGCCGTTTCGGACCGCTTGGTAAACTTGTATATATCAAGCTTTTCTTCACACCGTTCAAGTGGTGGAAATACCGCCGCCGCTCTGATGTGGTGCTCCACTCCACACCGCTCTACGGCACACTGACTCTGCCTGCTCTATGGGGCGCTAAAATAGCATCATTGCTAGGGGTTAAGGTTCTTACGGATATGCGTGCCGGTTCTTTGCCACATTATTGGGCCACCAAGGGAAACGGTTACCGCCGCATGATTCGCTCCATGCTTGCAGGATCGGATGCTGTGACTGTAGAGGGGCGCCCATATGTGGATTTCATGCGCGATACGGTGAAGATAGGCAAAGAAGCCGTCTATTTCCCCAATCTTATGGGTTGTGACGGCATGGATAACTCCGGGGAAGGAAAGACTCCATATGATGCCAAAGGGCGCGTGAACGTGCTCTATTTCGGTCGTATCACGGGCGCCAAGGGTATTGATGTGATATTGGAGACATGCCGTCATCTGCCGGACAATTACATCCTCTGGCTTGCCGGACCAATAGCACCGGATGTAGCGCCCGACAGGCTGCGCCAGCAGGGAGTGGAATATCTGGGAATGCTCACGCCGGCACAGCTTGCCGTGACCATGAAGAAGATGCAATTCTTCATCTTCCCAACCCGTCATGTGGGGGAAGGACAGTCAAATTCACTTATCGAGGCGATGAGTCAGGGGCTTGTGCCTGTGACCTCGCGTCAGGGTTTCTGCTGTGATGTGGTGGCTGACTGCGGCGTGACATTGCCTGCCGATGCCACCGGAGCCGACTATGCCGCGGCCATAATGGATATAGCTGCCGGCGACTATACGCGGCTATCGGCAAAATGCCGCCGCCATATAGATGAAAACCACAATCTTTCGAAAGAAATCACCAAACTCAAAGAAGTCTACTACCACATATGCCAGTGATATTTTGCGGTGACACCGCAGTGCCCTTTTCCGCAGAACCGCATTTCGACGCGGTGAGGCCGTTGTTTGACGGATGCTCAGCCATAGTGAACCTCGAAGGGGCCATCCTGCCCGACTGCAAGGCAACGGAAGATTATCGGTATTTCGATAAATTCTCGGTGTATTCGGCTCCTGTCGTAATTGAAATGCTGAAGGCGCTGAATGTCAAGGCGGTGTCGCTGTGCAATAATCATATTCTTGATTTCAGGCATCCGATATCTCACACAGTGAATTTGCTTAAAGCCAACGGCATAGCGAGCTTTGGTCTGAATAATCATGAAGTACTGCCGATGGAGATGGACGGCCGAAGGATGTTTGTGGTGACCTTCGCCACGTTTGCCTGTGAGCATTCGCTCCCGCTATTCGTGCCCTCTAAGGTTGTCGGCGAGGTGGCTTCTCTGCGGCGTCGCAATCCTGACGCGCTAATAGCGGTTTATCCTCATTGGGGCCGTGAAAAATTCTACCTTCCTGACCCGGCTGACCGTGAGTTGGCGCACCGACTCGTGGATGCAGGCGCAAATCTCATCGTCGGGCATCATCCACACATCGTGCAGCCAATAGAGCACTACAAGGGCGTGTCTATAATCTATTCCTTAGGCAATTTCTTTATGGCACAGGCCGACTACGCCGGGAAAACTCTGCGGTTTGCCTTGTCGGAAATGCGCAATGAAGCGGTGCTGAAATGGGATGGAGAGAACATCGAGCTTATTCCGCTTCTTTTCGATCCGGATGCCAACACTCTCATGCCTGGCGAACCTTCGGCGCTTGATAGGCATTTTGACGCAATTGCACCGGATACCACTCCCGGAGCATACCGCAGTATGGTGAGAAAGGCATCGTCGATTACCGACAATGCCTTTCGTACACGTTTGTTCGACAGCGATTTCGGCGAACGCCTGTGCTATGCGCAGCGCACCCTGTTCAGGAATGTGCGCCGCGCTGCCATAAAGTTTGGAGCGCACCGTCCGAAGTAAAAGGGCATTTATTTGTCGAGGGTGGCCGCGAGGGCCATCATCTCGACCATTGCTGCCTGGGTCAGAAGCCATTTGCGGGGCTTCTTTTCGGCGCCGCTCCAGTCCTCTGAGAAGAGACCTGTGGCGGGGTCGCGCATGAGAGTCCAGGCGTTATCCATATTAGTGAGGAAATCGTTGATGTAAACCGGGTTGTGGTCGATATCATATAGCTCGGCGAATCCGCGCATCATCACGGCCGTGAACCATATGTCGCCCTTCTTGAGCACACGGTATTCGCGGCCTGTGGCCGCATCGGTGGCTGTGGTGGGGAAGAACTCGCGGAAGGCGCTGCGGGCTATTGCCTGTGCGTCGGCGAGATATGTGCTGTCGCCTGTGATTTTGTGGAGAAGTGCGGCAGCCTGCATCATCTGGCCGCTGTTGTAGGCGAATTTCGCACGCCCTATGTGGTGATTCTTGCGTACGCTTATGTTGTCGAAATAGAGGCAGTCGGTGGTGTCCTGAAGGTTGGTCTTGGTCCAGTGGTAAAGGTCGCGTCCGAGCTCCAGATAGCGTTTGTTGCCGGTGGCCTGATGCAGTTTCAGGGCAAACACGGCACCCGGAGCGTTGCTGCAGGTGTTTTTGCTGTGCTTTTTCTGCTCGCACCAGTAGATGCCTCCGCCGAGTTTTTTGTCCAGGCCGCTCTCCACGAAGCGCCACACCTCTTCAGCGCGGTTGAGCCATGCGGTGTCGCCGGTGGTGAGATAGAGGTCGGTGAAGTCGATGCCGAGCCACACATTATCGTCGTAGAAACGGTCGGATCGGGGGGCTGTGCGGATATATGAGGCGTAGGCCATGGGACGGCGGCGTGTGTCGCGGTATTCGGCGAGGCCGGGCATCACCTTTTCATTTACGGCAGTGAGCCAGCGCTTGTCGCCGGTGGCGTCGAGCATGGCTCGGGAGGCCGTGAGGGTGCCCGAGAAGGGCCACAGATAGGAATATTTGTTGGTTTCGGTGGCTTCACCGGCGAGATAGCCTGCGCGGTAGCCGTCGTCGAAGGGATGATTCTCGCGCAGCAGTGCCTGGTGGTCGGAACTGTAATGAGAGTAGAGCGAGTCCATGGTGGCCGATGCTCGGCCTGCGAAATCGGTTGCTGAAGCGATGCCGCATGCGGCCGCCACAATTGCCAAAAGGCTTAGAATTCTGGTCATATTTCAGAGTGTGATTTTTGATTTTTTAAAGGTGGTGAAGTGCGAACCATCAGGGCGTGCGGGGCGTTTTTCTGATAGGAAGCAGCCCGGAGCGTGGGGGATAAGGAAATCCCCGATGCGGGGGAGAACGGATAGCCGCGGATATCGCGAGCCGCTCACGTTATCCTCTCTCTTTCCCTGAAAGGGAACCGCATGCGAGGCGTTGGAAGCGACGCCGCCATCTTCCGCCGCATGGCTTTCACGACCACAATTTATTCACTTATCGGATGCGGCCTTCAGGGCCCATCAGCGACAAACAAAATCCGGCGCCAAGCATCGCAATGTGCATGGCGCCGGCTTTTCAGTTTTATCGTTTGCTCAGGCTGGAGGTCAAGCCTCGGCCAGGGGCTGCACGCTGATGAACGCACGGCCGTTCTTGCCGTGGGTGAACACCACTGTGCCGTCTACGAGGGCGTAGAGGGTGTGGTCCTTACCCATGCCAACGTTCACACCGGGATGATGCACGGTGCCGCGCTGACGCTTGAGGATGTTGCCTGCCTTGGCGTGCTGACCGCCAAAAATCTTCACTCCGAGTCGTTTGCTTTCCGACTCACGGCCGTTCTTAGAACTACCAACACCTTTTTTATGTGCCATTTCTTTCTACGGTTTTTGGGGGTTAAGCAATCACGTCTTTAATCACAATCTGGGAGAACATCTGGCGGTGTCCGTTGAGGCGACGATAGTCGTTACGACGCTTCTTCTTGAACACAATCACCTTGTCGCCTTTCACGAGGGGACGCTTTACCTCGCAAACTACTTTGGCACCCTCTACGGTGGGTGCGCCTACCTTCACGGCACCGTCGGCGTCAACGAGCAGAACGCGGTCGAAAGTTATTTCCTCGCCTTCTTTTTTCTCGTCGCCGAGATAGTGTACATACAGGAACTTACCGGCTTCGGCCTTGAACTGCTGTCCCTGAATTTCTACAATTGCGTACATCTTAAATGTATGATATTAAAATAGTTATGCCCGCAGGCGCGCCTATGCAGCGGCTTATTCACAGCCTGCTTTAGCCAAAAATGCCCACAAAATTACTCATTATCTGTGAATTAAGCAAGCTCCCTGTGGAAAATTTTTCCACGGGGAGCTTGCTTTGAGCTAATTTAGCTAAGACAGCTATCAGGGCTACTTTGGCCGCGGTAGCGGGACTGTCAGCGCAACGAGTCGATAACCGGGAGCACCAGGGCCTCCATCACGGCGTAGCCGTCGGCATTGGGGTGCACACCGTCGGGGCTGTAGGCGGCATTGATGGCGCCTTTCACCTGCGGGCGTCCCTGCTCGGGTGTAGAAGCCACAAGTGCGCTGTAGTAGTCCACATAAGGGATATTCATGGCTTCGGCGTAGGTGCGGATGCGGTTGTTGAGCGAGGAGACTTTTTCGGATACATTCTCCACCGACGGATGCCAGGGCACTTTGCCCATGGGGAGCACCGAGGTGAGTATCACCTTCACTCCGTTGGCTCGGGCGAGTTCGGCCATCGACATGATGTTGCCCATGGTATAGTCTTCGTTGTAGGGCGACATGTTTTCAGCTATGTCGTTGGTGGCTCCGTTGATTACCACTATGTCGGGCAGGAGGTTTAGCACATCCTCGCGGAAGCGGCCCAGGAACTGGTAGGTGGTCTGCCCGCTGATGCCGCGGCCTATGAAGCCGGGATGCGAGGTGAAGAACTCGCCGTGGTGCGCGGGCCACCCCTCGGTGATGGAGTTGCCGAAGAACACCACGCGCGGGGTGTCGGCCGCGGTGACGCGCAGGCGGTCGTTGTCAGAGGCATAGCGTGTGAAATTGATGCGGTCGATGAAGTCATCGGCCGAGGCACTGAGTGCCGCGGCAGCCACTACGGCTGCCAGTGCTATTCGGAAGATTTTCACGGTTGTATAAAGTTGATAAGTGTGTGAGTCTGATAAGGATATGACACTGCGCCGAGATTGGGATTCCGGCACAGTGTCTTTTTATTTCGTATTGGTCAGGCTTGTCTTATTTCTCCCAGATTGAGGGGAGGGTGTAGATGTCAAGCTCCTCGATGGTGATGCGGTTGCCGCCGAAGCGGGGAGTGGATGAGCCGCGCTTCATGTCGCGCTCCTGCGAGTCGGAGAAGAGTCCGCTGTCGAAAAAGGCTTCGGTGGAGGTGCGGTCGATATACACATCGGCGGTGAGTTCCATCGATGTGGGATCCTGAGGCGAATAATGGTAGCCGTTGAGGCGTGTCTGGTTGAGGTCGTAGTCGATCACACGGCGGCCGTTGAGCTCCAGGAAGGCGTCGGTAGCGTGGCTGAGGCGCATTTTGGCGCGTATGCGCAGCGGCTGTGTGGTGTCGGCCTGCTTGGCGAGTATCTCGTTGGCCTGATCCTGAGTAAGATTTTTCCAGCTACCCACGGGCTTGGCTATGGCCTCGAACTCGGCCACGGGCTTGCTCACGAGGCGCACGCCGTCTTTGGTGGTGCGCAGTGAGAGTTCGGTGGGAATGAGCATCTGTCCGTTGAAGTTCTCGCCGGGATGACCCTGGCGCCCCCATGCTATTGCTATGCGACGGCCGTCGGGGGTGTTGTTATAGGTCTGTGTGGCGTAGAGGGTGCCTCCGGCAAAGCGATGCTTGCCGCTGAGGGGAGTGAACTTCTCGCCGTCGAAGCGGCCTATCATGTAGGTGCCCGAAGCGCCCCACATCACCCACAGCGGGTTAGCTTCGTTGCCGTCGACCGGCAGCGGGAAGAGGTCGGGGCACTCCCAGAAACCGGTGGTGTGCGACACGAAGGTCCAGTCGCGCAGATTGTCGGAGCGGTAGATGGAGTGGCCGTCGCGCTCGTTGAGCACCATCACCCAGTGGTCGCCGTAGGGGAACACCCTCGGGTCGCGGGTGTCGTTGGTCTGCCACTTGTCGGTGCTGTCAATGATGGGGTTGTGGGCATATTTTGTGAAGGTGCGTCCGTTGTCGAGGCTGTAGGCCATGCCCTGCTTCTGGCCTTTGCCGCCGGTCTCGATGGTGTAAAAGGCCACCATGGCGGGTTTATCCTTTTTGCCGAAGCTCGAAGTGTTGCGGTAGTCTATCACGGCCGAGCCCGAGAATATGGTGCCGAGCGAGTCGGGATGGATGGCTGTGGGGAGTTCCTGCCAGTGCACGAGGTCATTGCTCACGGCGTGGCCCCAGGTCATGTTTTCCCAATCGCGCTCATAGGGGTTGTGCTGATAGAAGAGGTGATACTCGCCGTCGTAGTACACCAGGCCGTTGGGGTCGTTGATCCATCCGCGGCGGGTGGTGAAATGCATCTGCGGGCGGTTGGGCTCGTGGTATATCGAAGCCTCGTCGGGAATTTCAGGCTTGAAGGTGATGAGGTCGATGCCCTTGAGGCCGTCGGGATAGGTGATGGTGATTTTCTTGCCTTTGTGGGCGCTCATGTCGCGGAAGGTGTAGTATTCGGCTTTGCCGTCCTGCGGAATGCGCACCACCACGGGCATATCCTCAAGGCCCGGGATGGCCACCTTGAGACGCACGCGGTCGAATTTATGGCTTACGGGCACCACCATGTAGCGGTCGGTGACTTTGAGGGTGCGTTCGGCTCCGGTAGCCGACACTGCAACGCCCATGCAGAGGGCTCCGAGAAGCAGTTTATGCAGGTTTTTCATGTGGTTATGATTGTTTCTTCTAAAGAATACGATGCCCTCGGCATCAGGGTTATCCGGTTGCAAAGCTACGCAAATTTTCCGTCACTCGCTTATAAAAAACAGCCCACATCGCATAAAATATGTTGCATCGCTTATGTTGAAACGGGGTGTACAGGCGGTTTTCAGCCAAAACAAACCCCATGGCGAGGGTGCGGAGGCCCGGTGCCATGGGGGTGATGTGGGTGATGAAAGCAGTGTTTTATTTAATCACCACTTTCTCGACGCGGTTGCCTGTGCGGCGGATTGCCACACCATGTGAGGGCTTGCTGATGCGCACGCCCATGAGGTTGAAATATTCAGGCTCGGCGTTCTCGGGCTCAGCATCGTTGATGTCGCAGATGCCCGAAGTCTTCGAAAGGTCGAGCTTGAACGGTCCGGCGAGGTAGGGCTCCGATGTCTCGTCCGATTCGTCATAGTCGGGGTTAATAAGGCGGTTGGTGTAGTACCAGTTTCCGAGACCGGCGCAGAGCACACGTATGTCGTTGCGGTTGTTGAAGGTAATCACATTGTTCTCGAATTTGCCGCCGCTGTGGATGCCGTAGCTTGCGAGCACATCATGTCCGTGTTCCTGAATCAGGGAATAGTAGTCGCTCGACACAGCCATCTCGCCGAACACGCTAACATCCAGGCCGAGCGGGCTATATTCGATGTAGACATCCTCGGGGTAGTAGGCGTTGATGTAGAGGTAATGGTTGTGGTCGCATGCTGTGACATATGACTGGGTCTGGGCCCATGTCGCATAGGGGTTCCTGATGCGGAAGTAGTTGGCGAAATATTTGTTTTCTTCCACTTCCACTTCGAATTCCTCGGAGGTGAATGGCGCGTAGGTGAGGCACGACAGCAGACCTTCGGTCATTGTGGCTTTGCCTTTGTACTGCCATTCGTCGGCATTGGCTTCGGGATGCGTGTAGACGCCGTACTGGGCACTCTGGGGTTCGCCGTTTTCGTCGAAGGCAATGACCACGAGATATTTTCTGCGTGCCGATTCATCCGACAGGTCGATGGTGACGATGTCGCCGATGTGGGCCTCGATGCCAGATGTGAGAATCTCCATTATTACCGCCTCCTGGTCTGACATATCGGTGGTGATGATATATTTGAGCGAGGCGATGCGGTTGTCGCCGCCCAATTCTATATGGTATATAGAACCCTGTGCGGGGCAGAGAGTCTCGGTGTGGTAGAGGGTCACATCGTAGTTCACTGGATTCACGGCACCGGGCAGGCACAGCTTGAATGCACCGTTCTGGTTGGTGTTGTAGATGTAGTCGCCGTCCTCCTCGGTCTCGTCGGCCTGGATTATGCCGATGGCATTCTCGTCGGTGAAGGTGATGATGCCGTCCACGAGGGTTCCGTGCATGTCGAGCTGCTCTTCGAGGATATCCTCGTCGATGCCGTAGGCCTCGCTGTAGCCGATTACTTCTGTGGGGCCTCCCGAATCGGCCATGCCCAGAGGCGAGCGCAGCAGGCGCACGAACTCAGGGTCGCGGGCATCGAGGGTGATGTACACCTCGTCGCCGAGAGTCAGTTCACCCTCCTGCTCCTCGATAGCGGCCCTGTTGGGATAGTTTGCCCAGGGGTCGATGATGCGGTAGATGCCGGGATTGGCCTCGTCCTGCTGCACACGCACCTCATAAGTGGTGGGCTCGATGTCGTCGAAGAATGTCCAGCATGTGAGGATGTCGTCAGTGTATGTGCCTGTGCCCATCTCCACCCACTGCTGAGGCTCGTTGATAGGAGCGTTGTCGGGTGCGATGCGTGCGCTGCTCAGTCGGGCAGCGGGCTTCTTGGCGTGAGCCACATTTGTTCTGGCCCCGATTTTAGCCGGTGTGAGTGTCATTTCGGCCGGAGCTGCGGCTGCCGTAGCACCCATTGTGAGTGCTGCGGTGAAAATCATAGTAAAGAGTTTATTCATAAGCTTATGATAATGATGAATTGTTGCAAAAGTAACAAAATTATTTGTCATATGCTCATAACCCGACCATAATTTGATGAAAATGCCGTATTAGCCCGCAAAAACATATACATTCGCCCGATGCATTACTTATCGGGCTGACTGAGTTTGCCGCGAAGGGTGTCGATCGGGAGCATAGCAATTGCAGCGCAGGCGTTGCCGATTATTTTTGCAGCATCATCTGCGGGGATTTTAATCAGAAGGTTACCGTCCCAAATTCCGCAGATTTCGGGATAGATAATCGTGCTGTTCACATCCAGATTCAGACCGTAATTGCCGTTTGTAATCTTGCTGTGCAGGAGTCTTTTACCTGTGTTACAATCGAATATCGACAGATAAATGTTGTCTTCGAGCTCATAGCGGGAAAACAGCAGATCATCACATTTTTTAAGCCAGGTTAAGTTTATGTATGGGCTGATGGCTTTTGTAAAGTCGTTAATGTCTGGATATCTCATATGTGAGATGCTATCCGGCATCTTCTTGTCGCCATAGTCAAGTGCCACGACAGGTGTCAGTTCAAGCGACTGGGAGATGGAAAATATTGTATCGTTAAAAACGGTGATAAATCTCTTGCCATCATGTCCTATGCCTATTGTTTCCTGGAAAATATCTTTTCGCGGAGCTCTGTGTTTAAGAAATACAGAATCGACCGCATTAAAACTTTTATCAAGGCGATACAGATAAAAATCACCGCCGGCAAAACTCAGGGCATTTGTAGCCAGATATCCGCTGTCGGCACATGCGGTCAAGTCGCCGATGTGCCCTTTCTTAATGGTTGACATTAGCTCATTGTCTGTTCCCCCGTATAGCCTCAGCACTGAAGTGCTGTCCTGCCAATGGCTCTCGACTATCCACAAACCGTCGTCGCCGCAAACCACATCGGAAATATGGCGATATTCGTTTTGCTCTTTCCCCAAATGGGATACAGAGCGGATTTTCTTTCCGGTGGGAATATTATATAAAAACACATCGCTGCCATTGGTAATTATCATATCGTCTCCGACTAAATCCGTGCCGAAACCTTTACTTGCCCAGTCTTCAGAATCCTCAAATGCGATTATATTGTCAAGGTCGATTGGGATAATGATTTGATTGTTGACGGCAGTTGTGCTGTCGCAGAAGTTGATAACTGTTACCGGATTGTTGGCATCGGCTACATCATTGCTTTTTGATGCGCAACCGCTCATCAATGCAAGAAGCACCGATGTTGAGGCGAAAATGGCGTTTGTTTTCATGTCGGAGGGGATGATGATTAAATTCTGCGAATGTAAAAAAAAGTTTTCCGTATTTTGCTACTTGTCAAGCGATTGTAACAATATTATCATATATGATACATCTCACGGTCTCTTCTGATGATGCTTGTCTGAGGAATGGGGGAATTGTATTCATCTTACTGACGCGATAAAATCGCTCCAGGAGTAACTTTAAACCAAAAATCCCAAAGTTATCCATTAAGAAACTTTTGGTTTGGAAACTAATCCGGAAGTTGCAGATCGGATAGTCTCCATATGGCATAAAGCGGTAATGTGCCAATGGTACGACTGACCTGATGTCCGGTTTCATCGGTATCCGAGACTTTCAGCCGTCCGAAATTTTCCAGCGAACAGCGTATGCCGGTTGCAATATCTTTTCTATTCATGAAAAGCCGAAGGCTCTTCATCTTTCCTGATGTTCCGGCCTTTACCTCAATGGGCAGGCACTTTGCATTCTTGGCTATCACATACTCCACTTCAGATGTGGCATTTCTATCCAGATTCTCCCAGTAAAAGAGTTCATACTTGCTCTGTGGATTGGAGGATTTCATGAGCTCAAGCCCTGCTGTCAGTTCCGCCACAAGACCCTTGTTCACAAGTTCAGGAGCTTCTCCTGCAAGTATGAGTCTGGTCAGTTCCTTGTCATCATCATAGTTCATCGCCAACACCCGAAGCAGCAGGCCTGTATCGAGATAATCATATCTGGTGAACTTCGGATTCACCTGCGCTCCCAAGGGGAGACCGTTCGCGGCTGACATCTGCACGGGGATGATTATTCCGGCGTCCCTGAGTAGCCTCAGTCCCTCCTTGACTTCTTCCGACTTGTATCCTCCGTCCACTTTACTGTAGACAAACTTCTTGCCTGACTGGTGTACTACGGCTGCCAGTGTGTTACGGAGCAATTGCGGGTCAACTCTTTTCGCATATTTGGCAAAGTCGTCATAATAGCTTTGCTGGATGTCGTTCTGTTCGTCCTGACATGCTGAATAATCCTGAGTCTCGATCCAAGCGGATACACTGGCCGGCATACCTCCTACCATCAAAAACGAACGGAATTCCGAAACAATATGTGAATGAAGGCTTTCTTCTACAGGATGGTCCCAATCAGCGTTTGCAATTTCCTCTATCCATAATTCTTTGCCCCGCGCCATCAGGAACTCTTTGAACGACATCGGATACATGAACATAGATCTGATACGCCCTACTCCGTATGCAGGTATCTCATTCAATGCGAATTCCAGAAGTGATCCTGCTGCCACAACATGCAGCTCAGGATAATTCTCTTTGAAAAACCACAGACTTTTTAATGCTGCCGGACAATTCTGAATTTCGTCGATGAACAGAAGAGTGTCACCCGGAATTACATGTATATTATGTACTGTCCCAAGACGCTGGCTTAGTTCCCGCACATCCGAGATTTCTTCAAAAAGTCTGCACAAATCCTTTTCTTTCTCAAGATTGATCTCAAGATAATATTTGAATGTTTCGCCCAAGTGCCTTATGGCCCAAGACTTGCCGACCTGTCTGGCGCCCCGTACAAGAAGGGGCTTCCGACGAGTGGATTCTTTCCATTTCAGGAGCTCTTTATCTATGTTTCTTACAAGATATGCCATGGCCTATTGATTGTTTCGGAATACAAAGATAATCACTCCTTTGAAAAAATCCAAAGGAATAACTCGATGATTTCGGATAAAATCCAAAGGAATAACTCGATGATTTTGGAAAAAATCCAAAGGAATCGGCGATTTTATTGCGCTGACCCTCCGGATTTGTAAAGCGGTTTGATTATTATCGCACTGCTATTATAATATTGCAGCCACATTTTTCAGTATCGTTCGGGCTGAGGGGAATGAAACTTTGATAAAAATCTTTCCGGTTGCAAAATATGCTTACAAACACTTAAAAAAATAGAGTGCGATATGCTTTGAGTATTAAAATGAGTTATGTAATTTTGCCGACGGTACAAATTGGCACACGAAGAATCATTTTCCAATTAACAGCTGAAATCACATTTAAATTCCGATATATTTATGAAAAAACTCTACACAATTGCTCTGTGCGCGCTGACAGTGGCGATGGCGACCGCCAAACCTACGAATATCAAGCCGAGCACAATCACCGACTGGAAATCGATCGGCACATGTGAATTCACCGAGGATATTCTCTCGAATCTCACCGACCATCTTCCCAAGACCTATGATGTGAAAGTCGAGGAGAGCGAGTCGCATCCCGGCTATTACCGCATAGTGAATCCTTACGGCAAAAACACTCCCATCTACGGTAAGATAAACAATTATGTGCTCGACTCATCGGCCGACCACTATCTGTATATCAACGCCATGGACCCCGAGGCTGTATTCATGCCAATCTCTGACCTCCGCATGGCCGAGGAATGGGATGACTACGGAGAGACTTCCCTGACTGTGATGACCAAAGGCTACTACAATGCCATAGTTGACGAATATGGCTATTCGTCGCTCGAGGAGCAGGCCGAACTTGGCCACATGGGCCGTCTGGCCGACGGCTATATCACGTTCCCCGCCAACGAAATCTATCTCTGCATCGGCGATAACCGTTGGGGTGGCGACGACGCCAATCTCTCGGGTGCTTTCGCGCTTAAGCTTCCCGGAGCGAAGAACTACCGCATCTCCGACCTTATAATCTCGTCGTATTGCGCAGGGGAGAAGGAATCGATGGCATGGAACGGCATCGGGGGCGCCTGTGCGCAGGCATATTACCACTGTGTCAAGGGTCATGTGACCGACGAGGCGATAGCCGAGGCAATCACCGACGGCCAGCCCCTGATAGAGGACCTTGGCGACGGCTATTATTATTGCATATATTCGGCCTACATGAAGGAGGATATCAAGAACGACACCGAGAATACGCTTCATACCGGTTTCATTGTCACTGTCGACGAAGACAATAATGTGAAGGGTGTCTACTCCAAGGAGTTCTACACCATTCCCGAAAATGCCGACAAGTGGGAGAATATCGGTACCGGCACCTTTACCGATGCCATTCTCTCGGGTTTCTACGGAGATAAGAAGCCCAAGACCTATCAGGTGGCTGTGGAGCAGCGCGTCGACCGTCCCGGTTACTATCGCATCGTGAACCCCTACGGAGAGGGTTATCCCGACTATACCGCCGAGGCATTCAGCGCCAAGCACGCGCATAACCACTATATCTTCATCGATGCCACCGACCCCGATGCGGTAATCCTCGAGGAGGCTCCTGTTGGCGCCGATTACGGCAAGGTGGGCGATGCCCGCATCTCGTCGACAGCGGCGCAGGCCCTTGCAAACGGCTCTATGACTCTCGGCGATGTGAAGAGCAAGAAGATGTGCGGCACGCTGAAGGACGGAAAGATTACTTTCCCGAAAAAGACTCTGCTCTTTTCTGAGCGCAGCTTCATAGCCGGCAACTGGCGCCAAGCCGACAAGAACGGCAAGACCGCCCTCGTGCTGCCCACTCCCACCGGCATATCGTCGGTTGCTGCCGAATCAGCACAGGAGGCTGTATATTACAACCTGCAGGGTGTGCGCGTGGCCGCACCTGAAAACGGCATCTATCTGCGCCGCACAGGCGACAAGGTGGAGAAGGTCGTAATCAGATAAATCATTCTCTTATTAAACAAGCTCTAAAGAAGCCCTAATAAAGGAACTGCACTCCGAAATTCCGGGGTGCAGTTCGTTTTATGGTTTCTTCACAGAGCTGTTACGGTGAGACTTTTGCGGTGGCGGGGAGAATTTGTAACTTTGCTTCGTAAATCATTAAAACGGAATGAAAATGAAGAAAACTTTAATCACGCTGGCTGTGGCCGCTATGGCCGTGACCGGCGCCATGGCCAAGAGCAAGGTGTATATGACTAGGGAAATATCTCCCGAGGCTCTTGTGAAAATCTACGAGGCAGTAGGCCGCAAGGCCGAGGGGCGCACTGCCGTGAAAATCTCCACGGGCGAGCCGGGCGGCAACTACTGGCTGCATCCCGAACTGATAGGCCAGCTGGTCGACAAGGTCGACGGTGTGATAGTGGAGTGCAATACCGCATACGACGGACGCCGCGCCAACACCGCCGAGCACGAAAAAGTGGCGCATGAGCATGGGTTTACGAAAATAGCTCCGGTCGATATCATGGATAGCGACGGCGACATGAAGATTCCCGTGAAAGACTCCACCCACATAAAATATGACATCGTGGGCTCACATCTGGCCAACTACGATTTTATGATTAACCTGGCCCACTTCAAGGGACATGCCATGGGCGGCTTCGGCGGCGTGCTCAAGAACGCCAGCATCGGCGTGGCCTCGCGCGACGGCAAGGCGTATATCCACACCGCCGGCGTGACCGACGACGCACCTCAGCTGTGGGGCAATCTGCCGAAGCAGGAAGCTTTCCTCGAGTCGATGGCAGCTGCCGCCCAGGCGGTGCACGACTATTTCGGCAATGGCGAGAAGATACTTTACATCAATGTGATGCAGAACATGAGCGTGGACTGCGACTGCGATTCGCATCCTCACGCGCCGCTGCTGAAGGATATGGGCATCCTCGCCTCCACCGATCCCGTTGCCCTCGACCAGGCATGTCTCGACCTCGTGATGAACATGAAGCCCTCGGAGGGCAACGACAACGGCCCGCTGCTTGAACGCATCAGCTCACGCCACGGCACCCACACCGTGGACCATGCCGCCAAGATCGGTCTCGGTTCGAAGGACTATAAGCTCATCTCCATCGACAAGTAATACCGAGTAACACACTCTTAAACTCGAGGCTGCATCTTCGGGGGCGTGTCGACCCGCAAGATGCAGCCTCGGTTGTGCCCGCAGGGAGGGCAATGTTGTTATGAAGGAGGGCTGTTGTTACTGAAGGTTCTCAAGCCACGTGGAGAGGTCCTGCTCCATGGTGGAGCGGAACTTGAAGCCGGGGTTGCTGCCCCAGCCGTGGCGCCCCTCGGGATAGATGTGGAGCGATGCGGGTACTCCTTTGTCATAGAGAGCCTGATAAAACAGGAGGCCGTTGGCGGGGTTCACTATGTCGTCGTCCGACGAGAAAAAGATGATGCAGGGAGGTGTGTCGGGTGTCACATGCATCTCGTTGCTGAACTGCAGCTCGCGGTCGCAAAGGAAGGTGGGGCCGAGGAGACCTACGCGGCTTCCGCCGTGGCTGTACTGCGGCAGGAAACTTATCACAGGATAATAGAGGATACCGAAGTCGGGGCGGCAGCTCACCGGGTCGTCGTTGACAGGTTTGGTGAAGTGGGTCACAGCTGTGGAGGCAAGGTGTCCGCCGGCCGACGAGCCGCCTACACCGATTTTGGATGGGTCGATGTTCCAAGCGGCGGCATTGCGGCGCACCAGGCGCACGGCTTCCTGAATATCCTCAACCGGTATTTCCCATTGTCCTCCCGGAAGGCGGTACTGCAGCACTATGAGCGCTATACCGCGGTCGTTGAAGAATCTCTGCCAGCCGTAGCCCTCGTTGTCGATAGCGAGCCACACATATCCACCTCCGGGGGCGAGCACCACAGCCTGGCCGTTGGCTTTGGAGGGTGCGGGCAGAAACACATGCACCTTGGCCGTGTCGCCCACATCTTTGGGTTGACGGGGATTTCCTTTGTCATCAAGAAACACTGTCTTGGGGTGCGGTGCCCCCTGCGGCCACAGCAATTGTGTCCACTGGCGCGGAGTGTCGTTCGGGTCGGGAGCCGGCGCCTTTTTTTTGGCAGCCATGGGTAGGGATACTGCAATCGCCAGCAGAAGCGCGGCGAGCATTCGCATAGTTTTCATGGTGTGAGTCTATTGACCGGTTTATGGTTAAATTTTCGGGCGACAATGTTGTCGCCCGGTTTTGTAGCCGAAGTGGGACTCGAACCCACACAGCCTAAACGGCCAAAGGATTTTAAGTCCTTCGTGTCTACCATTCCACCATTCGGCCCTGGAATCTGTCGCAAAGGTAATGATTATTTTGTCAATAGCAAAACTCCGGGCGTCGATTTGGCCGCTTTCGCCGTTATTTATGTGCCGCGGGGGTGGCGGGGTCGCGGCGTTTGTCGAGCGTCACGAGCACGAACACCACGAGTCCGAGCACCACCAGCAACAGCGTCTGGCATGCGATGATCACATTGCCGAATGCCGCGCCGGTGAGGCGGAAAGCTTCCTGGCTCACCGTGCCGCCGAGAGCGGGATAAAAGATGTTGAGCCCGAATAGCATGGCTGTCTGATAAGGACCTATGCCGCCGTTGGAGGGGATGCCCATACCTATCGATGTGAGTACAAAGCACACCAGAGTCACTATTAGGCCAGAGTGAGCGAGCAACTCGCGGAGCACCGGAAATGCATTGAAGGCTACCACAAGCTGCAGATAGTAGGCTCCCCATATGCCGAAGGTAAGTCCGAGCCACACACCCTTGTGGCGCATGTGGGCTATGTCGGAGAATCCGTTCCAAAGGCCCTTAAGGAAGTTTTTGATTTTAGCGGCCCAAGAACTTTGGCTGCGCGAGAGCACAAGCCAGAATAAGCCCACAAGTGCCACAAGTGAGACCCATGTCCATGGCGATGCAAGCACTGCGGCTATCCTGCGGTATGCGTCGGGGTATGTCTGCACGAAATCAACTATAGGTCCGCGTGCTATCAGGAAAGTAAACAGCGTCAGCGAAGCCACCGTGATGAGGTCGGCAAACCGGTCGGCTATCATAGAGCCGAATATCGTGGAGAACGGATGTTCCTCCCTATAGGCTATATATCCGGTGCGCCACACCTCGCCGAGGCGCGGGAATACCAGGTTGAGCGAATAGCAGCCGATGATGCTGTAGACCAGGGCATGCACCGGAGCGTTGACTCCCGATGCGCGAAGCTGTATGCCCCAACGGAGTGCTCTGAGCAGCAGAGGCACGATGCCGAGCAGCAGGTTGAGACCTATCCAGCGGAAATCGCACTGTTCCCTGATCACTTTCATCATGTCGTGGTAGTCGATGTCGCGGAACATGATGAGGCACAGCCCCACGCTTACCGCCACCGGTACGATGAACTTCACAACCATGCCCACTGTTTTGCGGATGCGTGAGCCTTTCGGTTGCGGAGCTGCGGGCGCCGGTGCCTGTGCTGGTTTCTGTGTATTCTCGCTCATGATGCCTTTTGCCATTTGTCTGCAAAAGTAGTGATTTTTACCCATTCCGAATCATTTCCGCGTCCATTAATGCCCGACAGCAGTCGTGAAAACGAAAAATTCAGTACATTTGTGCAAAAAAAGTTGAAGATGAGAATCACCCACATGATATTCGGTTTCACTACCGGCGGGGCAGAGCTTATGCTGGCCGATATTGCTGCGGCACAGGCTGAGGCAGGCCACGAGGTGACTATCCTTGTGGTGAATCGGCACTATGAGCAGGAGCTACTCGACAAAATCAGCCCTAAAGTGCATGTGGTGCTTGTAAATCGCCCCGAGGGGAGCCGCAACCCGTTGTGGCTGCTGCGCTACAACCTGATGCTGAGGCGCACACGGCCCGATGTGGTGCATTTTCATCAGATGCACGGCACCCAAATCACACCCCATTGGCGCGGAGTGACTTTCGCCGTGACCGTGCACGACACCGGTGTGCCGATGCGGCTCCACACCGGGCGCACCGACCGCCTGTTCGCTATTTCCGAAGCCGTGCAGACCGACCTCCGCACCCGTCTGGGCCTGGAGTCGACGGTGGTGACCAACGGCATAGTGTGCTCTTCGATAGCCATCCCCGAGAACGGAACAGCCCAGGCACCTGCGGCTGGCGAACTGCTGCAACTTGTGTCGGTAGCGCGTCTGCTGCATGAGAAGAAGGGGCAGGATATAGCCTTGCGTGCCTTGGCCGAGGTGACGGCCGCAGGCCTCGACGCCCATCTCACACTGATAGGCGAGGGGCCGTCGGAGGCATATCTGCGGCAGCTTGTCGGAGAGCTTGGCTTGGACTCGCGTGTTAGATTTGCCGGAAACCTTTCACGCACTGAAATCTACTCCACACTCAAGGATTATCACATGTTTCTCCTGCCGTCGCGCTACGAGGGTTTCGGACTAACGGTGGCCGAGGCTATGGCCGCGAAAATTCCTGTGATAGTGAGCGATGTGGAGGGCCCCATGGATATAATCGGGCACGGGCGATTCGGCACTCCATTCCGCTGCGGCAACCATCATGCGCTCGCCGGAGCCATAAAAGCCGTGGGCGCCGACTATCAGCGCTATGCCGCCATTGCCGCCAAAGATGCCTACGTGCATGTCACCAGCTGCTTCGATATAGCGCGCACAGCGGCTGAGTATGTGGCCGCATATCGCCCGTAGCAGCCTATATTTTATGTTCAAGTCACTTATTTCCCGATTTATTCGTATTTTTGCAAAATAAATATGGAAGAAAATAACCGAACAGCTGTCACACAGCCCATAGACGAAAAGCCAACGGTGCTCGATGCCGACGATATAATGAACCTTGTGCCCAAGCTCAAAGGGCATCGCAAGTTGGTGGAGTGGCTCATCCGCTTCATCTCGCTCGATAAGGTGAATGATATACACGAGCACAATTTCGCCACCCCAGGTCCGGAATTCACCACCGGCCTGTTGCGTGACCTCGACATAAAACTGCGCATCGACAACGAGAAGGTGCTCGAAAACCTTCCCGAAGGTGCGTTTGTGACCGTGAGCAACCATCATTTCGGTGCGCTCGACGGCATCATACTTATAAACCTCATCGCAAGCCACCGTCCCACCTACAAGGTGATGGTGAACATGTTCCTGAACTATATCAAGGCCATGCGCCCCAATTTCATAGCCGTCGACGCCATGGCGAGCGACGACCCCAAGAAGAAGGCTGTGTCGATGGCCGGCATCCGTGAGGTGATAAAGAACGTGCGCGCCGGCATGCCTGTGGGCTTCTTCCCTGCCGGAGCAGTGGCCAAGGTCAACTGGCGCGGACGCCTGCAGGACCGCGAGTGGCAGCCCACGGTGATACAGCTCATAGAGAAGCTCAAGGTGCCGGTAATCCCCATCTTCTTCCACGGCTCGCAGTCGTGGTGGTTCAATTTCCTCGGGGTGGTGTGCTGGCAGCTGCGCACTTTCCGCCATCCCGCCGAGGTGTTCCGTAAGAAAGGGAAGACCTTCCACATCACCGTAGGAGACCCCATCAGCGTGGAGGAGCAGATGGCCCACATGGGTTCGGAAAAGGAGTTTGGCGAATTTCTGCGTGAGCGCACCTATTGCTTGCGCGACAAGCGCTACGCTAAAGACACGGTGGTGCGCGGTCCGTTCTAAACTATATAACATCTGATAATTTCGACTTGGCAACAGAAGAACAGATACGGCAAGTGAAGGCGCGGCTCGGCATCGTGGGTAATGCCCCGGGGCTTATACGCGCTGTGGACCGCGCCCTGCGCGTGGCCCCAATTGATGTGTCGGTGCTGGTGACCGGAGAAAGCGGCACCGGCAAGGAGTTTTTTCCGCGCATCATTCATGCTTACTCGCCGCGCAAACATTCGAAATATATAGCCGTGAACTGTGGCGCCCTTCCTGAAGGCACCATCGACTCAGAACTCTTCGGCCATGAGAAGGGAGCGTTCACCGGCGCCATAGCCACCCGTAAAGGTTACTTCGAGGAAGCCGACGGAGGCACTATATTCCTCGACGAGGTGGGCGAGCTTCCGCTCACCACCCAGGCGCGTCTGCTAAGGGTGCTCGAGACAGGAGAGTTTATGAAGGTGGGCTCGTCGACAGTGCAGAAGACCAATCTCCGCGTGGTGGCCGCTACCAATGTGGATATGCTGCGCGCCGTGAGCGAAGGCCGCTTCAGGGAAGACCTCTATTACCGTCTGGCTACGGTGAGCATTGAGGTGCCTCCGCTGCGCGAGCGCGGCAACGACACATTGCTGCTCACGCGCAAGTTTATCGGTGATTTCGACGAGCGTTATCGCACCGAGCCCGTCGAGTGGGCCGACGATGCGCGGCATACGCTGCTCAACTACCGCTGGCCCGGCAATGTGCGCCAGCTGAAAAACGTGGTGGAGCAAGTAGCCCTTTTTGAGGCCGGAACAACCGTTACCCGCGACACGCTCGCCGGATATCTTCCGGCGGGAGGCGATGAATATTCGCCTGTGCGCTGCGTTTCGGACCACACCTACGAGCGCGAGCGTGACATGCTTCTCGGCATGATTATGAACCTCCAGAGCGAAATCGACGCGCTCAAGAGCGGAGCCGCGACTGCGGGACAACATGCTCCGTCGGCCGCCATCCCTGTGGAGAAGCAGCTCGGCATAGGACACACTGGGCGTCTGCCTGTCGACGGCCAGAGCTATCCGGATGTGAGCCGTCTTACAGATGTGTCGGCGCGTGTCGACAGCGCCCATCAGCCCGGAGGACCGGTGGATGTGGCCTACAGCACTGTGGACCACTGGGAGGGGGGGCTCTCGCTCGAGGACACTGAGCGAGAGACAATACGCCTGGCCCTGCAGCGCAACGACGGGCGACGCAAGGCTGCCGCCGCCGAGCTCCATATATCGGAACGCACACTCTACAGAAAAATCAAGGAATACGGGCTGCAGTAGTCCCCCTTCCTTACGGAATAAAAACGAATGAACCGACTTCTCACCATATTGACACTCGTCGTGGCGGCGCTCATGCATCAGGGATGCGTGCCGAGCTACAAGCTCAACGGCTCTGCCATAGACTACACCGTGTACCGCACGGTGCACGTGGGCGAGTTCCCCATACGTGCCGCGTTGGTCTACAGTCCGCTGCAGCAGATGTTCGAAAACGACCTTCTCGACTACATAACCCGCAACACACGCCTGCAGACCATCGACGGAGCATCCGACCTCGATATCGAGGGCGAAATCACCGGCTACAACCTCACGCCGCAGGCCGTGACCGAAGACGCATATGCGTCGAAAACCAGGCTCACCATCACGGTGCGCGTGAAATACACCGACAGCAAGAAGGAGGGGAACGACATAAACCAGACATTCTCGGCCTACCGCGACTTCGACGCCTCGCAGATGCTCAACGATGTGCAGGAGCAGCTGTGTCAGGAAATAAGCAAGGAGCTGGTGGAACTTATCTTTAACGCTACTCTCGGCAACTGGTAATGGACAAGGCGGATTTCGACATACTCTCACAGGCGTTTCGCGGCGATTTCAGCCACGTGACCGACAGCTGGATGGAGCGCATGCGCCGGGAAGCCCCCTTCATACCGGTGGAGGCTCTGGCACAGTCGCGTCGCGACGGCACCCCTATGCCCGAGAGCGAGCGCCGCGAGGCCCTCGGCAGGCTTGCTCTGGCACTGGGCGGAACCACTGCCGCGCAGACCCTCGCCTCGAAACCCGACGACGAACTCCGCGAGCCGTTCTATCCCTCCGACGACACTCCGCGCAAGCCTTCGACCGAAGGCGCCATAGATAAGTTCCTCACCACCTTCGGGCGCGAGGAGCCGGGTGAAATCGAAACGCTCGAGAGGCTTATATTCAATCCTGTGGCCGACTACGCGCAGCAGCTTGCCGCCGAGGCCCGGTCGGCCGTGGCGCCGGTGTCGCCCGATGACAACTCGCAGGATGCGCGCATCAGCCGTTTTATCCTTTCGTCGGGCTATGGCGAGGAGGGGAATGCCGCTGCTTCCCAAACAACCGGGACCGATGAGCTTCCTTTGCCTCAGCCTCAGGAAGAGCCCCGGCCTGCCGCTGCCTCGAAAAAGAAAAAAACGAAGCCCGAGACCCTGCACGAAGAGCCTGGAAGTAGCTCGCTCAGCGAGAGTCTGGCCCGCGTTTACATAAAAACAGGGCGATATGAGCGTGCTTATGAAATTCTTAACCGATTAAGTTTGGCAGTTCCCGAAAAAAATGCTTACTTTGCAGACCAATTACGTTTTTTGCGTAAGCTGATGCTTCTTGAGGGTTTACGAAATAAACGGAATGCGAGCGAAACTACTCAGGAAAATTAAAATAAGAAACCGAACAATAGTTCAAAAAGCAAAATGTACACTCTTATTATCATTCTTACCGTTTTGGTAGCAGTGCTTCTCATCATCGTGGTGCTGGTTCAGAAATCAAAAGGCGGCGGCCTTTCGTCGGCTTTCGCAGGCTCGAACCAGATAATGGGCGTTCGCCGCACCAACGATTTCATAGAAAAAACCACCTGGACTCTTGCCGCCATCATAGGCATCCTCTCGGTGCTCAGTGTATTTGTAATGCCCCGTGATATGGTTCAGAGCGGTGCGCGCGTTAAGCCCACCAATGAAATCCAGACCGTGACCGGCACCGAATACAATTCGCCCGCACCCGAGGCAGCTGCTCCCGAAGCCGCTGCTACAGAGGCTCCCGCTGCAGCTCCCGCCGACAGCGCCAAATAAGCACCTGACATAAACCATAAACCCGTGGCCCCTAAGGTCGCGGGCTTCCAATAAAAACACGAGGCCGGGGAGGCGTGTGCCGTCCCCGCCCAATATCATCTTACGTTAGCCTTATACCTAAAAAACGACAATAAGCTCCCGGCTGTGCAGTCGGGAGCTTTTTGCTAAGACATAGGGAGGCAGCGTACCATACAGTTCAGCAATGGATTCCGGAAGCAACGGCAACAACATCGGGCCGCAACCTACACTCAACCTGCCGGCCACCCGGCTCGATATTCGCGACGACTTTCCCGACGGGTTGCGCAGGGTGCGCTGCCGTCTGCGCGGGCGTTATGTGGCCCTCACTCCTGAAGAGTGGGTGCGTCAGCATTTCGTGGCATATCTTGTCGAATGTCTCGGCTATCCGGCCCCTCTGCTTGCCAACGAGGTGCCCATCACGCTCAACGGCACCTCGCGCCGGTGCGACACGGTGCTCTACTCCACCGACGCGCTCGCGCCGCGGCTCATAGTGGAATACAAGGCCCCGCACATACCCATCACGCAGAAAACCTTCGACCAGATTGTGCGCTACAACATGGTGCTCCGTGTGCCCTGGCTTATGGTGAGCAACGGCCTGAGTCACTACTGTTGCCGTATCGACTATTCGACCACGCCGGCCAAAGTGCGCTTCGTCGACAGAATCCCGACCTATTCCGAGCTGTAATTTTCAGAAAAAACGTACTGCGCCCGCAGCGATGTCTCAAGAGATTTGTCGCTGTGGGCGCAATATGTCGTTTTCATGCACAGGCCGGAGCCTGCGGGCAGGGTTATTTATAGTTCTCGGCTATTTCTTTGATAGCGTGGAATATGCGGCGGTCAGTGTCACTGAGGCTGCGGTGACGGCGGGCCATCATGCGCGATGCGGTGTCGAAAAATTTCTCCATGGGGAGGTCGGTGAAACCTGCAGCGCCGCCTTCGCTGAAGGAGGCTATGAAGTTACGCGGGAATCCTGAGCCGTGGATATTCACACCCACACCAACTACTGTGGCGGTGTTGAACATGGTGTTGATGCCAGCCTTCGAGTGGTCGCCCATTATGAGGCCGCAGAACTGCAGACCGGTGCGCAGGAACCGATGCGAGGGGTAGTTCCAGAGCTTTATTTCGGTGTAGTCGTTCTTGAGATTCGAGGCCACGCACCCGGCGCCGAGGTTGCACCATTCGCCTATTACGGCATTGCCCAGAAATCCGTCGTGGGCCTTATTTGAGAAGCCGAACATCACCACATTGTTGAGCTCGCCTCCCACCTTGCACCATGGACCGAGCGATGTGCCGGGATAGATTTTAGTGCCCATGTTCACTGTGGAGTGCTCGCAGAGGGCTATGGGACCGCGCAGGCAACTTCCCTCCATTATTTCTACGTGGCGCCCCACGTAGATAGGACCGTGCGATGCATTGAGCACCACACCATCCACTATGGCGCCGCTTTCGATGAATATCTGCTCGGGGTCGCCTATCACGGTGTTGCTGCGGGGTATGCTCTGGCCCTCGCGGCGGTGGGTGATTACCTGGAAGTCGTCTTCAATTTGGCGGGGATTGAGGGTGAAAATGTCGTAAAGTTGGGTGATGACATCTACTTTGTCGCCAAATTGGCCACTTGCGGCGGGAGCGGACGGACGGTTGCGAAACTGCTCAAGAGTGCCGCGAAGTGCCACGAGCACTTCCTTACCGGAGTGTGACATGGCGGTGAGGGCCTCTCCGGGGGCGAGGGCGCCCACTGCCGATGCCAGCTCGGGTGTGGCCACCACGTGCGAGGCCACGAAAAGGTTGTCGTCAGTTGCCGAGAGCGGAAATTTCTCGGCGAGATAGTCGACGGTGAGATAGGAATAGGTGCCCGGCAGGAAGGTTTCCCATTTCTTGCGCAGTGTGGTGATACCCAGCAGGAAGTCGGCCACAGGGCGAGTGTAGCTGAGCGGGAGAAGGCTTTCGCGCACATCGGGTGCGTCGAACAGTATTACGTTAGGCTGTGTCATAATCCCTCGTTATTATGGTTGTGAGGTGGTTGGACCTACAGAATTTTTTATATATAAGGCAAAATTACTAATTTTGCGAATAATTTACAAACCCCTATGAACTATATTCCAACAGCTATAGAAGGTGTATGGCTGATAGAACCCCGTTGCATGGGTGATACGCGCGGATATTTCATGGAAACGTTGCGGCTCGAGGAGTTGCGCCGGGCCATAGGGCGCCCCGACCTGGAATTTGTGCAGGACAATGAGTCGGTCTCCACCCGCGGAGTGTTGCGCGGACTGCATTTGCAGCGAGGCAACGCCTCGCAGGCCAAACTGGTGAGGGTGTCGCAGGGCGCGGTGCTTGATGTGGTGGTCGATCTCCGTCCCGGTTCGGTCACTTTCGGGCGGCATCTCGAGGTGATGCTGTCGGCTGAGAATCACCTTCAGTTATTCGTCCCGCGCTATTTCGCACATGGTTTCCAGGTGCTCAGCGATGTGGCGCAGTTTCAGTATAAGGTCGATAATATCTATTGTCCGCAGGCCGAGGCAACTCTGCGCTTCGACGATCCTGCGGTGGGAGTGCGCTGGCCTCTGCGCGAGGAAGCGCTCCTGAGCCCCAAGGACCTCCACGGGATGGCGCTTGAAGAGATCGCTCCTCTTGTGGCCGATTTCATACCTTAACCTCCTCGTCTCTATATTTTTATTTTTCCAGCTCTCATCTCCTCTCACATTATGCCGGCTGGCCGCCGCCTAAGGACACCGGTTTTGTCTAAACCTCTATAACACACATTTTTAATTATGAGAAAACTTACAGCCGACGAGCGTCAGGCGCTTGAGAACAACGGTTGCCGTTGCTCACAGTGGGACCTCGTGGAGGTGGCCGATCCCTTCCGCCCCGAGCATTATCGTTTCGTGAACTTTTCAGGCAATGTGGCTCTCGGCACTACCGAGGAGACCATCCTTCGCGACGGCCACATACCACAGGAAACCGGTATCTACTATGCCACGGTGCACAACTGCCATGTGGGAAACAATGTGCTTATAAACCGCATAGGCAACTACATAGCCGACTACACTATCGGCGCGGGCACCGTGATAGAAAATACTGCTTGTGTGGCCATGACCGGAAGCTCTACCTTCGGCAACGGTGTGGAGGTGTCGGTGCTCAACGAGACCGGCGGTCGCGAGGTGCCTCTTTACGACTGTCTTTCGGCTCAGGTGGCCTATCTGCTGGCCATGTACCGCCACGACAAGCAGCTCACCGAGAGCCTGCGCCGCCTTGTGGAGGAATATGTGGAGACGCGCCGCAGCTCTGTGGGCACCATCGGCGAGAATGTGACCATAATAAATGCCGGCTCGCTGCGCGATGTGTATGTGGGCCCCTGCACTACCATCGACGGCGCCAAAAGTCTCTCCAACGGCTCGATAATGTCGGAGCCCGACGACCCTGTGCTTGTGGGTCCCAACGTGATGGGACGCGATTTCATCGTTTGCGCCGGAGCCAGGGTTACCGAGGGCACGGTGCTCGTGCACACCTTTGTGGGACAGGCCACACAGCTCACACGCCTTTTCTCGGCTCACGATTCGCTGTTTTTCGCCAACTGTGCGTGCGAGAACGGCGAGGCAGCCGCAGTGTTCGCAGGTCCCTACACGGTGACAATGCATAAATCGTCGCTGCTCATCGCCGGCATGTTCTCGTTCCTTAACGCAGGCAGCGGCTCGAACCAGAGCAACCACATGTACAAGCTCGGCCCCATCCACCAGGGTGTGGTCGACCGCGGGTCGAAGACCACCAGCGACAGCTACGTGCTCTGGCCCGCCCACATAGGCGCCTTCTCGCTCGTGATGGGCCGCCATGTGAACCATCCCGATACCTCGCGTCTGCCTTTCAGCTACCTCATAGAGAGCACCGGCGTGGCACACCTAGTGCCGGGTGTGAACCTCAAGAGCGTGGGCACCATACGCGACGCCATGAAGTGGCCCAAACGCGACAAGCGACGCACCAAACATATACTTGACTTCATCAACTTCAATCTTCTCAGCCCCTACACCGTGCAGAAGATGATGGACGGCATCACGCTGCTCGACGATATCGAGAGCACAGCCGGCGCCACTTCGGGCCATTATTCATATCAGGGCATGATCATAACTGCCTCGGCCCTGCGCAAGGGACGCGGTTACTACTCCATGGCCATCGACAAGTTCATGGGCAACTCTGTGCTCAAGCGTCTCGAGGGCGCTCCCATCACCGATGAGGCCGACCTGCACCGCCGTCTGAAGCCCACTCTTGAGGAGGGCACAGGCGAATGGCTCGACATAGCCGGACTTTTCGCTCCGAAAACCGAGGTGAAGAAGCTTTGTGCCGACATTACTTCGGGGCGGCTGGCCACCATGCTGGATGTGAACGAGCGCCTGCGCTGGCTCTCCGACAACTACTACGAGCTGGAGTGGACCTGGGTGGTCGACAACTTCCGACGCTGGTGGGGCAAGGATATAGACGAGCTTACCATGGAGGATATACGCGCCATAGCCGACCGCTGGATCGACAATGTGGTGCGCCTCGACAACATGCTCTACGACGATGCCCGCAAAGAGTTTTCGGCAGTGGCCCGCATCGGATTCGGCATTGACGCCGCAAGCGACGGCAACCGCCGTGGCGACTTCGAGCATGTGCGCGGCGATTTCGAACGTGACCCCTTCGTAAAGATGGTGCTTGATCACATCTCGAAAAAGACCGCCCTCCGCGACGACCTCATAGCCCGTCTGCCTTTGGTGGCAGATTGATGCAGTTTGCCATGATTTAGCAACATTATGCTTGTGCCTGCAAATTTATATTGTATCTTTGCAGGCGCAAAGCTGATTTTAATAACCTCGTAGATGAATAGAATAATTACAGCTACTGTAACTGCGCTGATGTTCGGAGCCGCGGCTGCAACTGCTGCACCGCTTACCCCGGAACAGGCCCTCTCACGTCTGAAACTTTCCGACGGGCAGCCCCGCAAAGCGCTTTCCATAGCTATGGACGCTCCTGCGCTCGTCAGCACTGTGGAGACACAGCATGGTGCCCCTGCGGCTTATCTCTTCGCCCGAGACGGTGGCGGCTGGCTGCTCGCCGGCGCCGACGACCTCGCGCTGCCCCTTCTCGGCTATGGCGATGGAGAGGCTGACCCATCGAAGATGCCTCCACAGCTCAAGTGGTGGCTCAGTCAGTATGCCCGCCAGATAGCGTGGGCCGATAGTGTGGCACAGTCCGGTGCAGAGCACCGCGGCAAGCTCATCCTCAGAAAAGACTATGCTTCGAAGTCACCGGCACAAATCACCCGTCCGGGAGCTATAAAGCCTCTGCTCACCACCACATGGAGCCAGGATGACCCCTACAACCTCTATACACCGGCTTCGGGCAGCGAGCATACCCCCACCGGATGTGTGGCCACGGCTGCGGCCCAGGTGATGAACTACTTTGAATACCCCGCACGCGCCACCGGCAACGGTCACGCCACATTTTACGACACGCAGCTCACACGCAGCCTGAATGTGACATTCGACTGGGGCAACATGGCCGACGAATACATGTACACCGCTTCTACGCAGGCTCAGAAAGAGGCGGTAGCCAACCTCATGATTACATGCGGCTACGCCATGAACATGGCCTATGCATTCGAGGGGTCGGGAGCTTCTGACCTCGACATGGTGAGCGCCATGGTGAACACATTCAACTACGATGTGGCTACATGGCTCTATTATCGCGACCATTATTCAAAAGAAGAATGGGAGCAGATGCTCATCGACAACCTGAAGAATGTAGGTCCTGTCTACTATTCGGGTCAGGCGCCCGGCGGCGGTCACGCCTTTGTGTGCGACGGTTACGACGGCAACGGTCTGTTTCATATCAACTGGGGCTGGAACGGCTTCTACGACGCTTATTTCGCCATTGACGCTCTCAACCCGGCAGGGCAGGGCACCGGCGGATATGAGGGCGGCTACAACACCATGCAGTGCGCCATGCTCAACGCCCGGCCGCCCATGGACGGCACGCAGCGTCCACAGGTGCAGCTCTATCAGTTCGGCGAGTTTGTGGCCACAATTTCCGGCAATAAGCTCGACTTCAGCATGTCGGAAAACGGATGGTTCAACATGACCTATGTCACAGCCACTCTCGAGCTCAACTGCGAGATGGAGAATATGGAGACGGGCAAGAAAACTTATGTCGGTAAGAAAGAGGAGGGTGTCTTCAAGCCTTACAGCGGCATAGGCGGTTATTCGGCCAGCATCCCCTCGTCGCTCCCCGACGGCACATACCGCGCACGCATCGTCACTAAAGACAAGGACTGGTTCAGCCTCGCCGACCTGAGTGGCGCAGACTGGCTTCCGTCGAAGTGCAACTACGGCGAGAAGAACTATGCCGTGGTGGAGATGAAAGGCGGCGTGGCCTCCATAGGTCATGAGGAGAGCACCAAGGTAGAAGTGGTCACCGCTACTCTCAACGGCAAACTCATAAGTGGCAAAAGCGGCTCTTATACAGCCAGCATATTCAACGGCACCGATGTTGCCGTCGACCTCCCCGTGGCATTCGCTTTGGTGACCGGCGACGGTTATATAATGGCTGTTACCGACCCCGTGACCTACAGCATCGGCTCGAAACAGACCGTGGAGCGCACCGTCGAGTTCACGCTGCAGCCGCAGTATGGCTTCCTGACCAACACCGACTATTATGCGGTGCTATATAATCCCGATGAAATGGATATAATCCATATCTTCGGAGTAACTCAGGTAATTGAGGAGGATACACAGAAACCCGGCGTGGTGTCGTCGATGATTATGACTCCGCTCTATTACGGCAAGCAGGGTACTTACAGTTTCGTATTCTCCAATCCCACCAAGACAGCCCTCAGCCTCGATGTGTCGGGAGCGCTTATCACCGAGGAGGGCGATGTGATGGCTCTCGACGATAATTTCCACGCCATCACCATAGGCGCCGGAAAAACCGAGACATTCACACTTCCGCTTAATTTTACCTACTACAGCCCCGATTTCCAGCGCAACACCGAGTATATCTTCGCTATTCTCGGCAACGATGAAGAAGGTCTGTATCTGATTGACACGGTGGATGTAGTGAGCGTGGAAACCGACCCCGATGCTGTGGTGCCGGAATATTTGGTAGATTCGTTTATTTTCGAGGGCGACAGCGAGCATGCCGACCCCTCGCGGCTTGAGTTCTCATATGAAATAACATGCGCCAATACCGACATCACCGACCACTTCCTGTTAGGAGTGTGGGACGGCGATACTATGAATCAGATAGGTGTGTTGCAGACCGACAATTATGTGATGAAACAGGGCGTGAAGGTCAGCGACTCGGTGGCTTTCAGCTTCAACTCTGCCTCTCCGGGCAAACTTTACTGTGCTTCGCTTCACAACTCTGAAGGCACCCAGATAAGCGGCGATGTGTATTTCCGCATCAATGAGGCCGGCGCGGTGGAGAGCGTATCGGTGAAGACCGGTCTCACCCTCGGCGTGAACACCCGCTCACGCGTGGCTGTGGCGCTGTCTGACGCCGATATCGTATCGGCAGCGGTATTCAGCCCCACGGGCACACTCCTCGCTGCTCCGGTAGAGAAAAACGGCCACAGCGCCACCATCGACCTCTCAGGTCTTTCGGGCATGGTGATAGTGACTGTAACCGACGCCAACGGCGCCACCGCCACCCGCAAGGCGATGCTCTGATTCCCGCCCTGAGGGCAACAGAAATAAAATCCCCGCGCCTGACTCGTGACAACGAGGGAGCGCGGGGTTTTAGAGCTTGTTTAATAATAAATGTTATTGGCAGGGCGGTCAGTCGTCGCGCAGATTTTCGCTTGCGATGAGGGAGTTATGGGGTTCCATAACGACCGAAGATCAAGCGGAAAGATGCCGGCGAATGGCCGTAGGGGGAGTATTATTTTTCATATAATTGACATATTTTTATGACTGTTCAATTGTCGGAGGTGAATACCTGTGATTATAAAATCGCCATTGCTTCGCATATCTTGGCCGGTTTCTGCCATGTTCCTCAGTCATGTACTTCAGTACACTCCTTCGTCACATGACGGAAACCGTCTCAAGCTATGCGACCCTGCCTGCAACATTTATTATTAAACAAGCTCTTAAATTTGGCCGGATGTCGAACCGGTCGAAAGGATATTTATTTATCAGCTTTTTTGGTTGAAGCTTTGGTAGCCTTGGTTTTGCAGCCGGCCTTCTTGGTTTTTGCGGCAGCTTTGGGTTTCTCCTCCTTGGGAGCCTCGCGCAGGGCGTGCTCCTCGTTGAGGTGCTCTTCGTTGAGACGGTAGCTGGATATTTCTTTGTTGAGGGTCTCTATTTCGCGGCTTTGGTTGCGGATGGTGGTGAGCAGCGAGTTGAGCTCCTCGTTTTCGATGCTCATGGGGTACTGCTCCTCAACGCGCACGATGAAGTCGGCGAGTACATTCATGTAATTAGTGAAAGCCTGATAGGGTGTTTCGTAAGGCGAGAACATGGAGTGGACCGCGCCGTCGGCCATATGCTTTGTCGACATGTAGAAGAGGTGGTCCGATGCCTGGAGGCGTCCCCAGTCTTCTTTGAGCTTGCGGTTGTCGCTCAGGCGCACACGCTCGGCCACGGAATAGAGCTTGTTGAATGCCTCGTTCTGCAGTTGGTTGCCGAGCCATGCCGATGTGTCGCGGGCCTCGTCGGCCCAGCTGATGGGATGCACTACCGACAGGGTATCGACGGGCTTGAATGTCTTGATGGCCTCGGAGGGAGTTATGAACTCCACGCCGCGCTCGCGGGCGAAGCGGGGAAGTGCCTCGAGGAACTGGAATATGCCCGTGTCGGCGGTCTGGAACTCGCCGAATGTCTCAAGATTCATGAAAAGGTTGAACACCTGCTCCTCCTGCGGTGTGTCGGCTATCCAGCCGATGTATTTGTCGGCGGTGAGTGGGTATTCGTTCCACGAGGTATCGTTGAAGCGGCGTGCTATGTCGTCGCTCAGTTTGTCGTTCTTAAGCAGCAGCTTGAGTTTGGGGGCCGAAGCTGCGGCATACACATAGTTGGGACTCTTCCAGCCGAGGATGTGCTTGGCGCCTTCGGTGATGCATCCCTTGAAGCCCATGGCATATATCTGCGGCGCAATGTCGTCGGAGTAGATGAGCTCGGTGTTGCGGAACACCTTGGGTGTGATGCCGAAGAGCTCCTTGATTTTGTCGGTATGCAGCTTCACCTGAATGGCAAACTCCTCGGGGTCGGCGAGCGAAGCCAGCGAGTGGTCGTAGGTCTCGGCCAGGAAGTCGACCTTGCCGGTGGCGGCGAGTTTCTTGAGGAGGTCGAGAAGCTCGGGCACATACTGCTCGATTTGCTCGAGAGCCACGCCTGTGATGGAGAATGCGCAGCGGAAAGCACCGTTGGTGTCCTCTATCATGCGCAGCAGGCTCTGTGCGGCGGGGATGTAGCTGCGGTGTGCTATGCGGGTGATGATGTCGTCGTTGGCGAAATCGTCGAAATAGTAATGGTCGTTGCCGATGTCGAAGAAGCGGTAGCGTTTCAGACGGAACGGCTGATGTATCTGAAAGTAAAAGCAGATTGCCTTCATCGTGGTGTGTTATGAGTTGTTAGTGGGTGTGGTTAACTGATATGTGGCTGACGCCTGGTGTGTTACTGCCAGCCGAGCACTTTTTTATAGATGTCGATTACCTTCTTTCCGGCCTTGTCCCATGTGATCTGGTTCACCTCCTTGAGGCCGTCCTCGCGGAGCTGGTTGTACATTGCGGGATAGGTTATGATGGAATAGATGGCGTCGGCCATGGCGTCGATGTCCCAGTAGTCGGTCTTTATCACGTTGGTGAGGATTTCGGCGCAGCCGCTCTGTTTCGAGATTATGGAGGGCACTCCCATCTGCATGGCCTCGAGGGGCGAGATGCCGAAGGGTTCCGACACAGAGGGCATCATGTAGACATCGCTGGCCTTGAGCATCTCATACACTTGCTTGCCTTTCTGGAAGCCGGGGAAGTGGAAGCGGTCGGCGATGCCGCGTTCTGCGGCGAGAGTTATCATCTTGTTCATCATGTCGCCCGAACCGGCCATTACGAAGCGTACGTTGTGATTGAGTTTCAATACCTTGGCGGCGGCCTCCACGAAATATTCCGGACCTTTCTGCATGGTGATTCGTCCCAGGAAAGTCACAATCTTTTCTTTGGGCTTGGTCACTTGCACATCAAGCAGTTCCTGACTCAGGGGCACCACGGCGTTGTGCACGGTGGTGACCTTGGCGGGGTCTATGCCGTAGTTGTCTATCACGGTCTGGCGGGTGAGGTTGCTCACGGTGATGATGTGGTCGGCGTGGAGCATGCCGTCGCGCTCGATGCCGAACACCGTGGGGTTGGGTTTCCCTCTCGAGCGGTCATATTCGGTGGCGTGCACGTGGATTACAAGCGGCTTGCCGGTCACCTGCTTGGCGTGTATACCGGCGGGATATGTGAGCCAGTCGTGCGAGTGGATGATGTCGAAATCGATGGTTCGCGCCACCACTCCGGCCATTATCGAGTAGTTGTTGATTTCCTCAAGCAGATTGTCGGGATAGCGTCCTGAGAATTCGATGCAGCCGAGGTCGTTGGTGCGCATGTAGTTGAAGTCGGCGTAGATGTGGTCGCGCAGACGGAAGTAGAGGTCGGGGTCCATTACGTTGCCGATGCGGCTCTCCACATAGTCGCGGCTGACATCGCGCCATGCCACGGGCACCTGTGAGGCACCTATGATGTGGGCGAAGCTTTTGTCCTCATCGCCGTAGGGCTTCGGAATCACGAATGTGATATCCATGTCGCCACACTGCCACATGCCTCTTGTGAGGCCGTAGCTTGCGGTGCCGAGGCCGCCCAGAATGTGAGGTGGAAACTCCCACCCGAACATTAATGCTTTCATTTGGTTGATATTGATTTAGGTGGAAGTGAACTCACGATTGTGCTTCGGGCTCGAAGCGGCGCAGGGTGCGTATGGTGCGGAGCACCTCGGCTATGTTGGTGGCATGGCTTATGGCGCCGCGGCCGCTGAAGGGCGGGTTGCCGTCGTAGAGCTGCGACAGCGAGCCGATGCAGCCCTGGCTCATCTCTTCCTCGAAGCCTATGAGCATGCGGTCGATGTAGCTTACGCCGCTGCGGCCGAATACCTTTAGGTAGGCGTCGGCATAGAAGCCCATGAGCCACGGGCGCGCGGGGCCGTTGTGCATGGCCATCTCGCGGTCGTAGGGTGAGCCGAGGTAGAAGGGGCGGTAGCCGTAGCTCTTTGGCGAGAGGGTGCGCAGGCCCTTGGGGGTAAGCAGCTCGCGGGTGACCACATCGAGCACGCCTTTGCGCTGGCGCCTGTCGAGGGGCGAGTAGTCGAGGCCAATGGCGATGGCCATGTTGGGGCGCACCGAGGGGTCGGCGTAGTTGCCTGCCACGTAGTCGTAGAGGTAACCGTAGTCATTGAGGAATGTGTTCACGAAGGGCTGCTCCATTTTCTCGGCGGTCGCGAGCCATGCGGTGCGCCGTTCCTCGAGGTCGGGATTGCCTTCGGCGAGGGCTGCAGCGAATTTAAGCGCGTTGTACCACAGCGCGTTGATTTCCACCAGATAGCCGGTGCGAGGTATCACAGGGCGGCCCTCCCACACCGAGTTCATCCACGAGGCTGGCTCGGTGGTGCCGTCGGTCGAGAGCATTCCGTTGTCATCGAGGTGGAGGCGCGGGTGCTTGTTGAGCATCACGAAGTCGATGATGTCGGTCACCGACTGCATGTAGCGCCCGGCGGCGTCGGCGTTGCCGTAGTTGCGGGCATACTGCTGTATGGCCCATATGGCCCACACGGGAATGTCGGGGAGGTCGATGCCGTGGATGGTGCGCGATATATGGCCGTCGGTCATGTAGCGGTTGAGGGTGGCCAGGGCTGTCTGCATTATCTCCTCGAAGTCGCCGCGGTGGTCGATGGCTATGGTGTTGCCGGGCAGCGACATGAAGGTGTTGCGTGCCAGAATGGTGCCCCAGGGATAGCCCGAGAGCATGTATTCGTGGTCGCTTTTCTTGTAGTAGAGCTGTTTGGCGGCGTTTTTGAGACAGTTGAAAAAGCTTGTGCGTCGGGTGCGCGAGGCTATCTCGTTTTCATACATCTTGGGGAGCGAGCGGGTGTTCACTTCGCTGAGGCCTGCCGAGAATATGATGCTCTCGCCTTTCTTGATGTTCACCTGGAAGTATCCGGGCACCCATAGGTCCTCGGTGTAGGGCACGCCGCGTTCGAGGTCTTTCACATACTCGATGTTGTTGTACCAGTTGGGCTGGTACACGAACTCGGGCTTGCGTGTGAGCTGCATATAGAGCGTGGGATAGCCTTCGTAGAGGCAGCAGGCCACGCCGTTCTGCACGGGCACGCATTCGGTGTTTATGCGGTCGTTGGCCATGCACAGGGCATTGCTCTCGCGGAAAGCGAGGAAGGGGCGGAACTGCAGTGTTGTGGGTGAGTGTGCCTCTACAAGTGTGTAGCGTATGAGCAGACGATTCTCTTGTGAGATGAAGATTTTTTCTTTGGTGAGGATTACTCCGCCTACGCGATAAGTGGTGCGCGGGACGCTGTCGCAGTCGAACTCTCTGATGTACTTGTGTCCGTTGGGGCTGTACACGCCTCCCTGATAGCGGTGAAGGCCTAGGTTGAAGGGCGCGCCGTGCTGAATTACCGTCTCATCGAGGGTGGATAGCAACACGTGAGGTCGGTATTCTTCGTCGCCGATAGGCACCACAAGCAGGCCGTGCTGTTTGCGTGTGTTGCAGTCTACGATAGAGGTGCAGTGATAAGCTCCCGCTTGATTTGTCCGAAGCATCTCTTTAGGCAGCGATTGCTCCAGATTTATCATGAGATTCTTATCGAACTTTAGATAACTCATTGGTAGTTGGTTATGTATGAGGTTAGTATTTTTGTTTGCGTGACATTATTACTATACCCACTGCAAGAGGGTCGCGGGGAGAGGCCGGCGGCCCGTGAGTTCCATGGTTTCAAATTCAAAAACGAAAATAGGGCATTTCCGGTGATTCTACAAATTTTCAGTGATGTTTTTTTGTTAAATTTTTTCAGAGATGTTGTAAAACATAAAATATCATTCCTCCCCGCCTTATCATTGATAAGATGGTCTCTGATTCTATAAACAAACGGCGCCGGCTTGCATTGTTCAAGCCGACGCTGTTATTTTTTTGTTTTCTTGCGCAGGTGCGCGGTCAGTGGTTTATTTTACGAACACTTTCTCCACGCTATCGCCTTGGCGACGGATGTAGATGCCGGTAGTTTCGGGAGCCGCTACGCGCACGCCCTGAAGGGTGTACCACTCAGCAGGCGCCGAAGCATTGTCGGGTGCTTCCACAGAGCCGATGCCCGAGAGGTCGTTGTCTTCAACCACGATATTGTCGATGCTGAGGTCCTGGCTCCATGGGCCGTGGATAACCTCTATACGCACATTGCCGTAGGTTTTGCCTGCAAGCGAAGGTGCTGGTGCAATGACCTGACGCCAGCCGTAATCGTCGGTTTTATCGATTGAAGCCGAGTGGATTATTTCCTCATATTCGCCCCCTTCGGCGCTAACCAATACGCGGAGTTCGTGATCGGTGCCTTCTACAGTCACGGGAATGTAATAGTACCACAGTGAGACAGTCGGTTTTTTTGCGTTGGTGAAGTCGATGCGAGGTGATGTGATGTGATATGTCGCGCCTGTTTCCATGTAGCCGAAGAACTGTGCGGCCAGCAGTCCGCCGTCGTTGTCTTGCGAATTGATGAGCAGGTTAATGTCGTCGCGGAGGAAATATTCGGTTTGTGATTGGAAAGTGCCGAACACTTCGCGTTGGTAATATCCGTCGTCATAGCCTGTGGCTGTCCATCCGTGATGCTCGAATTCCGCTCCTCCGAACGATTCACGGAAAGGATATGCCGCATATGGGCCTGCGGTGAATTGAGCTGTTTCGGCTTTTTTGTAGCTCTCGCCGGTAGTGTTGCGTGCCGATACCGCGAACTGCAAGACGGTTTCTTCCGGCATATCGAGCGGGAATGTAAAGCGTTCGCCTAAGTGACGCTCCTGAAGCATTGTGTAGTCGGTCTCGCCGGCATATCGCATGTAAATGTTGTATGCCACATTATCGGGGTTAACGCATCCGCCACGTTCGCCGCGTTCGGGAAGTTCCCATGTGAGTGTAAGTTCGGTGGATGTGGCTTCCCATGTGAGGCTTTCGGGAGCCTTGGGAATATCGTCGCCAACAAATACCTGAGCCTCTGATGCATATCCGTTGCCTGCCTGTCCGACGAAAGCGTATGCGCGGAGATTGTAGGTGGTGTTCATCTGCACACCTTCTTCTACCGGCACTGTGAATGTTTCGCCGGGATTTATGTCGGTGAATGTGCCTACCTCATACCATGTCATGGTGTTGAGCATTTCCACACGCACGCTCACCGGAACTGTGAGCGGATTGCCGTTGTCGTCGGTGTCGGGAGCGGTGATGCTGATGTTGAATAGTTTTGTCTCCCAATCGGGTGTGGTGACGGTAAAATCCTTGAGAGTGCCCGGCACTATGCCGGTATATACATTTGCATATGAACTGGAACCGCGGTCACCGTCGATAAAGCACGTAAGGCGGTATTCGTATTTCATATCAGATTTTACATCGGTGTCGGTCCAGCTGAATGTGGCTCCGGGTGTCACATCGGTGACGCGGGCAACCTCGGCGTTGTCCCAGCCGGTGCCGGGTGTGTGGCGTTCAATCAGCACATAATCGATATGGTCGAGGGGTTCCTGCAGATATGTTTCCCAGTCGTATTCGGAATATGTGGGCGCTTTGGCGCTGACTGTCACCATATTGTCGGCACTGTTGTATTTGGCGCTCTGGCTTCTGGGCGATTCGGCGGTGATAGCCGATGCCATTAGGCATACGAGAGCGAATGCCGCAAATGCGGCGAAGCGTAAATGTCTCTTCATTTGATAAAATTATGGGTTGTGATTAGATTGTTTATCAAGGACGGTATCGGCCCTATGCGCCAGCCTCGGTGCTGAACTCTGCCTCAGAGTGCAAATATACGAAGAATATCTGATGAAAAAAATAGCGGATGCTCTGTGCGTGGCGCTGTCGGACTTAAGGAGGTTTTTTTGTGTTAATTGTAATGAAAAACATCGGCTTGTGAGCCAGCGGTGTCAGCGCAGCAGTGTGAAGAACTCACGCATGATGGCAGCGCATTCGTCGGCGAGTACTCCGGTCACCACTTCGGCACGGGGATGGAACGGATGCCGGTGAGGCATAAATGTGGAGTAGCCGCGCTTGGGGTCGGATGCACCTATGACGATGCGGCGCAACTGACTCCACCCGATGGCGCCGGCACACATGAGGCACGGCTCCACAGTTACGTAGAGCGTGCAGTCGGTGAGGTACTTGCCTCCTATGGTCTCGGCTGCTGCCGTGATAGCCTGCATCTCGGCATGCGCCGTGACATCGCGCAGGGTCTCAGTGAGGTTGTGGCCGCGGCCCACCACTTTGCCGTCGGCAACGACAATGGCTCCGATGGGTATCTCACCTTCTCGGAGGGCTGCCTGTGCTTCGGCAAGGGCCATGCGCATGAAATATCTGTCGTCCATATCAGGGTAGTTGTGACGGCTTATTTTTTGAGCCACAGCTCGGGGTTCTCTTTCTGGCGCTGGTTGCGTATCTCGAAGTGGAGCACGCTGCGGTTGTCGTTGTTGGGGTCGGTGTATACGGTGCCTATGCTCTGGCCGGCTTTTACCTTCTGGCCTGTGCTCACGCTGATGGTGCCGAGGTTGGCGTAGACGGTCATGTATTTGCCGTGGCGTATCACCACCACATTGTTGTAGCCGTCGGGGCGGAACACTGCCGACACTTCGCCGTCGAACACGCTCTTCACCTGGGCCCCTGCCGTTGTGGCCATGTCGATGCCTGAGTTTGTGGTCTCCACATGGGGCAGTGTGGGGTGTTTCTGACGCCCGAAGCGTTTCACGATGGTGTAGTGGCCGCTAACAGGGAAGGGCAGACGGCCTTTGCAAGCCTCGAAATCTATGCCCTGCGGCACTGCCACGGCGGGTGCTATGCCGCTGCTTCCGGCGGCTGCGGGAGCTGCGAGTGTAGGAGCCTTGTCAGCTGGCACCTCTACTTGGGTGCCGGTGTCGCCGCGGCCATTGTTGCGTCCGGTGTGTTTCACGGGTTTGCCGTTTTTGGCGCGTTCGCGTGCGGCTTTCTTCTCTTCGTCGGCCTTTTTGCGTGCTGCGGCACGTTCCTCCTTGATTTTCTTTTCTTCGGCCTTGCGTGCGGCCTCACGCTCGCGTTTCACCTGCTCGGCGGCCTCTTTGGCTGCTTTCTCTTCGGCCTTACGTGCGAGTTTCTCGCGCTCGGCGTCATCGCGGGCCTTCTCCATGGCGGCTTTTTTATCGGCCTCAGCCTTTGCGGCCGCTTTTTTGCGTGCCTCAGCCTCTGCTTTTGCCTCGGCAGCGGCTATGCGGCGCTCCTCTTCCTTGGCGGCGGCTTCGGCGGCAGCCTTCTCAGCCTCGGCAGCCTTCCGCTCCGCTTCCTCGCGTGCTTTGCGTTCGGCAGCTGCCTTTTCGGCCTCGGCTTTTCGGCGTGCCTCCTCGGCCTTACGTGCCTCTTCGGCTATTATGCGGTCGAGTTCGGCGTCGAGCGACGCCGCTTCTTTCTCGCGGCGGCTCATAATCTGGCGCAGCTCGCCGCCTTCGCGGCGCAGGCGGTCGACAAGCGTGTTGGTCGAAGCTTGTTTTTTGACCAGAGTGGCACGCTCGGTGCCGATAGCTCCGATTGACTTGTTTACATTCTCTTTGAGTGATGTGAGTTCCTTGCGGCGCTCGTCGAGAGCGGTGCGCAATTGGGTTATCTCCTGCGATTTACGCTGCCGCCACTTTGAGAACTGGCGTAGCGAGCGCATGCGGCGCCATGCCTGTGAGAACGATTCCGACGAAAAGATGAATGCAAGATCGCTCATCTGCTGTCCGTGCCCCTGGGTGCGCCGTATGGCTTTCACATATCGGTCGGTGATAGCTTCCAGACGGTTGTCGAGCGTCGAGATCGAGTCGTTGGTCACGGTGATGCGGCGGTTGAGCGAGTCTACCCTCGCCGTGAGCGCTCCTATGCGGTCGTTGCACTGGTCTATCTCACCTTCAAGCAGTGCGAGCTGGTTTAGACGCTTCTCGGTCTCGCGGGTGTTGAGCTCCATTTTGCGGCGGGTCTCGCGTATCTCGCCGGCATTGCGTGTGCGGGCCTGCTTCACCTCGTCGGCGGTTCGGGCTTTACCAGAGCTGTTTCGCGACGCCGAGGTGCTTTTGCGTTTCGATGATGAGGAGGTTTTCTTCTTGTCCTTTGAGGCGGTCTGGGTTGTGCGCGGCCCCTTGCGTTGCTGTGCCTGTGCCTCGAAGGCAGGGGAGCAGAGCAGCGAAACGGTCGTTACTATAGCGGTTAAAATTGCAGAAATGCGATACAAGAGTGGTCAGAGTTTTGTGAGTTTGTTGATAAGCGATGCCGCTTCGAGGCGTCGGTAGCCTTGTGGCTGTTTCCACCACCGCTGCACGCCGGTGTTCCATTTGGCCTGGGAGAAGTTCCAGTCGAGGGTGGCGCTTATGTTTTTCCCTTTCATCAGGCTGAGGGTGGTGGATGCGGCGAAATTTCCTGCCTGACTGGTCTCCACCGGGTCGTTGTAGCGGGCCACGGCGGCGTGGTTGTCGCCTACGCTCACCGTGGTGATGGCGAGGTTGTTGGAGTCTGGGGCGAGGAGAAATCCGTACTCCATGCCCTGCGGCTGGGCGGCGGGTATTATCATGAGCCCGTCAGGTGAGGGGGTGAAATCGAATGCTGTGGCGAGCTGGGGTGTGAATGTGCCTCCGGCTCCACCGAGGAGGAATCCGCGGCCGAGGAGTATGTCCTGAATGGCTTCGAGGGTGACTCCGGCCTGGCTGAGAAAGCGGCCGAGGCTCTCGGAGAGGTAGGCCTTATGGTAGCGGTCGACGATGTGCACCGAGTCGCGGTCGACGAACGCCGACGCCACCTCGAAACCGAGCATGCGCACCGATATGCTTATCCACTCGCCGCGTTTCATCGCGGCGCGGGCGTTGGCACTAAGGCTTTTGGGTGAAGTGAGCGAGAGGCGTACGGGCATCTGCACATCTTCCCAGGCGCGGTATGAGCCGCACACAGCGTTGTAGCGCTGCTGCGGTGTCTGGAGCGAAATGTCGGCGGGTGTCTCCGCAGGAAGGCGGTCTTTGGACGCCTTTCTTGTCGAGGAGCACGACGAGAGCGCTCCCGCTGCGAGCAGCGCCGTGGCTATTACTGTTATGATGTGTGAGCGTAGCTTGCTGATTTTCATTCGTAGAAATGTGTCTTTTCTTTAACTTTCTTGCGCAGCAGGGCGTTATCGGGGTCTAGTTTTAGAGCTTTCTCCCAGAACTCCACTGCGGCCTTGTGGTCGCCGTTCATGTAGTAGATGTCGCCGGCATGGTGGAGCACCTCGGGTTCGGGCTTGTCGTTCTGAATGGCCAGTGCACGGTCGATATATTCTTTTGCGGCGGCGTAATCGCGTTTCTTGAACAGAATCCATGCATAGGTGTCGAGCGATGTGTCGTTGTCGGGCTGCTGCCGCACGCAGATGGCGCTCATCTTCTCGGCACGGTCGAGGTCCACTCCCTCTTCGGCCATGAAGTAGGCGCAGTTGTTGAGTGCGAGTAGATTTTCTGGATCGAGGTCGAGTGCCTTGTCGTAGTAGGCAAAGGCTTCCTTGGTCTTGCCCATCTTGTAGTAGGTGTCGCCCATCGAGCACATTATGGCCGAGCGGAGGCTGCGGTTGTCATCGGGCACGGCGGTGAGTGTGCTGTCGTAGTGCGCTATGGCCTCCTCGTTGTGTCCCTCCAGAGCGAGCATGTTGGCCTCGTAGAAGAGCAGCATGGGGTCGCGTGGCTGATATTTAAGCGCCTTGCGCGCTGTCTCGAGCGCCTTGGGGTAATCTTCGGCCGATGCGTAGAGGCTCACCGTGGAACGCCAGCGCTGTATATCGCTGGGGTCGGTGTCGAGGGCGTATTCCTGCTGCTCGGCGGCGCCTTTGTAGTCTTTCAGTGCCACGAGATACGACGAGTAGAGGTCGCGTATCGAACCTTCGTGGGGATGCTGCTCGAGCAGGTCATCGAACAGGCCCTGTATGCGCGACTGCTGAGTGGTGTCGGCATAGAGCTGGCGTATGTAGTTGGAGAATATGTCGAGCTTCACCTCGAGGTCAAGGCCCTCCTGTTTCACGGCCTGGAATACCTCGCGGTCGAAGGCCACCGAGTCGCCGCGCTCGCGGTAGAACTCGGCACGCTTGTAGTAGGCTACGCCGTTGGTCGAGTCGAGCTGACAGGCGCGGTTGTAGAGCGCTATGGCCGAGTCGGGGCGGCCCACGGCCATCATCACATCGCCAGCGTAGATGGTCGAGGCGGCGTCGGTTCCGGCGGTGGAGAGCAGATGCTCCACCTCGCCGAGGGTGGCCGCGGTGTCGCGCAGGGCCATGAGCGAGTTCACTTTGTTGGAAGTGATGCCGAGGCTCGTGCCCTCGGCGCGCTCGAGACGGTTGAACACATCCACCGAGCGGCGCAGCAATGCGCTGTCGGCGGTGCTCTGCAGGGTCTGGGCGTAGCGCAGTGTCACGTTGGGATTATGTGGCTTGAGCGAGTCGAGGGTCTGCCACACTCGCACTGCCTCGCGGGTGTTGCCGAGCTGATTGTTGACCACGCCGTAAAATATGGCGCCGTAGTAGTCGTCAGGGTGTGTATCGAAATGCCTCCTCATCAGTCTGTAGCCTTCGGATGACAATGTGCTGTCTGACTGCTGGCCGAGGGCCATGAGGTAGTAGCCAAGGCTCAGACCGGGCTGCGTGTCGCTGCTGTCGAGCTCCACGGTGCGCTGCAGAAGCTCGAAATAGGGGCCGTCGTTGCCGAGAGAGTTCTGTCGCTGGGCTTCCAGAAACATGTAGTCGCTCTTGCGCTTTTGGGCGCCGGCTTCCCAGCTTTCGGCAGCGTTTTTACGGGCGTTACGTGCCCTGGCGCTCCCTGCGGGGAGCGCCACCATGGCGGCCAGCATGAGCACCGCACACATCGCTGTGACCTCTCTCAGTTTCATATTTGAAGGTACAAAGTTATGAATTACACTCTGAAATGTGTAGATTTTTAACACTCATTGTATGCCTTCAGTTCACTCCGGTGTGCCCGAATCCACCCGTACCGCGGTCAGTGGTGTCGATGCGGTCGGTGGCTTCCCAGTCCACGCGGGTGTAAGGGGCTATCACCATCTGGCACACGCGCTCGCCGTCGGCCACGGTGAAGGGCTCCTTGCTGAGGTTTATCATTATCACGCCGATTTCGCCGCGATAGTCGCTGTCGACTGTGCCGGGAGTGTTGGCGAGCGAGATGCCGTGTTTCAGGGCCAGACCGCTGCGGGGCCTGATCTGGCACTCGTAGCCGTGGGGAAGCTGCATGTAGAGGCCGGTGGGGATGAGCGCCCTGCCCAGCGGCTCGAGCACCACGGGGCCGTCGGGCAGATATGCCCTCACATCCATTCCTGCTGAGCCTGGAGTGGCATAGGCAGGCATGGGATGGTGGCTTCTGTTTATGATTTTCACTTTTATCGTTTCCATAACTGCGGGTGTTTATCGTTTGTTGAAAAATTTCATATGTCGACGGTGAGGCCTTCGGTGGCGGCGTCGGTATTCGGAAATATAGCTCTTGCCTCGGCGAGATGCTGCTCTTCGTCATGATAGGCTTTGGAGTAGTGGCCTATCAGCAGCCGGCTCGCATGAGCGTCGCGGGCTACAGTGGCGGCCTGCGAGGCGGTGGAGTGGCCGTAGGCCGAGGCCTTGTCGGCCTTGTCGTCGGTGTAGGTGGCCTCGTGGTAGAGTAGGTCAACACCGTCTACGAATTTCGCGGTCTCGGCCAGATATATCGTGTCGGAGCAATAAGCGTATGATGCCGCCCGGTCGGGGTCGGAGGTGAGCATCGCATTGGAAATTACCTTCCCTTCAGGAGTGATAAAATCGGCGCCCTCTTTTATGGCTTTCATCTGCGACACTGGCACCTGGTGAAACTTCACCATGTCGCCCTTTATGTGGCGCGGCTTGGGTTTCTCGCGGAAGATGAATCCCACATCGGGCACGCGGTGGCACAGGGGGAACGATTCCACGGTAAGTCCGGGGAGGTCGAGCAGCAGCTGTCGGCGCGTGGGGTCGATGATGTTGAATTTCAGCTCATACGACCGCTCGCGGCAGAAGAAGTCAATCATCCTGCCGAGTATGTCGGCGCCCTCGGCGAAAGTGTGCACCGTCACAGTGCCCCCAACATCGTGGAGCGCCAGTGTGGAGAGCAGTCCCGGCAGACCGAGACAGTGGTCGCCGTGCAGATGGCTGATGAACACATGGTTGAGCCGTGAGAACCGCAGCCCCATGCGGCGCATGGAGAGCTGTGCGCCTTCGCCGCAGTCAATCATCATCAGCTGTCCGCGGTATTCCACCACCTGACAGCTCGGCATGTGTCGCAGCGACGGCGTGGCCGACCCGCATCCAAGAATATGTACCTTAAATTCGCTCATGCATGTGTTCGCTTTTGCATATCCCCTATGAGAATATAACATCCGGGGCGGGAAAATTTCCCGATTGCCGGGCGTGGCGATTCCAATTATTTGCCGCGCACTCTCCGCTTGGTCTTATACCACTTTATGACCTTCTCGCTCAGTTCCGCGCACATTTCGGGGTGCTTTGCCGAGAGGTCGGTGGTCTCGTTGGGGTCTATCTGTATGTTGTAAAGCTCGAGGTTTTTGCCGTCGGAGTCCACAAGCAGTTTCCAGTCGCCGCGACGGATGGCCAAATGCGGGCTACGCTGTTTCTTCTGTGGCTTGTTGAAAAATCTGTTGCGTCCGAAATCCCACATCATGTCTTTGGAGCGCTTCATTGTCTTCTCCCCGAGCAGAGCCTTGCTCATATCCTCGCCACTGTATTCGAAACCTTCTATCTGCTTGGCTCCGGCGATTTTGCATAGCGAGGGATAGAGGTCGACGGCGTTGACCACGCTCTCGTTGTCGGTCTCACCCTCCTTGATGGTGCCGGGCCAGCTGATGATGAAAGGCATGTTGATGCCGCCCTCGTAGAGGCTGTTTTTCGAGCCTCGGTGGCCGTTGGTGCGGGCGTTGTCGAAGGTGGGCAGGGCGCCGTTGTCGCTTGTGAAGATTATCAGCGTGTTGTCGCGTATGCCCAGACGGTCTATGCCTTCAATTAGGCGCCCTATCTGCTTGTCGTACTGTGTGAGCACGGCTACGAAATTGTTGCGGGTAGCCCATGATTCGGAAATAGGATAGAATCCTGACGAGGGAATCCAGGGGTCGTGCATGTCATCGGGCCACAGATTCACGAAGCACGGCTTGTCTTTATGCCGGGCCAGATAGTCGAGCGTCTTGTCCACGAAATAGGCCGTGCGGTCCCAGCGCTGAATGCTGTCGTTTTCCGACCATATCCAGTTGGAGGCGGTGATGAGCGGGTCGGGGTCGGGGCCTTCGTAGGTGGTCACATATTCGTCGAATCCGTATTCGGGAATCTGGGGAGCGTCGTCCACATCGCGTCCGCCGCCCATGTGCCATTTGCCGATATGCGCGGTGGCATAGCCGGCGGCTTTCAGCGACTTGGCCATGGTGGGAGCGTTGCTGTCGAGATAGTCGCACTGCTCGCAGTCGGCGTTTCCTTTCCGCTCATGCAGGAAGGTGTTGATGCCCCATTCGGTGGGGAACATGCCTGTGGTCAGTCCTGCGCGTGAAGGGGAGCTTACGGGCGACGAGGTATAGTAATGATTGAACTTGATGCCCTGCGAGGCGAGCTTGTCGATGTTGGGGGTGCTCACCCATCCGCTGTTGTAGCACGAAAGGTCGCCGATGCCCATATCGTCGGTGTAGATTATCACGATGTTGGGTTTCTGTTTCTGAGCGACGGCATCAGTGGCATGCAGCAGACCGCCGCAGGCTGTAAGTAGCAGGAGTGACTTGTTCATGGTTTTGTATATGTGATGAAGTTTTCCCGGCGCGCACTCAATCCTGCGCGCTGTGCTTGACAAAGTTACAATAAAATCTCCAATTCCGCCCTATCTCCCCCTCCAAAACCGTGATTTATCACGGCTCTTGGCCCTTATGTTCCTTGCACTGTTGACAAGGCATGTTTAATTACTTGAAGTAAACGATTGATAATCCAATAAATTGGTTAATTTTGCAGGCGGAACCACGGAAACACTACATGCAAAGCTTATCGATATATAGATTTTTAATGGCGTTGCTCCTGACACTCCTGATTTCCGGGGCATTTGGCATTCACGCGCAGTCGAAGAAGTCCGACGGATATTTCGCGGAAGGCATCGCTGCCTACAACCGGCAGGACTATAAGAAGGCTATTGACTGCTTTTCCAAGGCCGAGGCTCTGGATAAAAAAGAAATATCACCTGATTCCCAGAGGTATGGCTATAGCAAATGGTGGCTGGCTTATTGCTATCATAAAATGGGCGACGACACCAAGGCGAAGGAACTTGCTCCATATCACTGGTCTTTGGAGCCGGTCGACAGACGCCTGACTGTGGAATGCGACAGAGAGGCCGACCTTGCGAATGATGCCACGAAAAAAGGCGACATGCAGCAAGCCCTCAGCCATGCGCTGAAATGTATCGAGATTGAGGAACAGGTACTTGGCAAAAAGTCGCTGCATTATGTCGGCTCATGTCTTGTGCTGAGCGAAATCTACGGTCAGATGCGTGATTTCTCGTCGGCGCTGAAGCGCTGCGACGAGGCGCTTGAGCTTCTCGCCTCTATGGGTCTTGAAAACGATATTTGCACTTTCCGGGCGCATCATTCACGTGTGTGGGTGTGCCTTAAATGGAACATGCTTGCGATGACCTATGGCGATATCGAGAAGATGAAAGGGATAAGCAAACATTTGGAGTCGGAAAACGGCGATATGTATCCTACAGCTCTTACCAGGATTATCGAGACGCGCATGGAACTGCAGTCAGGCACTGACAGCAATAAGGCAGCCGATCTCGCTGAAGAGGCTTTCCGGCTTTTGGTGGACTCATATAAACCTGAGAATGAAGATGCGTTTTTCTCGATTTCAGACTGTCTGACATATCTGCTGATGGTTGGAAAAACTGACCTGATTGACGAACTGTTGCATTATGCATTACAGACGCTCGATGACAAAGGATTGACAGACAGGGATAAAGGAATGCTGTTTTCGTGGTTGGGTGATTTCTCTAAAGACTGGGAAACCGGAGTGGGTTATTATAAGCAGGCTGCTGATCTGCTGAGAAATGACCATGACAAAGATCCGTATTATGCCAACCAGTGCATGATTGCATATGCTTATGCCAATAACAACAGGACTGATGAGGCAATCGCTTTATATAGGGATATCTGCAAATATTATGAAAACGGCAATATCGTCAGTGGACCCTATAAGAGAGCTCTGAGGGAACTTGGCGATTTGTATTATGCATTAGGGCGGCCAGATAAGGCATCTGTGGAATATAAGAAAGTCCTGACATTGTTAGAGGATGACAAGACGAATCCGGAATATATCCTCACCCTTTTCAAATGGGTGCCGATATGTGGGGCTTCGACTGGTGCCGATGTCGATGGCAAGCCGGTATCTCAGATTGGCTATGAATTGGGTGAGGAGATAAAGACTCTTCTCTCAGGCATCAATATCTCAGATTTCATCAGCGCGGGAATCGGAGTCCATCAGATTGCGAGTGCCGTGATGCCCTTCTATCGCGCTCTGTTTTCCGGTGCTGCAATAATCAACGGCATGCCGTGGCAGAAGATGGAGAGCGATTTAAGGATGTTCATTTATGACAAACTGATGCCGGTATTTCCGATAGAGGAGTATGTCACCCGCGATGCCTTGGCTGTGCTTGCCCATCTCAATTTCATTCTTGGCAATTACGACGAGGCTATCCGTCTTACCAAGCAGGTCGTGGAGGTGGCGAAAGCGCAGGGACGCGAATATGACAATTATCTCCATGACCTGGCCTATTATCAGTATGACAGCGGCGACAGTCAGAGCGCATACGAAAACTTTGAGATAGGCTATAAGTTCCTGAAAGACGAGGTGCTCCGCAATTACCGGTGGATGACGCTTGAGGAGCGCACTGCCTACACCAACATGCGGCGTGGCAATCTCGACAACCTTCCGCATTATGCTGCGATTACCCACGGCGATACGCGCTATGCAGCATTGGGATATAACGCGCTGCTTTTCACCAAGGGACTTCTGTTGAACTCAACCATCGAGCTCACCCGCATTCTGCAGGAGGAGGGCGACCGCGAGTCGCTGAAGTTGCTGAACGAATGGCGAAACCTCAACGAGCAGCTGCAGACCATGGGCGCCGCCGATGACTCCAAAAGGTTCGAACTGCAGCAGAAAGCCACCGCCATCGAGAAACAGCTTATGGGCAAATCGCAGGCCTTCGGCGACTACACCAAGGGTCTTGCGGTGGAATACGGCGATGTGCAGCGGGCGCTGGGGGGGAAGGATATCGCCATAGAGTTTTTCTCCTATCAGAAGGACGCGAAGACCCGGCACTATGGCGCATTGGTTCTCACCAGACATGACGCACCCCGTTATGTGGATGTGGGTGACGACATTTCTTGGCAGTCGCTCGACCTGTCGGGCGGCGGATGTTACAAAAACGTGATGCTGTTTAACCTGATTTTTCGGAATCTGCTCGACATCATGCCCACTTGGGATGAGGGAAATGTATATTTCTCGGCCGACGGGCTGCTGCATACCGTGGCCTTGGAAAATCTGCCCGGTTCCGAGAAATACAGTCTCCGCCGACTGTCGTCCACCCGCGAACTCGCGTTGACGAAATCAGATGTAGACTCCAAAATCTCAGGCATGGCCCTTTACGGAGGCATAAGTTACGGCCTGGGTGACATTGCCGACTATTACCGTGAGCAGGAGAGTGCCACCGAGCGCTCGGGAGGTTTCCTTAAATATCTCCCCGGCACCAAAATCGAGGCGGAGGAAATCTACAACCTTGTGTCGCCGGAATGCAAGGTGTCGAAAATCACCGGCGAGAAAGCCACGAAAGAGAGCTTCAAACGCCTGTCGGGCACCCATACCAACATAATACATGTGGCCACCCACGGTTTCTTCAATCTCCTGCCGGGCGGCCGCGGCAGTAAGGACGACATAATGTCGGCCACAGGCCTGTTCTTCGCCGGAGCGCAGAACACCCTTTGGGATATGGACACTGATAAACTCAAGGACGACGGCATTCTGACAGCCCACGAAATTTCGGTGCTCGATTTTCGAGGACTTAAGCTCGCTGTGCTTTCGGCGTGCGAGACAGGTCTCGGCGCCGTGGAGCAGGACGGAGTCTTCGGCCTCCAGCGCGGATTCAAGCAGGCGGGTACGCAGAGCATACTGATGAGCCTGTGGAATGTCAACGATGCTGCCACTCAGCTGCTCATGACCGAGTTTTATAAAAACCTCATAGCCGGCTGCAACCAGTATGACGCCCTCAAGAAAGCGCAGGGCGTCGTCAGATTGAAGTTCGACGATCCGAAATACTGGGCTGCCTTCATCCTCATTGACGCAAACAATAAAATAAACCTCTAACGATATGCGAAACATTTTCCAGTTCAGGCATCTGGCCGTGGTGTTTATGATGATTGTGACAGGAGCCATCTCGATGGTGGCTCAGAATCTCACCGCAGCGCAGATGAACATCTACTTCGGACACCCCAAGAAAGTGATTCAGACCAGCTCACAGGGCACCACCATTACGGAATTCGACCGTGACGGCAGGGTGATGAATGTGATTCAGGGCAATATGCGTGCGGTATATAAATGGCACGATGCCGGAAAGAAAGTCACCCTGTCGATGTACCAGGGCCCCAACCTGCAGGATTCCGGTGTCATCGTGATTTCGGAAATGACCAAGAATCTGTATAAATACAATATGGGAGGGATGGCCGATGTGGAGGTGACATTTAAAGATAACGGCGCTATGCTGCAGACCGTCATGACCAATCCGCAGATGAGCATGGCCATGAAATATCTCTATCGCGACGAGAAGGACATGTACCCCTACGCCGTAGAGCAGTCGATGGGCGACCAGTCGGTGAAGGGAGTGGTGACCATTGACAAGACCGACTCCTGCGGTAACGCAGTGGAATTTTCCCAGGAAGTGATGGGGCAGAAAGCTGTCACCAGTCTGACCATTGAATATTACAAGGAGGAGTGACAGATTCATAAAAAAGATAGCCGGGTGGAGTGTGGTTGGCTCCTCTCGGCTATCACCCTGTGTGCTTTTCAATTGATTAGCAGGGCTCAGTCTTCTTTGAAATAGTCGTCTGAAAGTTTCCCTTTGGGTATATTGGATGAAATCCTGTCGAAGAAACGTGAGCGCGATTTCAGTTCCTTGGTGAACATCGCCTGTGTACCTCCCGCGCTCGCGTCGAAGCTGAGGGTGTTGGTGACTGAGATTGTGGCCGCCACCTTCTCCACATCCTGGTTGGCGCCGATATAGGTGAACACCCAGTCTTTTGCCTTAAGTTCCTCCACAAGGGCCTTTATGGCGGCGTGGTTGTATTCCTTGGATGCGTTCTCGTAGCCGTCAGTTATGATGGTCACGAGCACCACATCGTTGTCGGCCACATCCTTGCGGAACTTTGTGAGCGAGATGCCCATGGCGTCGTAGAGTGGGGTGCAGCATGAAGGGATATACTGGTCTGCCGTCAGTTCCTTCGCGTTCTCGGCCTCCACGTTGTCGTAGATGGTCTTGATTGAGTCGGAATTGAATGATACCAGAGTGAGGTAATGCTGCTGCTCGGGGTGCTTCTTCTGTGCTGCGCGGATGGTCTGCACTGTTTCGTTCACACCGTCTACAGCTTGCTTCTCGATAGTGGTCATTGAGCCGCTCTCATCGAGGATAATCAGATTGAATACTCTTTGTTTCATTTTCATCGATATTGATTTGCCTTAAAAGAGCCGTTTGTCGGTGCCGAATCTATCATGCGACATGAAAAATTTTTCGCTCATGTCTCCAAAAAGTCCTGACAGCATAAAAAGATAATGCCGCGGTATTTGAAATTTTTTGTAACTTTGCTCTTTGCAAGACAAAAGAACGCTTGCCGGAGGGAAGGAACATTAAAACATAAACCGGAAAAAGGGAAGTAATTTTGCCGAATGATGGATTTTACCGGAATAGCCCGGAGATTGCTTGAAAGAAACTTCAATGCAGAAATCGAGGCCGAGGAGCATCTTGAGGCCGCGCAGCGCAGGCTGCTCGGCTCGCTTCTGCGCGACAGTGCCTCCACGCGCCGTGGCCGTGAGCTCGGTTTCGGCGGCATGTCCTCGTATGAGGATTTCGCTTCGGGAGTGCCTGTGGCCGGGTATGCCGATATCCGCGGCGATGTGATGGAGATGGTGCAGGGCAAGAGTGATGTGCTCGCGCCAGGTGTCACCCGCCGCTTCGCCCAGTCGTCGGGCACCAGCGACGGCAAGAGCAAATACATTCCCATCACCAAGCGTGCTCTCGCCAAGGGGCATTATGCCGGGGCCACGTTCGCCATGGCCTCCTATCTGCACTATCATCCCGGGAGTCGTGTGTTCGCCGGGCCGAGCTTTATCCTCGGCGGCAGCTTCGCCAACGAACTCACATTGCCACGCGGAGTGAAGGTGGGCGACCTCAGCGCCACGCTCATCGACCGCATCAATCCCGTGGTGAATCTTTTCCGTGTGCCTTCGGCCAGGATAGCCCTCATGGAGCGCTGGGAGGAGAAGCTCCCCGCACTCGTTGAGGCTTCGCTGAAGGCCGACATACGTTCCATCTCGGGCGTGCCCTCGTGGTTCCTCACGGTGCTAAAGAGCGTGCTTGAACGCGCCGGAGCGCAGCACATCCACGATGTGTGGCCCCATCTGGAGGTGTTTTTCCATGGCGGCATAGCCTTCGGACCATACCGCAGGCAGTACGACGCCATCATCGACCCCTCGCGCATGCACTACTGGGAGAACTACAACGCCAGCGAGGGTTTCTTCGGCGTGCAGGCCGAGCCGGGACGCCCCGACATGCGTCTGCTGATGAACGCCGATGTGTTCTACGAGTTCATCCCCGCCGACAACCCCGATGCCGCGCCTGTGCCGGCATGGGAGGTGGAGAAAGGGAAGGTGTATGCTCTGCTCATCACCTCGTCGAATGGCCTCTGGCGCTATGCCATAGGCGATACCGTGAAAATCACCGGCATATCGCCTGTGACATTCACAATAGCCGGCCGCACCCGCGCCTTCATCAACGCTTTCGGCGAAGAGGTGATGGTCTACAACACCGACGCGGCCCTGGAGACTGCCTGCCGTGCCACCGGTGCCGAAGTGCTCAACTATACCGCAGCGCCGGTCTATGCCGATTCGGGGCGCCGCGGGCGACACGAGTGGGTGATAGAGTTCGCCAAGGCGCCTGCTGACCTCGCCGCTTTCGCCGACCTGCTCGACCGTGCGCTCCAGAAGGAGAACTCCGACTATCAGGCAAAGCGCTCGGGCGGCATCTTCCTCGACCCGCTCACCGTCACGGCCGGAGCGCCCGGAGTGTTCGACCGTTGGCTCGCCTCGACCGGTAAGCTCGGAGGCCAGCGCAAGGTGCCCCGCCTCAGCAACGACCGCCGCGTGATGGACCCACTGCTGAGGCTGAATGCCGAAATGCTATCCCAAAAACATTGAACAACATAGAAAACCATCATATCGAAATGCCTACAAAAACATCTAACCGCGTGCGCCGCTTCGCAGCCGCAGCAGCCATCGCCCTTTTCTCAGTCTCGGGTCTTCAGGCCAAGACACCCAAATATGTGTTTTATTTCATCGGCGACGGCATGGGTATAGCCGAGGCCACCAACGCCCAGCTCTACAACAAGGAGGTGCTCGGCAGCGACAAGCCACTGCTCATGACCACTTTCCCGGTGGTGTCGATGATCACCACCCACTCGGCATCGTCGGATGTCACCGACTCGGCCGCCGCAGGCACCGCACTCGCCACCGGCAACAAGACCAGGAACGGCATGCTCGGCATGGACGCCGACACGGTGGCCGTCACTTCAGTGGCCCGTCACCTCAAGGATGCGGGCTGGGGCGTGGGCCTCGTGACCTCTGTGGGTATCGACGACGCCACTCCAGCGGCATTCTACACCCATGTGCCCAACCGCGGTGACTTCTATGATATCGACCGCTCGCTCGCCGAGAGCGGATATGATTTCCTCGCCGGAGCCGGCATGCGCGGCACCAAGGGGAAAGACGGCAAGCCCAACGACATCTGGGACCTCCTCAAGGCCAACAACGTGAGCGTGGCCATAGGCATGGAGCAGCTCGATCCCAAGGCAAAGAAGGTGTTGTTGCTCAGCCCGTTCCATGAGGAAATGAACAATGAGATCGGATATACCGTCGATTCCCTGGCCGGCGGCCTGCGTCTGCCCGAGATGACCCGCGCCGGCATCAGCCACCTCAAGCGCGTGAGCCCTGACCGCTTCTTCATGATGGTGGAGGGCGGCAACATCGACCATGCCGGTCACGGCAACGACGGCGGCACATCGGTGCGCGAGGTTATCAACTTCAACGAGGCTCTTCAGGAGGCATACAACTTCTATCTCGAGCACCCCGACGAGACACTTATCCTCGTCACCGCCGACCATGAGACAGGCGGCATGTCGGTAGGATGCCGCACCACAGGCTACAGCGCCCATCCTGAAGTGGCCCGCGCTCAGAAAATTTCAAAGGACAAATTTTCCGAGCTCACCCGCAGCATGATCAACAGCGGCGACACCTACACATGGGAGTACATGCAGACATTGCTCGCCGATAAATTTGGTTTCGGTACCGCCGTGAAGCTTTCCGACAATGAGCAGAAGGAGTTGCGCGAGCTCTTCGACAAGACTTTCGTGGAGCATAAGGCCGGCGACGACCTCAAGACACTTTATTCGTCGTCGAACCGCTTTGTGGAGCGCGTGTTCAGCCTGCTCAACGGCAAAAGCGGTTTCGGCTGGACCACAAACGACCATACCGGCCATCCCGTACCCCTCTATGTGGTGGGCGCGGGTGCCGGACATTTCTCTAACTTCAACGACAACACCGACCTCCCGAAGAAGATTCTGAAGATAGTGAAGGGAGAAAAATTCTGACATGTCAACAAAGAAACTGATTCTGCTCCATGTGGCCGCGGTGTGTGCGGTGCTCAGCGCGGTGGCGCTTGACTTCACCGCGCTCGAGGTCGACACCCAGATGCATCCGGCCGATTACCGCGCCCTCACCGACCGCTTCGAGCAAGCCGATACCACTCTCACCGTGGAGGATATGCTGAAAGTGTATTTCGGTTATTCCTTCTCGCAGAACTACGACCCCCGTGAGACATTCCCGGAGGTGGAGGCCGCCTACGAGGCCGAGGAATATGAGAAAGCCCTTGAAATGGCTGAAAAAGCGCTGAAACTGAATCCTGTGAGCCTCGACCTCAATGTACTTGCCCTCGCCTCGGCCGAGCGTCTGCGCGAGAGGGGCGACATGGGGCCGCGCATACTCCACTACGGCATACGCGCCGACATGGTGGCCACGGCCATCCTCGAGAGCGGTTCAGGCACCGATGCCCGTTCGCCTTTCCATGTGATAGCCTCGGCCGACATGACGCGCCTGCTGCGCAATGTGCTCTCCATCGACCATATCGTTGAGCGCACCAAGGTGGGCGACATCGACGCCATAAAGGTGGTGTTCCCCGGCAGCGACCGCAACCATATACTATACTTCGACAACACCCACGAGAAACAATTCTTCAAGTCACACCCGCTTCAATAGTCCGCCCTATGAATCACGACCAGCCGAAATGGACCGAGATAGAGCACCTGCCCGAATGGGACGAGGAGTTCTATGAAGTATATACAGCCCGCAAGCATGGCAAGTGGGTTATGCTCAAGACTCTGCGTCCCGAACTGCGCGACAAGGAGGAGTACCGGGCCATGATTGAGAAGGAGTTTGATGTGCGCTACAATCTGGCGCACCCCAACATCATCATGATCAATGACTTCGAAGAGGTACCCGGCCTCGGCATGTGCATCATCACCGACGATGTTTATGGCGACTCCCTGCGCAAGTTGCTCGACCGCGGCGAAGTGACGCCCGAAATCAAGAATACACTGGTTTATCGTCTCGCCGACGCCATAGGCTACATACAGCAGAATCACATAGAACATCACCCCATACGGCCCGAGACTATCATTTTTACTGAAAAGGTGAGAAATCTCAAGGTGATAGATGTGGGTTTCGACCAGAAGGCGCATCTCTCGCAGGCCGTGGCCACCGATGATATCCGCTCATACGGGCGAGTACTCAAGGAGGTTCTGCAGCGCACCGGCGACCGCGACCCGCATCTCAACCGCATAGCTGACCGCTGCCTCAGCGACGACCCGCGTCGTCGTTTCCGCGATGTGCCGGACCTGAAAATGGCGCTTTCGGGCAACTCCAACCGTCGGCTCTACACGCTGGTGATATCGTTCCTGGTACTGATGATAATAATCTTAGGTTTCCTCACATTCAAGCATCCCGCACTTTGACACTTCTGTAATCACATCACTGACAATGGCAATAGAGATACGCAAGATAGAGCCGCGCAGGTCGCAGCTTAAGAAATTCGTGAAATTCGGTATAGATTTCTATAAAGGCAACGACTATTATGTGCCGCCGTTGGTGATGGATGACGCCAACACTCTCACTCCTTCGAAAAATCCTGCTTTCGACTTCTGCGAGGCACAGGCATTCATGGCTTTCCGTGACGGAAAGCCTGTGGGCCGCATCGCCGGCATTATCAACCACAAGGTGAATGGCCGCACCGGCAACAAGGATGTGCGCTTCGGTTTCGTGGATTTCATTGATGACCCCGAGGTATCGGACGCTCTCTTCAACGCCGTGGCCGAATGGGGCCGCTCCAAAGGCATGAATTCCATGGTGGGCCCGCTCGGATTCACCGATATGGACCAGGAGGGCATGCTCGTTGAGGGGTATGAGGAGGTCGGCACCATGGCCACCATCTACAACTATCCCTACTACCCCGCGCACATGGAGCGCATGGGATTCCAGAAGGAGGCTGACTGGGTGGAATATTACCTCAAGGTACCCGACGCCGTGCCCGAAAAGCACAAAAGGATAGCCGAGATTGTGAAAGAACGCAACAATCTGAAGGTCAAAAAATACACCTCGCGAAAGAAAATCAAGCGCGAATATGGCGTGGCGCTCTTCGAACTCATCAACGAGGCCTACGACAAGCTCTATGGATATTCGCCGCTAAGCCCAAAGCAGATACAGTATTACATCAACATGTATCTGGGCATCCTAAATCTCGAGCTCGTGACGGTGGTGACCGATGCAGACGACAAGATTGTGGCCATAGGCATCAGCATACAGTCGTTCTCGCGTGCCCTGCAGAAGTGCCGCGGCCGCATCTTCCCCTTCGGCTGGGTGCACCTGCTGCCGGTGCTCCTCGGCAAGAGCGACGCCGTGGACCTGCTGCTTATTGCCGTGAAGCCGGAATATCAGAACAAGGGTGTGAACGCGCTGCTCTTCGCCGACCTGATTCCCTATTATATCAAGAACGGCTACAAGCACGCCGAGTCGAATCCCGAGCTTGAGTCGAACGCCAAGGTGCAGAACCAGTGGGGCTCGTTCGATGCCCGTCAGCACCGCCGCCGCCGTTCCTACCGTAAACCCATCTGAAACCTAAGGAAACCATGTCGGTAAAGCAATCGGTAAGTCTGCCCAGCTGTTGGCAGTTCTCGGCTCTGGAGGCCGGATGCGACGAAGCGGGCCGCGGATGTCTTGCGGGCCCGGTGGTGGCCGCCGCGGTGATTCTGCCCGACGATTTCCATCATCCTTGGCTTAACGATTCGAAACAGCTCACCGAAAAGCGCCGCGAGGCGCTGCGCCCCATCATCGAGGCCGAGGCCACGGCATGGGCCGTGGGAGTGTGCTCGCCACAGGAGATAGACAAGATAAATATATTGAATGCCAGCATTCTGGCCATGCACCGAGCCCTTGACGGGCTGAAGGTGCGGCCCGGTAGCGTGATAGTCGACGGCAACCGCTTCAAGCCTTACGGCGACATTCCCTGGCACACATTCGTCAAGGGCGACGGCCGTTTCGGCAACATAGCAGCGGCCTCTATCCTGGCTAAGACTCACCGTGACGCCATGATGCGCGAGCTTGCCGAGGCTTTTCCCGGCTATGCCTGGGAAGTGAATAAGGGCTATCCCACTCCTGCCCACCGTGAGGCCATAGAGCGACTGGGAGTCACCGTGCATCACCGTCGTTCGTTCCGCCTGTTGCCGCTGCAGCTCACGCTTTTCTGACAGCCGTCACTTATCGCAGCCTCAGATAGAAGTGCCATATGGCTATGGCCGTGCTCACAGCCACGTTGAGTGAATGTTTCGTGCCTTCCTGAGGTATCTCAAGACAGTAATCCGCCATATCCACCACACGCTGGTCCACTCCGTCTACTTCATGTCCTGCCACTATGGCATAGCGCTGCCCCTGTTCCGGCTCGAAACGGTCGAGGGGTACGCTGCCGTTCACCTGCTCGAGAGCACAGATTGTGTGCCCTTCACGCCGCAGGGTTTCCACGGCTTCGGTGGTGTCGGCGAAATATCGCCATGACACCGACTCCTCGGCGCCGAGAGCCGTCTTGTGGATTTCGGGTGAGGGGGGAGTGGCCGCGATGCCGCACAGCACCACTTCCGCCACACGGAAGGCGTCGGAGGTGCGGAATATCGAACCTATATTGTTAAGCGAACGCACATTGTCGAGCACCACGGCCACAGGCATCTTCTCCTTGGCGCGGAACTGCTCCACGGTGTCGCGTCCCATTTCCCATATGGTCTTTTTCTGCATAGTGTGTCTTTTGTTTGGGTCAGCGCAAATGGGTGCGCCGCAGTGTGTAGATGCGTGGAGAGTCGGCCGCCGGTGCGAAAAGCGCGCGCAGCGCCGGGCGTGCGCCGTTGGCCGCCGAACGGATGAACGGGCGGAAAAATATGTCGGCCAAAGGGTCAAACCACCTGTCCATGGCTATGATGCCGGTGTCGACCACCCCTGGGTCGCACAGATTCACCTTCACTCCGCGGGCTTTGGCGCGGGGAGCGAGCTCCATGGCATAGCGGGTGAGCAGCTTTTTCGACAGCGCGTAGGTGCCGAGCTGACTGAAGGTTTCGGCGGTGACTGTCTCCGGGAGATTCTTTTTTTTCCCGAAAAGGCGTGTGAGCGATGTGGTGAACACCAGGGCGCCCCGGGGCTTCACCTGTTCAAGCAGCAGTTCGTTGAGCAGGCGGGTGTTGAAATAGTTCACGTTAAGCGTTGTCTCGGGGCCGTCGGGGCTCAGTGTGAAGCTGCGGCACATTATGCCGGCGTTGTTCAACACTCCGGCGAGGGGCGTATCCTTGAGCATTGCCGCCGCTTCGCGCACCGAGTCGGCGCGGTTGAGGTCGAGGGGAATGAATTGCAGCGATACCGAGGGATTTATGGCCTTAAGGGTCTGCTCCAGCGCGTGGAATTTCGCCTCGTTGCGGCAGGGGAGTATCATATCGATGCCCGTGCGGGCGAGTTCGCTTGCGATTTCATGCCCTATGCCTCCCGTGGCGCCGGTAAGCACCACCGGGCACCTTTCGGGCAGCATGTCGGCTGAATATCTTATCTGTTCTGATTTCATGTGTCGTGATGGGTCAGCGTGTGATTCCGCGGTCGAGCATGCGGCGCTTCACCTGCATGCGCACCGGTGTGGGCGTGATTGCTACGAAGAATATACTCAGCCTGTTGAGCCATCCGTTGATATACTGCTTGCGGCCTTTGAGCATGCGGTTGACGGCCTTGTGGGCGAAGTGCTCAGGGGTGTCGAGCACGCGGATGTTCACCGCCAGACGCTTGAGGCTCTCAGGGAGGCCGAAAAGGTCGGTGGCTATGCCTCCGGGACATGCCACGGTGACGGTCACTCCCGCGTCGCGCAGTTCGTAGTGCAGGGCACGGCTGAGCACGCGTATATAGGCCTTGGTGGCCGAATAGAGAGCTATGCCCGGCATCGGCATCCAGCACGACATCGAGCTCATGTTGAGTATGCGGCCGTGTCCGCGCTCGGCGAACCGGCGGCCGAACTCGCGGGAGAGCATCGTGACGGCCCTCACGTGGAGGTCGACGAAGGCGTTCACTTTCCCTTCCGGGGTTTCGGTGAGCGGTCTGAAGCTGAATATGCCGGCGTTGTTGATGAGGTAGTCGGGCGACAGCTTCTCCGCGTCGAGCCAGGCGGTGATGGTCTCGGTGCAGTCGGGAGCTGTGAGATCGCAGAAGAGGCTATGGACCTCCACACCGTATTTCCCGGCAATCTCCGCCGCCACATCGGCCAGGTTGTCCTGGTTACTGACCATGGCGAGCGAGCAGCCCCGTGAGGCCAGCTCACGGCAGAAGCAGAGGCCTATGCCGCTCGATGCGCCTGTGACGAGCGCGAGCCGATGGTCAAGCCTTTCCATTGCGGACCTTTATTTCGTTGATTTCCTTGAGAATCTTGTCGGGAAGTCCCTTGCAGTGCTGGTGGCAGGCCATCTCGCGTGAATACATGCGGGCTATGCAGTAGTTCACATGCTCGCAGGCCGAGTGGTGGCAGGGGTCGGCCTTCATCTTGTTGACAAAAGCCGGGTCGTTGAGCAGGGCGCGTCCCATCTGTATGAAGTCGAAGCCCTCCTCGTCGAGCACCTTGTCGGCATTTTCGCGGCTGCACACGCCCCCAACGTAAATCAGAGGCAGTTTCAGTTCGCTGCGGAAACGGCGGGCGTCGTCGAGGAAGTAAAGCTCCTCGAAGGGCACCGACGGAATCATGTATTTTCCGGCCAGGCGCACACCGTATTTGAGCCACAGCTGTTTCATGTAGTAGGTCATGGAGTAGATGGGCATCTCGCCGCGCATCACGTACATCGGCGCCTTGCTCACGAAACCGCCCGACAGCACTATGCCGTGCACTCCGTGGCGCTCAATCTCTTTGGCCACGGTGAGGCAATCATCTATTTCAAGTCCGCCCTTGAAGCCGTCGCGCATGTTGGTTTTCACCACCACAGCCATGTCGGAGCCGGCGGCCTCCATCACCTGGTCGAGGCACATGTGCATGAATCGCATGCGGTTCTCGAGCGGGCCGCCGAAACTGTCGCGGCGTCGGTTGGTGTAGGGCGACAGGAACTGCGATATAAGGTAGCCGTGGCCGGCATGCACCTCCACACAATCGAAACCGGCGTCGCGGGCGGTGTGCACGGCGTCGCCGAAGCAGCGGGCTATAACTTTTAGTTCATCGGGACGCAGTCCGCGGCAGAAAGTAGGCGAATAGAGGTTGAAGCCGGTGGTGGCACCTACGGGTGTGCCGCCGGCAGTGGACCGGTGGGTCATGTTGCCGCAGTGGCCTATCTGAATCGAGGCCTTGGCGCCCTCGGCGTGTATGTCGTCGGTGATGCGGCGCAGGTCATTCACTATTTCGGGGCGCAGCCAGAGCTGGGTGGTGAACGACAGGGCCGAGCGGCACACTCCGGCATACGCCAGAGTGGTCATGCCCACGCCGCCTTTGGCCACCGACACATGATAGTCGTGGAGCATGTCGGTGGGGTTATAGTCTTTTCCCATCCCCTCGAAGGCTGCCGAGCGGATAGTGCGGTTGCGCAATTCTATGGGGCCTAATCTGGCCGGAGTGAACAGTTTTGAATCCATGGCAGGTTGTTGTGCTGATTATCAGAAAATGTAGGGTATTATGTACCGGCGGTTGAGGCGCGAATATTCATCGCCGAACTCGCTGAGATAGCGGCGGTGAATCGACCGTGCGCGGGGTGCCAGGTTGGCGAAGGTCCACACGGCGAACACCAGTCCCCCCATGCTCCATGTGAGGATGGCATAGCCGCACCACTCCACAAACTCGCCAAGATAATTGGCAGAGGTTACGAAGCGGTACATGCCGCCGCGGGGTATGTAGTGGCGCGTGTCGCCGGGGCGGCGCAGGTTGCGCACTATGTGGTCCGACTGCAGGTTGATGCCCATGCCGGTGAAGAAAATCAGTGTACCGATGATGAAACAGGGCGACAGAAGCCACTGCGGGGTGTAGGTGCCGGCGGGCGACACCCAGAAGAGCCATCCGCCTATCAGATAGGCGTTCACGAGGTTGAAGAGCACTCCCATGGCTATGATGGCCAGCGGCATGCGCCCCTTCCCCTTTATGAGCAGCGGGAAGATGAAGCTGCGCTGGAAGTAGTGGAGCAGAAACAGGCAGGCCATTACGGCCGGAGCCAGTTCTCCGCGGCGCGGGCTCAGCAGCCACAGCAGAAGCATGGCCACGAACACCGGCGCCTCCATCAGTACCCAGCCGAGGCGGTTGCCTATCGTGGGGCCCCAGCGTCGGTCGTACATCATGCCGTAGCCTGCGGTGACTTTAAGCAGAGCCACGAACACCACCACAGCGAGAGCAAGCATGCTCCACACCACACTGTAGTATAAATCAGGTGAAAACAGTATGTCTGTTAAGCTTATATCCATTGTGCGACATTATGTGGTTACTGTTTGTATTCGGTGGCGGGGTCGCGGAGCACCTCGAGATAGGCGCGTGCGGCCTTGCGGGCTCCCTCGAGGTCCATGAAGGAGTAGTTTCCGCAGTCGCGGGGCGTGGCGCCCGGCACTTCACCTTCAAAATCGGAGATGAAGCTCATGGTCTCGCGCAGTAGCGGCAGGATGTCGGCCGGCTCCACTTCGCCCTGTACTATCAGGTAGTTGCCGGTGCAGCATCCCATCGGACCCCAGTAGACTATGCGCGAGCGCCACTCAGGGTGGTTGCGCAGAAATGTGGCGGCCAGATGCTCCATGGCGTGGAGGGCGCGAGGCTCGAGAGCCGGCTCGCGGTTGGGGGTCGTCATGCGGATGTCGAATGTAGTGATGATGTCGCCCGAGGGTGTGGTGTCGCGGCGGCTCACATACACACCTTTCTCAAGTATGAGGTGGTTGACCTGAAACGATGCTATCTTTTCCATTGTAAGAGTGATTTTTTGAGGGAGTGGATGTCTTATGCGCCGAGCAGGGGGCGCAGGGCGGCGAAGGCGCGCTCTGGAGCCACGTTCCAGAAGTCGAGATACTGCTCTACATGGTTTTCGGCTCCGGGGGTGTCGCTCACCACGCGGATGGCGAGGAAAGGCACGCCCTTGATGTGGCATACCTGAGCTATGGCTCCCGACTCCATGTCGACGGCGATGGCTTGCGGCTGTATGGCCAGCACGGCGGCGAGTTCACCGGTAGTGCTCACGAAGCGGTCGCCCGAGGCAATTAGGCCGATTTTCACGCCGGGGGTGTTCTCCTGGATGCCGAAACGCTTGAGGTCGCAGTCGAAAAGCACCGGCATGCCCTGCACCTGACCGGGGGCGTTGCCGGGTCCGCAGTACACATCGTGATAGCCTACCTGGCGGCCAATCACCACATCAAGTATGCCGGCTCCACGACCGGTGCCTCCGGCGATACCGGTGTTGACCACGGCCGAGGGACTGAAGCGCTCTATGAGCGTGATGGCGCCTACGGCGGCATTGACCTTGCCTATGCCGCACTGCATGGCCACCACCTCGCGGTTGCCGATAAGTCCGCGGCAGAAGATGAAGCCGTTGGCTTCGGTTTTCTCCACCTGCCGCATCTCTTTGAGCAGCATTTCCATTTCGGAACTCATGGCCACTATTACACCCAGTGTGTCTTTGCGGGTCATTTCCTTATCCATCTCAGAACTTTTTTCTATTTTTACACTTTATAATTATAAGCCTCGCGGCGAAGGGATGTCAGGCATCAGGCATTTCGCCGGATTTGTGCCGCAAGGCCGTGAATATTTGTATTTTCAAAGTCAGAACATATGACAACCAAAGGCAATGCTTTAGTTTCAATCCTTGTGCTTCTGCTCGGGATTGTGTTTATTTACTTTTTCGACGGCGACACCGTGCCGCGCAGCATAGTGTTCCTATGCGGGCTCACTTTCGTGGTGCCTGCGCTTATCCTGCTGCTCTCCACATTCATGACCTCCAGGGCGAAACAGTCGGCCGGTTACCGTAGCATCCAGATAGTATGCGGCGTGGGCGGTCTGGCTTTGGGTGCATGCATCATGCTGCTGCCCGATGTGTTCCGTCCGCTGCTGCTTTATCCATTCGCTCTTCTGCTCATTGTTGGCGGCGCATTCCAGATTCTGCTTCTCTCGCGCAAACAGAGGCCGGTCGACTATCCTGCATGGATGTTCATAATCCCTGTTGTGGTGATTATCGCCGGCGTGGTGATGCTCAGCGTGGAGTCACTGCGTAACCCGTCGAACGAGCGCTGGGTAATCCTCATCACCGGAATCTCGGCCGTGCTCTACGGTGTGAATGGGGTGCTTGTGTCGGTGCTCGGCCGTCAGAAGCGTGCCGCCGCTGCCGCAACCCCTCCGTCGGAAGAGAAGCCGAAGGCTGTGGAGGAGCATCGTTCCGAGACAAAGGCCCCCGAGGAGCATAAGGAACCGGCTGTCCCTGAGACAGCCTCTTCAGGAGAGGGACCCAAGGCCTGAGAATCCGGACTACTTCCTCACAGGCTCTATGCCGAAGCGCTCGCGGATGTAGAGTGCGAGGATGTCGCACAGGGCATCCATCGACAGCACTGATGAGTCGAAGGTTATGTCGTATGAGGCGGAGTCGCCCCACTTTTTGTCGGTGTAGAAATTATAGTATGCCGCACGCCCCTTGTCGGTTTTTTCGGCGAGGATGCGGGCGGCGTTCTTTTCTTTGATATCTTTTGAGCGGGCCACGATGCGGCGCACGCGCTCCTCCATGGGTGCGTGCACGAATACACTCACTTTGGCCGCAGGATGATGGCGCAGTACATAATCGGCCGAGCGCCCCACGATGATGCAGGGGCGGCTGTCGGCCAGGTGCTCCATCACATCGGCCAGAGCGTTGTAGATCGAGTCGGTCATCAAGGCCGGTCCGTTGTACCACGGCAACTGTCCGTAGCCCATGCTGAACCCTACCGAGCTGCCGAGCAGACGGGGCATGCGTTCGTCGTTTTCTACGAACACATCAGGATTCATGCCGGCGCGTCCCGCTGCCTCCAGAAGCATTTTTTTGTCGTAATAGTCTATGCCGAAGCGCTCGGCGAGCTTTTTGCCGAGTTCGCGGCCTCCGCTGCCGAACTGGCGTCCGATGGTAATCACATAGGGCGCTTTGCTGTCGAGCTGACGGGCATGGGTGGTGTCGTTGTTCATGGTCGTGCTGTATATGTTGTGCTTATGTGCTTTCGTTTATTGCTTTTCGGCGCCGCTCTGATGTGACGGTGCCGCAAGTTGCAATCCCACTGATGCGAAGAGGCGTCGGTCCTGCTCCACGGCGTTGCCTATGGTGGTGAGCATGTCGCCGACGATGGCGCCGTTCACACCTCCGCGGAGCATGCGTGCAGTGGCCTCGAGGCTCATGCGCTTACGCCCTCCGGCAAACCTTATGCTCTGCATCGGCGCCACAAGCCGCATCAGCGCCACTGTAAGTACCACATCGTGCTCCGATATGAGGGGTTGGTTTTCAAGCGGAGTACCTTTGATGGGGTTGAGCAGATTCACCGGGATGGATACCGCTCCGGCGTCGCGGCTCTCGGCGGCAAGTTCCAGGCGCTGACGCAATGTCTCGCCCATGCCTATGATGCCTCCCGAGCACACCTCCATGCCCACTTCGCGCGCGGCCGCTATTGTGCGCAGTTTGTCGGCACGTGTGTGCGATGTGCAGAGCGTGGGGAAGAACGATGCCGCGGTCTCGAGGTTGCAATGGTAGCGGCGCACTCCGGCGTCGTAGAGGGCCTGCAGCTCCCGCTTGTCGAGCAGCCCCATGGATGCGCAGAAACTCATGCCCGATTCTTGGGCCGAGCGGCGGTAGAGCTCGCAGTAACGATGTATGTCGGCCAGACCTACCTTGCGGCCGGAGCACACGATGGAGAAGCGGTGCACGCCTGCGGCATCGTTGGCGCGCAGGGTCGAAAAATACTCTTCTTCGTCCACAAAGTTGTATTCGCGGCAGCCTGTGTGGTGTGTGCTTGCCTGAGCACACCATTTGCAGTCTTCGGTGCATCGGCCCGAGCGGCCGTTCACTATTGAGCATGTGTCGGCCACATCGCCGTGATGATGCTCTCGCACACGGTCGGCGGCGTCGCACAGCTCCGCGAAGAGGCCGGTGTTCCACGAGGGGTCGGCCTCGCGCTCAATGTCGTCGGCCAGACGCAGGCAGGCGTCGATAGGCGCCGGCGTGCCCTCCATAGCCATTGCTTCGAGAGTCTTGAGCAGCTCGTATCCGTGCAGGTTGTCTGTGTGGTTCATTTTTGAGTCGGTTATCAGAAACAAAATTACAAATTTTCCCGATTAAAGCTTAATTATAACGGCGATTTCTTTGAGGGAATGTTTTTTTGTGTACCTTTGCAAGGAGCGATGCCGGTGTTTTACCGATTTTAACCACAGTGGGCATAAAAGCTGCCCTACCAGCATCTATCTTTGCATTGTAAATAATGCCGAAAATAATATAAATCAGAAATATACCCCATGGAAGCAAAAACTCCAAAATCAAAGAAAGCATCGGTGAAAAAGACCGAAGACCCTGCACAGGCCAAGAATGCGGCCCTCGCCCAGGCCCTCGGAAACATAGAGAAAAACTTCGGCCGCGGCGCCATAATGAAGCTCGGCGATGAAATCGTGGAGAAGGTCGATGTGGTGCCCTCTGGTTCAATCGGCCTCAACTATGCCCTCGGCGTGGGTGGTTATCCCAAAGGCCGCATCGTGGAAATCTACGGTCCGGAGTCATCGGGTAAGACCACTCTGGCGCTACATGCCATAGCCGAAGCACAGCGCAAGGGGGGCGTGGCTGCCATCATCGATGCCGAGCATGCCTTCGACCGTTTTTATGCCGAGAAACTCGGCGTGGATGTCAACAACCTCCTCATTGCGCAGCCCGACAACGGTGAGCAGGCCCTGGAGATTGCCGAGCAACTTATCCGCTCGGCGGCTATCGATGTGTTGGTGATCGACTCCGTGGCCGCACTCACTCCCAAGAGCGAAATCGAGGGTGATATGGGCGACCGCAACGTGGGTTTGCAGGCCCGACTGATGTCGCAGGCACTGCGCAAGCTCACCGGTGTGATCAACCGCACCAACACGGTGTGTATCTTCATCAATCAGCTACGCGAGAAAATCGGTGTGATGTTCGGCCCGTCGGAGACCACCACAGGTGGCAACGCACTGAAATTCTATGCCTCGGTGCGCATCGACATACGCCCCGGCCAGACTATCAAGGACGGCGACGAGGTGTTCGGCAAGCGTGCCAAGGTGAGAGTGGTAAAGAACAAGGTGGCTCCTCCTTTCAAGCGTTGTGAGTTCGACCTCATGTTCGGCGAAGGCATTTCGCGTGCCGGCGAAATCATCGACCTCGGTGTGGAGTACGGCATCATAAAGAAGAGCGGATCATGGTTTAGCTACAATGACTCAAAGCTCGCTCAGGGACGCGACGCCGCCAAGGCCGTGGTGCTCGACAATCCTGAGCTGGCCGATGAACTCGAGGCTAAAATAATGGAAGCCATGCATGGCGCAAACGCTGCTGAAGGTGCTAAGCCTGAGGATGGACCGGCAAGCGCTGAGACCAAGGCACCGGCAGCGAAGGGCGACGCTGACTTCGATGCGGATTTCGACGATGACCTCGACGATTTCAGCCTTGATGAGAATATCTGATAAAACGCTTTGTCTACATAATAAATCAGCCGCCCGACACTGTCGGGCGGCTGATTTATTATGGTATTGGGCCGGTGTCAGACGGTGCGCAGTGCACTCTCTGATTGCTGGGCGCGTACAATGGCGTTGGCCATTTCCACAGCTACGGAGATATGAGGGCAGATGTGATCGGCGCCTATGAGGCGGTCGATGCCGGCGTGCACGAGTGTCTCGCGCACATTGTCTTTCACACCCGACAGCACTATATGGATACCTTCTTTCTGCGAGGAACTGATGAGTATTTCGAGGTTGTGGAGCGCGGTGGAATCGATGAAAGGCACCTTACGCATGCGCACTATACGCACGAGGGGCTTGTCGCCGATGGTGGTACGCATCATCTCGTCGAACTTGGTGGCCACGCCGAAGAAGAACGGGCCGTCGATTTCATATACCTCTACGCCGGGAAGCACCGACAGCACTTCGTGGTGCGAGGCATCGAGGTCGGTTCCTTCAGCCACATCGAGCTGCTCTGAGTAGACCTTGATTTCGGTGTTCTCCATCACACGGCGCAGGAAGAGCACCACAGCGAGGAGAAGGCCTATTTCTATGGCGATGGTGAGGTCGAACACCACGGTGAGCAGGAAGGTGACTATCATTACCCATATGTCGCTCTTGGGGTTGCGGAACAGCGCCACGATGGTGCGCCATCCGCTCATGTTGTAGCTTACCACCACGAGCACAGCCGCGAGGCAGGCCATGGGCACATAGTTGATGAGCGGCATCAGGAAGATATATATCAGCAGCAGTACCAGAGCGTGAATCACGCCGGCCACGGGGGTGCGTCCGCCGTTGGTGATGTTGGTCATGGTGCGGGCTATGGCGCCGGTCACGGGTATGCCGCCGAAGAATGGCACCACGGCGTTGGCCAGACCCTGGCCTATGAGTTCGGTGTTGGTGTTGGTGCGTGAGCCGGTGACACCGTCGGCCACGGTGGCGCTGAGCAGCGACTCGATGGCGCCGAGCACGGCGATGGTGAAGGCCGAAGGGAGCAGCAGGTTGATGTTGGCCATGGTGAGGTCGAAGCCGTGCACCTCGGGGAGGTCGGTTTTCATTGAGCCGAAACGCTGTCCGATGGTGTCAATTTCAAGGCCGGGGAAATATGCCTTGGCGAGTGCCACGAGGCCGGTGACCAGTATGATGGCGGTGAGGGCTCCGGGGATGCGCTTAGAAATGCGTGGCGTGGCTATGATGATGCCGAGCGACACGAGCGACACAAGCAGCGTGGGGAGCTGTATCTTGTCGAAGTTCTGGAAATATACGGCCCATTTGGAGGTGAACTCGCCGGGGAGGTCGCGCAGTCCGAGGCCGAGGAAGTCGTTGACCTGGGTGGAGAGGATGGTGAGGGCGATACCGGCAGTGAAGCCAACTACAATGGGGTAGGGGATAAACTTTATGACCGTGCCGAGGCGGAACACACCCATCAGCACCAGAATAAGGCCCGCCATGAATGTGGCTACCGCGAGGCCCTCGAGACCGTAGCGGCTGATGATGCCGTATACTATCACTATGAAGGCGCCTGTGGGGCCGCCTATCTGCACAGAGTTGCCTCCGAAGGCAGATACCATGAAACCACCGATGATGGCTGTGATCAGACCCACTGTGGGGCTTACGCCGGAAGCGATGGCAAATGCGATGGCGAGCGGCAGGGCCACGATGCCCACTACGATTCCGGCCACGAGGTCGGCCTGAAACTTTTTGCCGCTGTAATGCCCGAGAGCCGACCAAAGTTTTGGCCGGAAGTCGAGTTTTCCGCTAAAATTCATAAAAACAAACCTTTATTGTACCTAAATGAATATACAGACCCATCTTGTGGTCTTCTTTCGTTGAATAACTCTTTAATTTTGGGTGCAAAGATACGGCTTTTCGTTAAATATTCCTAATTTTTAGGGACACTTGCGGCGTTTATAGTAGCGAACAGCGGGTGCGATGGGTGGATGGTGTTGAGATCTACGGGTCCTGAGATGCCCTGCACCGAACCGCGGTGGCTGAACTGCCATAGGGCCCACGGCACCGAAGGGTCGCTGTCGATGGGCGGGTCGGTGAATGAGCATATCCATAGGGGCACATCAGTGAAGTGGTCGCGTACATAGCGGCGGTAGCCCTTTTTATTGGTGTATACGATGGGATTGTATCCCTCTTTCTGCATGAGGGCGATCATGCGGCGCAGTTCTTTCTGCACGCGCTTTGTGCCTGGATCGTCGGCGTTGCCCCATTCCTCCACATCTATGGCCGGGGGTAGCAGGAAATTGCGGCCGCGCAAGGCATGAATGAAGTTCCACGCCTGCATCTCTCCGTCGCGGTCGAAACGGAAGAAATGGTAGGCTCCTGCAGGGATGCCGTTGCGTGCTAGCCCGTTGGCGTTTGTGTGGTAACGGCGGTCGATGAAATCAGCCCCCTCTGTGGCCTTGATGTAGGCAAAGCGCACCCCGTCGGCGTATAGGCGGCTGAAATCGATCTCACCGTTGTGGGCCGAGATATCGATGCCGCGCAGCGGATATTCCTCGGCTGACGGGTTTGCTCTCTCGGCGAAAAAACTGGCATACAGCCATACGCCCATGGCCGCTATAAGCACCACTCCTGTGGTGAGCCACAGCGTGCGCAGATGTTTCCGGTGTTTAAGGCGCAGCCTCATGTGCCTGCGGTTTTTCGCCGGGAGGCGATGCGCATGATGCCTTTGCCTCCACGGCATAAAAAATATACCGCGGCAAGCAGCAACACTATCAGCGCCGAGCAGGGCACATCCACATAGGCCGAGATTATGAGGCCCCCAACGGAGCAGAGCATTGAGAAAGTTCCCGAGAGCCATATCACTGTGGAGAACCGTCGGCTGAATACCTCGGCGCCCATTTGCGGCAGCGATATCACTGCCATGAGCATCATGATGCCCACCAGACGGATGGTGAGCACTATGCAGAGCGCCACCAGCACCATCATGCTCAGTGCGATGAATCTCACCGGGAGACCCTGCACGCGGGCGAAGTCGCGGTCGAATGCGCATGTCACTATCTCGCGGAATTTCCAGGTGAAAAACGCTGTGAGAAGCAGCGTATATCCGGCAAAAATCCAGAGGTCGGTGTGGCTGATATTGAGTATGTTGCCGAAGAGAAATGCGTTGAGCTCGGGCACGAATCCGGGAGTGAGAAACACAAACAGTACTCCCACAGCCATGCCGAGGCTCCACACCACAGCTATGGCGGAGTCCTCACGCACCTTGTGCCGGGCCGACAGCCACTCGACCGCCAGCGACGATGTGACGGCGAACACTCCCGCCATCGCTATCGGGCTTACGCCAAGATAGTATCCGAGGCCGAGGCCACCGAAGCAGGCGTGGGTCACGCCGCCGGTGATGGCAGCCATGCGGCGTGCCATCACGTAGGTGCCCACTATTGCTGTGGCCACAGATATAATCAGCACGCCTATGAGGGCGTTGGTGAAAAAACTGTAATGTATGAGTTCGCTCATTTTTCTCAACAGTAGGTCAGTGTGAGGCTGCGTCCTTGGCGCGCCGTGCCTCGGCCACAATCATCAGCAGCTCGTCGCGCACCTCGGGGGGCAGAGTGATGCCGCGCAACTGGATGCTGCGTGCCCAGGGTGCTATGTCGGTGGGGAGCAGCGTGAGGAGCACATCGCGGAACTGCTCTATCTCCCTATCGGTGTAGCTCTCGGGGTCACGGCCGGCGAAAACATCAAGTTCTTCGTCGTCGAAATACTCCACATGCTCGCTCACCGATGCAAGGAGCGAGTCTTTTTCGCAGGTCACATGCATGCCGCAGCATGCCGAGTCGTCGCCGTCTTCGTCCTGCTGCCGGTCGGGCATGGGGCCCATCGTGGGGGGCAGGTCGGTGCCTCGGCGCACATCTCTGCGGTGCAGCAGATAGAGCACCAGCCCCACAACCACCAGGGCCGCGAGTATGATGAGGGCGCCTTTCATTCGTTGCCCCCTTCCTTTTCCTTCCTGAGAGCGGCCAGGTCGACTACCTTGAAACCTACCGAGCGGAGGTGGTCCCAGAAGTCGGGATATGATTTTGCCACGCATTCGGCGCCGTCAATGGCTATGCCGGGGATATAGGTGGCAATCGGAGCCAAAGCCATGGCTATGCGGTGGTCGCCGTGGGCACTGAAGGGGCGCACCTGACTTACAGGGCGGCTAGCGCCGTCCCATTCGAGGCCGAAATCGCGTATCTTTTCCACCACTCGGCCTATCTTGAGCATCTCCTCGCGGATGGCCTCCAGGCGGTCGCATTCTTTTGTGGAGAGTGTGCCGAGACCGACGAAACGGAAGGGCACGCCTATCAGGCAGCATGTCACCGCTAAAGCCGGGGCGAGGTCGGGATTGTCGGTTAGGTCGAGGTCAAGGCGACCGTAGACTTCGGGCGACGGGCAGAGCTCCACGCCCTCCTCCACATCTTCGGTGGAGGTGTTCACTCCGAGGCATTCGAAATATTTTGCGGCGGCTCTGTCGCCCTGGCAGCTGTCGGTGAGCAGGTTGGTGAGCTTTATCCATCCGGCGGAGAGTGCCGACAGCTCATACCAGAAGGCGGCGGCGCTCCAGTCGCCTTCGGCAGGCTGTGCGAATGGAGCATAGTGTGCGGAGAGCACACTGATTCTGAGTGGTTCGCGGTCCACTTCTATTCCACGCTGACGCATCATATGGAGGGTGAGCGTGATATAGGGGAGGCTTACAGGCTCACCTTCAAGATGCAGGGTCAGTCCCCTTTCCATTAGTGGAGCCGCCATGAGCAGAGCGGAGATGAACTGCGACGACACCGTAGCATCTATGGTAATGTCGCCCCCGGTGAGGCGTGTCCCTTTCACGAGCAGGGGAGCGTAGCCCTCCTCCTTGAGATAGCTGATGTCGGCTCCGCACTCCCGCAGAGCATCGACCAGTGGCGCCATGGGACGCTGGCAAAGGCGCTCTGTGCCTGTGAGCACCACCGAGCTACCCTCCTGCAGGGCGAAAAACGCCGTGAGGAAACGCAGTGCGGCTCCCGACGCTCCCATGTCGAGTGTGACGCTTTCACCGTTGCGTGGCGCCTGACGCCATGCATCAAGAGCATTGATGGTAATGCGGGTGTCGTCGCACCGGGCCACGCTGGCGTCGGTGGTCTCGTGGTATGTGCCGCTTAACGCGTCGAGCACCAGCATGCGCATGGCTATGCTTTTCGACAAGGGAAGGGTTACCGAGGCGTCCTCGATGAGCTCTTCAGGGGGGAGGATAACGTATATCATTGTTCAGGATAAATCGTTTTAAGAGTGCAAAAGCGGAGGTGTATCATTGTACGGGCACCTCGCTGAGGGCGCGCTCGAGTTTCTCAAGAGCGGCGAAGAGGCAGCAGCGCGGTGTCGCCACGTTCACGCGCATGAAGCCGTGGCCTTGCGGACCGAACATCTCGCCGTCGTTGAGGGCGAGCGCTGCGTGGTTCACCACGAGGTCTACAAGAGCCTCGTGGTCGAGGCCGAGGCCGTTGAAGTCCATCCACACCAGGAACGAGGCCTGCGGGCGCACCATGCGGATGCCCGGCAGATGTGCGGCTATGAAGCTATCCATGGCGTCGATGTTGCCCTGGATATAGTCGATGGCTTCGGCAAGCCACTGCTCGCCGTAGTTGTAGGCGGCTTCGGTGCCTATGGTTGATATGAAGGTGGGCGCGTTGAATTCGTTTACCTCAAGCCAGTTGAAGAACGGCTCGCGGATTTCGGGATTTTTTACCACACACCATGAGCTCACCAGGCCGGGGATATTGAAGGTTTTGCTCGGTGCGCCGAATGTCACCGACACAGCCTCGGCGTCCTCGCCGCAGGCCGCGAAGGGATAGTGGGCGCGGCCGCCGAGCATGAGGTCGCCGTGAATCTCGTCGGAAACCACCAGTACGCCGTATTTCCGGGCCAGCCGGCCCACTTCGGCAAGCACTTCACGGCTCCACTGGATGCCGATGGGGTTGTGGGGATTGCATAGAATCATGAGGCGGGGATGCTCCTCGGCGAAAACTTTCTCCAGGCCCTCGAGGTCCATCTCATAGTTACCGTCGGGGGTGCGAACCAGCGGGTTGGGCACCACTATGCGGCCGTTTCCCTCGGTGACGATGCGGAAGGGATGGTACACCGGCGGCTGGATGACCACCTTATCACCTTTTTTGGTAAAGAAATTCACGGCATAGGCGATACCTTTCACCACACCGGGCACAAATGTGATTTCGTCGTTGTTCACTTCGAAGCCGTGGCGGCGGCGCAGCCATCCGGTAATCGACTTCCAGTAGCCCGGCGCGGGTCGCGAATATCCGTAGATGGGATGAGCTATGCGGCGCTGGAGGGCTTCAGTGATTTCAGGACACACCCTGAAATCCATATCGGCTATCCACAGAGGTGTGAGATCGGGGTTGCCGAATACTGCGGGGAGGTCTTCGAGTTTGGTGCAGCAGCTTCCGTGCCGGTCGATTACCTCGTCGAAATCATATTTTTTCATAGTGGTGATGAATGTGATGTGGTGAGTGGTCGGTTGAGGTGGAGTTAGTGGGAGGCACCGTCAGTCGTAGTCGGCTGGATTGAGGCCTGCGAAAGCCAGAGCTTCGTGGCGCTCGGTGCATGTGCCGCATGTGCCGCAGTGGTGTTCTCCTCCGCGGTAGCATGAGTAAGTGCGCCGGTAATCCACTCCCATCTCCACACCGCGGCGACATATCTCGCCCTTGGTGAGGCCGGTGTAGGGGCAGAAGAGCGTGATGTCTGCATAGGTGCCGGCGGCGATGGCGGCTCCCATAGCCTCGACGAACGCCGGACGGCAGTCGGGATAGATGGCGTGGTCGCCGGCATGGTTGGCCAGCATCACTACTCCCAGATTGCGGCTCTCGGCGAGGCCGGCTGCCACGGCAAGCATTATGCCGTTGCGGAAAGGCACCACGGTGGAGCGCATGTTCGCATCGGTGTAATGTCCCGACGGCACGGCGTCGGCGCCGCTAAGCAGCGAGCTGTTGAAATATTCGCCGATGAAGCCCAGGGGTATCACTATATGCTCTATGCCCAGATTGCGGCAGTGCCACGACGCGCACTCTATCTCGCGGGCGTTGTGGTTGGCGCCGTAGCTGAATGTCACGGCCAGAGCTATGTCGGCGCGGTATTCGTAGAGCATTGTCACCGAATCCATGCCGCCGGATAGCACAATGAGCGCCCGGCGCCCTTTGGGGTACTGCGACAGTTCTTTGGGTGTGAACACCGGCTGCTCCTGAGGGGGCAGCATCGCTTCGGCGAAATGGTGATGGCAGGCTATGGGCATTGCGGGGTGGGTATTAAGATTATGAATTGGCCATTTCTGACATAAGACGGGCCGCGGCCATGGCTTTGTGCTCGTTGTCGCCGCGGTTGGCGAACGGGTGGATGGCTATGCCTCCGCGGGGTGTGAACACTCCCTTCACCTCGATGTAGCGTGGATTCATAAGTCGCCACAGGTCGTTGAGGATGATGTTCACGCAATCTTCGTGGAAGTCACCGTGGTTTCTGAACGAGAAGAGATAGAGCTTCAGGCTCTTGCTTTCCACCATATCCTCGCGCGGTATGTAGCGGATGATTATCTCCGCGAAATCGGGCTGCCCGGTCTTGGGGCAGAGCGAGGTAAACTCGGGGCAGTGGAAGGTCACGAGATATTCGTTCTCGGGATGCTTGTTCTTGAAGCTCTCAAGCACCTCTGGAGCATATTTGTCAAGATAACGTGTGTGTCCTTCGCCGAGGAGTGTCACACCTTCGAGTTCTTCTGCAGTTCGGCTCATATGAGTTGTAATATATTCTGTTCAGAATTTCACATCGCGCACCTTGAGGCGCTCGCCGGCATCCTGCACTATCGAGCGGAAGTAGCGCTCGTCGTAGCCGGGGAATTCGGGATATATGGGCATGCCGTATTCGCTGCGGATGAACTCATGGTTCTCGTCGGTCTTCTTGCGGTTGCCGTCCATGAACTTCACGAAGAGGTAGTCACCAAGCTGCTTGTAGGCGGTGGTGGCGCGTTCGGCCCAGATGTCGGCAAGGTCCTGTGTGAGCTGTGCTGCTGTCTCGTCGTCGAAGGCGGGAATCTGCTCGATGGCCACGGCCACATCGGCGTCAATGCCCTGCTCAAGCTCGCTCTGAACGCGGCGGATGTCGGGTATCATGAGCGAGTAGCGGTTATAGGCCTGGTTGGCCACATAGTTGTTGACCCAGAAATTGGAGCTCCAGTCAAGTGTGTTCACATCGCCGTGGGCGAGCTGCACGGGAGCCTGTTTCACTGAGCAGAATATGGGGAGATAGACATTGGTGTTGGCGTCGTCGGTGCCGAACCACAACAGTCCGCGCATGTAGGGGGGCAGATTGCCGCGGAGCTGTGCCACAAACGAGAATCCGGTTTGCTGGGTGGCTATGGCACGTTCGTGTACATATTTCTCGCCGTCGACTTCAAACTCCATGGGCCTCCAGCGGTAAGGTACCTTGTAGGGGCCAGCGCCTATGTCGTTGGTCATGTCGTAGGGGGTGTTCTCGAAGTGGTCGCGCATCATCCATTTCATGTCGGTGGCGCTCACTGGTTTGTCAGGTTTCACCCACAGGGGCATCGGCTCGCCTTCGGCACGGTCGATCCAGGGGAGATATTTGTCCATGCCCTGTGCGAACTTGTTGAAATATGCCCACACACGGGCGTCGCAGCCGCGGAGAGCGCCGAAATCGGTCACGGCATAGGCGCGCGAGAAGTCGAAATCCTCGTCTTTGCCGTCGAAGTAGCCTTTCTCACGGGCGAATTTTATCACATCCTTGCTGTAGATGGTCTCCTTGGTTTTGTCCTTTAGCGGAAACCGGTGGATGCGTGGGAAGTTGGCGTGGCCCGAAATCATGCCGTCGGGCACGCGGCGTGCGACCCACACGGCGCCCTTGTCGTCTTTTCCTTTGCCGATTAGTTCCATGATCCAGGCCTCGTCGGGGTCGCCAATTGAGAACGACTCGCCCTCGGAAGCGTAGCCGTAGCGGTCCACAAGGTCGGTCATCACCTTGATAGCCTCACGGGCGGTGCGGGCTCTCTGCAGGGTGATGTAGATGAGCGAGCCATAGTCGATGAGGCCCGAGCCTGCGAGCTCCTCACGGCCACCCCATGTCGATTCGGCGATGGTAAGGCCGTGTTCGTTCATGTTGCCCACAGTGGCGTAGGTGTGGGGCACTTCCTCTATTTCGCCGAGCGGTTTGCCGGTGTCCCATTCCACCACTTTGCGCATTGTGCCTGGGGCGTGGTCGGCGGCTGGCTGTGTGTAGAGCTCGCCGTAGAGGTTATGTGAGTCGGCTGCATAGGTCACCATCACCGAGCCGTCGGCTGTGGCGCCCTTGGCGGCGATGAGGCTGGTGCATGCAAGGGCGTGGCCGGCGGTCAGCGCGGCAGCCAGAAGGCAGAATATCACTTTTTTCATTTGCACTGTAGGTTGCTGTGATTTTAATTTACAAAGATAATTATTTTGGCTTAATAGCACATCGCAACTCCTCTTAAAAATCGAAAAAACAGAGCCGGGGCGCGTATGGTGGCGTGCCCCGGCTCATAGGATAGCTATTTGTTATGGCTTATTTATTTGCTGCGGGTTTATTGCGGCGGTTGGTGAGATAGGCAACCGGTGTGGCAATGAACATGGTGGAGAGTGTACCGGTGATTACGCCGAAGAGCATCGCGAAGATGAACGAGCGAATCGAGTCGGCACCCAGCACGAAGATGCAGAGGAGCACGAGGAGTGTCGAAACCGAAGTCATGATTGTACGGCCCAAAGTGCTGTTGAGCGAGCGGTTGATGAGGGTCGCGAAGTCGAGCTTCGGATACAGGCCCACATTCTCACGCACACGGTCGAATACCACCACGGTATCGTTGATCTGATAACCGATAATGGTCAGGATGGCCGCGATAAATGTCTGGTCGATCTCCATTGCGAAGGGGAGGATGCCCCAGAACAACGAGTAGAAGCCGATGATGGAGAATGCCGTGAATGCTACGGCAGCGAGTGCGCCCAGCGAGAAGGCCACGTTGCGGAAACGGAGCAGGATATAGAGGAACATCGCGATGAGCGAAAGTGTCACTGCGAAGTAAGCCTTGTTGCGCATGTCGTTTGCCACGGTCGGGCCCACGGTCTGCGACGACAGGATGCCCTGGGTTTCGTCGAGAGTGGAGAATTCGTCGAATGACATGCCGTTGGGCAGTAGACCGTCGGCCTTGAAGGTGTCGAACATCTTGTGGGTGATTTCGTCCTCGATGGCTGTAGCCTCTTCGTCGCTCTTGATTTTGTAGTTGGTTGACACACGCACCTGGTTGGAGTTCTCGATGGTGATTACCGACACTGCGGCTGTCTGGCCTTCGGCGTTGAACACATCGGTAAGCATATTCTGCAGATGTGTGGTGTCGACCGGTTTGTCGAATTTTACCACATAGTTGCGGCCGCCCGAGAAGTCGATGCCCTGATTGAGGCCGCGCACGAAGAGCGAGATGACAACAATGAGGATGAAAGTGCCGATAATCGAGAAGGCAACCTTGCGGGCGCCGAGGAAGTTGAAGTTTGTGTGTGCGAACATCTTCTTGGAGATGCCGGTGGAGAAGGTGAGGTTCTGGAAAGCCTTCTTCTTGGCGCATACGATGAAGATGATGCGGGTGAGGTAAACGGCTGTGAAGAACGAGCAGACGATACCGATGATAAGGGTTGTGGCGAAGCCCTTGATGGGGCCTGTGCCGAAGAAGAGGAGGATCACACCGGTGATAATCGAAGTGAGGTTCGAGTCGAAGATGGCCGAGAAGGCGTTGGAGTAACCGTCGGCGATGGCAGTGCGCACTGTCTTGCCGTTGGCGAGTTCTTCTTTGGCGCGCTCGAAGATAAGCACGTTGGCGTCGACCGCCATACCGAGAGCGAGCACGATACCTGCGATACCCGAGAGGGTGAGCACTGCCTGGAACGAGGCCAGGATGCCGAAGGTGAAGAAGAGGTTGCAGATAAGACCGAAGTTGGCGATTAGACCGGGAATGAAGCCGTAGATGCAGCACATGAAGACCATGAGGAGCACCAGAGCCACGATGAACGACCATATACCCGACTCAATGGCCTGCTGGCCGAGTGACGGGCCGATAACCATATCGGAGATGATGTCGACCTTGGCTGTCATCTTACCGCTCTTGAGCACGTTGGCGAGGTCTTGTGCCTCTTCAACTGTGAACTCGCCGGTAATCTGCGAGCGTCCGCCTTCGATGGCGGTGCGGATGTTGGGGTAAGAATAAACGAGGTCATCGAGCACGATGGCTACGGGATGGCCGATGTTGCGCTGTGTGATGCGGGCCCAGTCGCGGGCGCCTTCAGAGTTCATGGTCATCGACACCACATTGCCCTGCATCTGGTCGAAGTCGCTCGAAGCGCTTACAACGCAAGAGCCGTCGAGAGCGGGGCCTCCGTTGGTGGTGCGGAGGGCGATGAGCTGATATGTGTCAATCTGGCTTTCCTTGCCTGTGACTGTGTCGTTGAAGTTCACGGGGGTGGGCTTCACACTCCAGCGAAGTTTGAGGTTGGAGGGGAGGAACTGCTTGCCCTCGTTGCTGTTGATGATGGCGTCGATGTTCTCGCGCTCCTTGGCTGTGGCTATGCCGAGGATGGGGGTGGCGTCGGAGTTGATCATCAGGAAGCGCTCGCGGATGCCGGTGCCTGTCTTGGCGCGCACGGCCTGGTCGAGCTGAGCGAGCTGGCCTGTGATTTCGTTAGCGCTGTAGCACTCGTAGAACTCAAGGTTTGCCGAGCGCTGCAGAAGCTCGCGCACACGCTGGTGCTCTTTCACACCGGGGAGCTCAAGAAGAATCTGGCCGTCGTTGTCCTGAAGCACCTGTATGTTGGGCGAAACCACGCCATAGGCGTCGATACGGCTGCGGAGCACGTTGGTGGCCGAGTTGTTTACACGGTCCTTAACCTCTGATTTCAGAGTGCTCTTCACTGCCTTGTCGTCCTGGCCGGGCTTCACGATGCTGTTGAACACCACCGAGAAATCGGCCTGCTTGTTGAGCTTGCGATATTCGTCAACAAAGGTGCCCACGTAGTCCGACGAATGGTTGCCGCCGATGATTGAGTCGGTGTTGGCAAGTGCCTGATCGAAGGCAGCGTCTTCGTCGGCGTTTTTCATGGAGCGAAGCATGTCGGGCATCGATACCTGAAGAATCACGTTCATACCGCCCTTGAGGTCGAGGCCGAGACCTACGCCCCACTTCTGCACTTCATTGTAGTTGTAACCCAACCATACAGGCTGCTTGCTGATTGAGTCGATGTAGGCTTTGTAAGCCTTGTTGTACTGCTCGGAGTTTTTGCCTTGCTGGCCTGCCACGGCGAGAGCGTATTGCTCGGCTTTGGCTTCCTGCTTGTTGGTCACCATGGTGAACGACAGGTAGAAAAGGCATACCAGCACCAGGAAGATCGCGATGATACCCGCGATAATGCTTCCGAGGGTTCCTTTGCTTTGCATGTGGTTTGTTAAAATCTGTTTTGTTATGTTATTATTTTTTATTTTCACGTAGCGATATCTTCCTGACGGGCTTTGCGGGAGCGCTTTTCGGCTCCGAGGAAGTATCTTACCGGCCTCAGCCGTTGCAAAACAGCCGATTGGTTTATCTGAAAACAAGCCGCAAGCGCCGCCAACTGTCTGACAGTCAGCTTCGCAAGCTTGTCAAAGGGTGTGAAAGTTCCCTTTTTGCCTAATTTTCAGCTTGCAAATATACGAATTTCCCGCAATTCCTCAAATTTTTTTAGGTTTTATGGTGCGTATGCGCCGAAGAGTTATTATCTTCGCAGAAGGAATGTCACACGGGCTTTCTAACCAATCGCTTACAGCCTACCCTAATTCAAGCATATCACATTATACATCTCAAATGCGCATCAACAGATTTTTACCTCTGGCAGCTATGGCTGCCGCCGCATCGTTACCCGCACTTGCACAGCAGACCATGAGCGACTTCAGTATCTGCGACATAGCCGCCGTGAGCATGCAGGGCACCACAAATGTCACCCTCGCGGCCCTCACAGATAAAAACGACCTTACCGAATTCGAGGCTCCCGCCCCCGCCGACGGAGCGCCCGTGAGCATCGTGCTCCGGCTCCCGGAGCGCTGGGTGGTCACAGGCATCGTGCTTGTGGCCGGTGCGTCCGTTGAGGCCGCGCCTGTGTCGTTCACCGTTTCGGCTCAAACTGCCGACGGCACATGGACCGAACTTTTTACATCAGCCGGTAATGAATATGCCGGCGGCCCCTATACCTCCGTGGCCGTGAAGGGGGGCAGCTCGTTTACCGAAGGTTCATCTGTGCTCCGTGTCGATTTCAGCGCCATCACTTCCGGCACGGCCATGCGTCTGGCCGACATGCAGCTGCTTGGCTATCCGGCGGATAACGCCTACAATCTGGCCACCGAAGCCAACGGAGCGTTCACCGCGCCTGCCTCTGCATCTAATCTCGAAGCCGTAACAAAGGGCAATGTCACACGTACGCTTACACTGCGCAATGTGAAGGCCAACGACGGCGTGGAGAACGCATGGGTGGAATATGCTTTCAATGAACCTACCGCAATTGCCGGTTATGGCATCAACTTTCCTCATACCCGTTACAACACAAGCCGTCCTACAACCTGGGATCTCCTTGCTTCGGAAGACGGTGAAAGCTGGGTTACTCTCGACATGCGAAACAATGAGCAGGGTTTCCCGGTCGACTTTTATTCACTGCGCTACAATCTTCCCTCGGCCGGCGTGGATATCGACTACGCCGAGATGGCCGACAAGGTGGAGGATATGATGATAAAGAATTTCTATCGCGACTATTGGGATGGCAAATATCTCGTGGCAAGCTGGAACGAGGATGCCTCTAAAGTGAGGACCGATTATAACTACTGGTGGATGGCTCACACCGTGGATGCCTTCACCGATATTTTCCTCCGTACCAAACTGCGCACATGGTCGGCCCGTGCCGGAGTCATAAAAAAAGGTATGTATGTGGCCTACGATGCCGGGCGCCGCGACTTGTGGAACTCCTATTACGACGACATGGAGTGGATGGCCATAGCCTGCATCCGCGCCTATGAGAATTATCCCAACGGAAACGACAAGTGGCTCGAGGAGGCCAAGCAGCTCTTCGACTGGATATGGGGCGGATGGAACTACGACAACGGCTCGGAAGGCGGCATACGCTGGAACTCAGGCTCCGGCACCGGAAAGAACTCGTGCTCGAACGCCCCTGCCATCATATCGGCCGCACGCCTTTACACCATCACCGGCGACGAGGAGTATCTCACCAAAGCCAAGATGATTCACGACTGGATGCTTACCCACTCGCGTTTCGACGACGGTTTCATAAAAGACTCTCCCGGAAACGACAACCGCGGCTGGACATTTTCCTACAACCAGGGCACCTGGGTGGGCGGTCTGCTCGAACTCTACAAAATCACCAAAGATGAGAAATACCGCGAGACAGCTGTCGACCTCATGGACAAGAGCCTTGACGGCCGATGGTTCTCGCCCGACGGCATCATGCGCGAGCAGGGCGACGGCGACGGCGGCCTGTTCAAGGGCATCTACATACGCTACATCACCGAGTGGGTGCTCAGCGGCGAGCTTGACCCCGAGCGTCAGTACCGCTACTCGAAATATCTCGTGGAGAACGCCAAGTCGCTATGCCTCGACGCTCTTGTGAAACCGCTTTATAAGGTAATGCCCTGCTGGAAGAGCCGTGCGGCCAAATACAACGGCGGCAACAACGGTGCTCCCAACGGCAACTATGACTCATCAATCCTTCTGTCGGGCATCTTCCTGCTTGAGGGCGTGGACCGCATGCGCCGCGAGGGTGTGATAAACGACGACTACACCGTGCCCAACCCCAATATAGGCAAGCCTTATAAGTATTACCGCCTGCGAGTTACCGACAACCGCGGTGCCTCCAATCTTGCCATCAACGGCTTCCAGCTCTATGGCACGCCTATCGCCGGCATAGAGGGTGTGGCGACCGATACCGGCAACGATGTCTTCGACGCCTCGGCACCTGTGGAATATTTCACCCTCTCGGGCATGAGTCTCGGAGCCGAACCCACAGCCGCAGGCATCTATATCCGTCGCCAGGGCGCGCATGCCGAGAAATTCGTGGTGCGCTGAAACATACAACTTTCTGAAGCAATTCATCAAACTACCTTAATTTTCTTATGTCAGAAAAATCATCGGTCCGCTTCATGGCATTCGCTGCCGCAGCGGCAATGGCACTCGGTCTACAGGCCGAAGTGACTCTCCCTCAATTCTACACCGACAACATGATAGTGCAGCGCAACGCCACGCTCACCATCCCCGGTACGGCTACTCCCGGTGCCAATGTGACTGTAAAGGCCGACTGGAACAAGAAGGCCGTGGCTACCGGCAAAGCCGACGCAAAGGGGCGCTTCTCGCTGCAGATACCCACTCCCGAGGCGGGCGGCCCCTACACCATCGTGGTGTCGGACGGCAACGGGGCCCCCAAGGTGCTCTCCAACGTGCTTTCAGGCGAGGTGTGGCTTTGCTCGGGCCAAAGCAATATGGAGTTTCCTGTAAGCGGCTGGGGCCATGTAATGGGTGAGGATGAAGTGGTGGCCACTTCGATCAATCCTGCCGTGCGTCTGCTGCAGATAAAGCGCACTACCTCCTTCTCGCCGCAGGAGGATACCGAGGTGAATCTCGGCGGCTGGACCGAGGCCAATCCCGCGGCCATGAACTTCTCGGCCATAGCGTACCTGTTCGCCAAGAGCCTCTGCGATTCGCTTCAGGTGCCTGTGGGTGTGATTGACTCCTCATGGGGCGGCACTCCGGCCGAGGCATGGACCCCCTATGCCGACTTTGCAGGTGTGCCCGGATTCGACAATGAGCTCGATGCGCTAAAGCGCTGTAATTTCAGTGCCGAGGGGGCTGTGAAGGAATATGGCAGACAGTGCGAGGAATGGGAAAAGGAATTCGAGAAGCGTACCACAGGTTTCGACAAGGCAGCCATGCAGTCCGGCGCCGACTGGAAGGTGATGCCGGTGCCCGGCGAGTGGGAAAACTCGGTGCTTCCAGGCTTCGACGGCGTGGTGTGGGCCCAGTTCTCGCTTAATGTCCCCGAATCGGCCGCAGGAAAGCCTCTCAAGCTGCATTTCGGCCCGATTGACAACGAGGACAAGACATATTTCAACGGCGTGCAGGTGGGTGGAAAGAACAATTGGCGCGACAAACGCCACTACAACGTTCCCGCCGACCTGGTGAAAGCAGGCGCCAACACCATAACCGTGCGTATAATAGATTTCGACGGCGGCGGCGGATTCACAGGCACTCCCAACATGTATTATGCCCAGACAGCCGACGGCCAGTCGATACCTATGGACGGCAACTGGAACTATACCGTGGCATGCCCTCTCAAGGATCTACCCCCGCATCCCATCACCCCGCAGGGGCCCAATTATCCCACCATGCTCTACAATGCTATGATAAATCCGCTGAAAACCATGCCGGTAAAGGGTGTGCTGTGGTATCAGGGCTGTGCCAACGTAGGACGCGCCGAGCAGTATTCGCCTCTGTTTAAGAACCTCATCAAGGCATGGCGCCGCGAGTGGAAAAACGAGAACATGCCCTTCTATTTCGTGCAGCTTGCAGGATGGCTCAAACCTCAGGTGCTCCAGCCCGACTCGGAGTGGGCGGCGCTCCGTCAGGCACAGGCCGACGCGCTTGAACTTCCCGGCACAGGCATGGCCGTGGCCATCGACCTCGGTAACCCCAACGACATCCATCCAACCAACAAGCAGGAGGTGGCACGCCGCCTCGGCCTACTGGCTATGAATCGCACATACGGTCATAAGAAGCTTGTGGACGCGGCACCTGTATGTTCGTCGGTCAAGGCTCATGGCGACAAAATCAAGGTGAAATTCTCCGACAAAATTGTTCCCAAAGGGGGTGTGCTCACCGGATTCATCATCGCAGGCGCCGACGGCAAGTGGGTTCCAGCCACAGCCCGTCCAAGCGGCGACAATGGCGTGGAACTTTCGTCGCCTCTCGTTGCGGCTCCCGTCCAGGTGAAATACGCATGGGCCGACCATCCCTTCGGTTCGGTTTACGGCACCACCGGTCTGCCGGTTGCTCCGTTCAGCGCGAAGTCCAAGTAAACAAACTTTTAGATAAGATACCCAGCATCCCCGAAGTTCGTCAGGAGCTTCGGGGATGCTTCGCTTCCGGTGATGATTGTGATTCGCGGAAAAATTACTGGCAGGAATTTTTGGAATCCCGACGAAAGGCGTATCTTTGCGAAAGCCAAGGTATGCTCCGGCTGTGCCGTGGAGCGCCTTGCCACAGCCATTTCAAAAAACATTTACTTTGGAAGAAAACTACATAGTATCGGCCCGAAAATACAGACCCGCTACCTTCTCGTCGGTAGTGGGCCAGAAGGCGCTGTGCTCCACACTTCGCAATGCCGTGGTGACCAACCGCCTGGCCCATGCCTATCTCTTTTGCGGCTCGCGAGGAGTGGGCAAGACCTCCACAGCCCGTATTTTCGCCAAAAGCATCAACTGCCAGAATCCCACGCCCGACGGCGACCCCTGCAACGAGTGCGCGTCGTGCCGGCAGTTCAATGAAAACCGTTCGCTCAACATCATCGAGCTTGATGCCGCATCGCGCAACGGTGTGGACGCCATCCGCGACCTCGTGGAGCAGGTGATGGTGCCTCCCACCGAGGGGCGCTATCGTGTGTTCATCATCGACGAGGTGCACATGCTCTCGTCGGCGGCATTCAACGCCTTCCTCAAGACCCTCGAGGAGCCGCCTGAGTATGTGGTGTTCATCCTTGCCACCACCGAAAAGCACAAAATCATCCCCACCATATTGTCGCGCTGCCAGATATATGATTTCCACCGCATCACGGTGAACGACATCGTGGACCATCTGGAGTATGTGGCGAAGCAGGAAGGCATCACCGCCGAGAGGCGCGCCCTCAACGTGATAGCCTCCAAGGCCGACGGCGCCATGCGCGACGCCCTCTCGATTTTCGACCAGGTAGCGGCCTCTTCGCGCGGCAACATCACCTACCAGAGCGCCATCGACAACCTCAACGTGCTCGACGAGAGATATTTCTCGCGCCTCTACGACGCTTTCCTCAAGCCCGATATCCCCGAGGCGCTGATGGTATACAAGGAGATACGCGAGCGTGGATTCGACTCGCATTTCTTCATCCTCGGCCTGGCCCGCTATCTGCGTAACCTCATGGTGGCCCGCGACCCGCGCACCATAGGGATGCTCGATACCGACGACGAAACCCGCAAGCTGATGGCCGCCCAGGCGCAGAACCTTACTCCCGATTTCTTTTATGCCGCCATGAGCCTCTGTAATGAGGCCGATCTCAATTACCGTCAGGCATCAGACAAGACATTTTTTGTGGAGCTTCTGCTCATAAGACTCTGCCAACAACGCAGCCCCTCCCCCGGATGTAGTGGCAACGGAGAGGGGCGGAAACTTAAGAAGGTAGAAGCTGTAGCTCCTGCGACAGCAGAATCTTCCGCCACGCCCGCGGCTGTACAGCCTCAACCTGACCCCCCCACAGTTCAGCCTCAGCCGTCGGCTCAACCCCAGCCGCCTGCAAAGGTGCAGACGGTGCCTGAATCGCCGGCACCCGTCAGTCGGCCCGCGGCACCGCGTCGCACATCGGCCATGGGTCATGTGCGCATGTCAGATGCCATGAGCAATCCGCGAGAGGTGAGCGACGGCTCACCGGTAGCCTCGTCGGCACCGAAACGCATGAGTGCCTTCACCCACGAGCAGTTGCTTGAACAGTGGGATGCTTTCATAGCAGCCCACCCCAAGGAGCATACTCTGGTGACCACAATGCGTGCGCATCAGCCGGTAGAACCTGGGGATGGCGCCAATCCCGCATGCTTCAACGTGACGGTGGTGAATGCCGTGCAGGTTGAGCAGCTCAATCAGGAGAAGCCGCGCATTCTCAAATATTTGCGCGACGCATTGCAGAACGATCTAATAGACCTCTCTTTCCGCTTCGACGACAAAGCCATACAGCCCAACGCCTGGAACGACCGCGATGTGCTGTCGCATCTCGTGGAGCGTCATCCCGAAATCGGGAACCTTATCGAAACTCTTAAATTGTCTCTCTGACAAAGTTTATTACCATGCGGAACATTCTTTGCCTATCTGCGGGTGCGCTCATTGCTGCAACCGCGACACCTGCATCGGTTGCGACGCAGCCTCAGGATGAAACAATCGTGAAAACGCCGGCCTACCGCTGGGTGGCCGATTCAATTTTACAGGGGCCGTTCAAGGCTTATGCGGCTTCGCCCACACACATCATCTCCGACTACTCGGCCGTGCCGGGCTATTTCATGCCTGTCGACAATGAGTGGATGCTACGAAACGACATATCGGCATATCCGCAGCTGACCACCTCCAACAAACTCCACAATGCCATTTTCAACATGGGCCTTGACGAGATGGTCAATGCCGTGGAGCCTGACGGCACTCTGCGCACAGGGCGCGAATGGCCGGGAGTGTGGACCCGCGATGTGAGCTATTCTATTCTGCTGGCCATGGCGGCACTGCAGCCCGAGGCATCGCGACTGTCGCTCGAGGCCAAAATCACCCCCGACGGGCGCATAATCCAGGATACCGGAAGCGGAGGCGCGTGGCCGGTGAGCTCCGACCGTCAGATTTGGGTACTTGCCGCCTACGAGCTATACAAGACCACCGGTGACAAGCAGTGGCTTCGGAAAATTTATCCCGTGATAAAGGCCTCGCTTGAAGATGACTATAAGACCATCTACGACAAGAGCACCGGTCTTGTGCGCGGCGAGACCTCGTTTATCGACTGGCGCGAGCAGAGCTATCCGCGGTGGATGCAGCCGGCCGACATCTATGCGAGCGAGGCACTCGGCACCAATGTGGTGCACGCGCAGGCATGGCGCACTCTTGCTGAAATAGCAACGCAGCTGGGCGATAAGGCTGATGCCGCTACCTACAACAGCCGTGCTGAAGCCATAGCCAAAGCCATCAATACCCATCTGTGGCTACCTCAGGAAGGCTACTATGCCATGTATCTCTACGGCCGAGATTATCCGGTGGTAAACCCACGTGCCGAGACTTTAGGTGAGTCGCTGGCCATTCTCTTCGATGTGGCTCCCGACGACCGCGCCCGCTCCATCACCGAGAACAACCCTACAACTCCGTTCGGCACCGCCATCTTTTTCCCGCAGATAGCCGATCAGGATTCCTATCACAACAACGCCCTTTGGCCATGGGTGGCCTCCTATTGGACCCTTGCGAACGCGAAGGCCGGCAACGAGGAGGGTGTGATGCAGGGCATAGGGTCGGTGTTCCGTCCGGCGGCGCTTTTTGCCACCAACAAGGAGAATTTCCGCCTCGACAACGGCGACATCGGCACCCTTCTCAATTCGTCGAACATGCTCTGGTGTCTTTCAGGCAACATAGCCATAACCCTGCGTATGCTCTTCGGCATCAACTACGAGGCTGACGGCATCCGTTTCAGTCCCTATGTGCCTAAGGCACTCGCCGACACACGTTACATCAAGGGGCTGCGTTACCGCGACGCCACTCTCGATGTGGAGGTTAACGGCTATGGGTCGCGTATAAAGCATTTCTACCTCAACGGCAAGGAGCAGGCGCCTTTCATCGGCGGCGACATAAAGGGGCATAATACCATACGCATCGTGATGGCCGACAACGCTCCGGAGCCCATGCGCATCAATGAGACTCCCAACGCCAAGGCCCCCCTTACGCCTATAGCATGGCTTAACCACGACGATTCAGTGCCGTCGGAGCTCGGGCCTGTGAACAACCTCCTGCAGTGGAATCCCATCGAGTATGTGGATCACTACATAGTGCTGCGCGACGGTAAGGAGATAGCCGAAACCACCGAGACCTCATACACGGCCACCGTGCCGGGAGAGTATCAGGTGATTGCGGTCGGCGGCGACGGCCTGCAGTCGTTTGCCTCCGAGCCACGGAGCAATGTGCCGAGCATCATGGCCGACTTCCCGTCGGAAAAGATCTCCATCTCATCGGCCGAGGCACAGAATGTGCCACGCACACCGGTTCTCGGATTTCACGGCAAAGGTTTTGTCGAGACCGACCACACTGCCCGCCGCTTCGAGACCAAGGCCGATGTGAAGCAGGGTGGCGTATATGCGGTCAATCTGCGTTATGCCAACGGCAATGGCCCCATAAACACCGAGAACAAATGCGCGGTGCGCACGCTGATGGTCGACGGCACGCCCGTCGGCACACTCGTGATGCCGCAGCGAGGCGTGGGCAGCTGGAACGACTGGGGCCTGTCGAACAGTGTAGAGGTGCGTCTCACGCCCGGCACCCATACATTCGCCGTAGAGTTCCTGCCCCAGGACGAGAACATGAACCGCAAGGTGAACCACGCCCTGCTCGACTGTGTGGAGTTGCGCCGTCTGCGCCCGTAAGGCGCTGTGGCGCGGATGAATCCGCGCCTGATGCGAAACAATACAGGCTGCGCCGTAATGCCCCTTCTCAGGGTCCCTTACGGCGCAGCCTTCACTTTATCTATTATCTGCTATGCGCTGGATTTATTCAAGCATGTCGACGGGCAGAGCCACGATGTTGAGCTTGCAACTGTTGATGAAATCGGTGATTTCGGAGCGCACCTCAGAGGGTTCGAGGTCGGCGTTGATGCGCTTGAGGGCGTTGAACACCGATATGCCGCTCTGGTAGATGTTGCGGTAAGCTTTGGCGATGTCGTCGACCTGCTCCTCGGTGAAACCGTGCTTGCGCATCACGTAGGCATTCACGCCGAAGTAGGAGGCCGGGTTGTGGGCTATGATTACATAAGGAGGCACGTTGCCGGCGATGCGGCAGCCGCCCTTGATGAGGGCCCATTTGCCGATTCTCGAGTTCTCGTGCACCACGCTGTTCGATGACAGTATCACGCACTCATCGAGCAGACAGTCGCCGGCGATGGTGGCGCCGTTGCCTATCACGCTCTTGTTGGTTATCACGGAGTCGTGGCCGATATGGCTTTCGGCCATGATGAAGTTGTCGTTGCCGATTACGGTAGCCTTTCCTTCGCGGATGCTGCGGTTGATTATCACATGCTCGCGGATGGTGTTGTTGTCACCTACCTGGCAAAAGGTCTTCTCGCCTTTCCAGCGGAAATCCTGAGGGTCGGCGCCGATGATGGCGCCCTGATACACCTTATTGTTCTTGCCGAGGCGTGTGCCTGCGATTACCGAAGCGTAAGGCATGATCTCGCATCCGTCGCCTATCTCCACATCTTTGTCGATGTAGGCGAAAGGGTGGATTTTCACGTTGTCGCCGAGCTTTGCCGACGGGTCAACGTATGCTAACTGACTGATCATAGTGTGTGGGTATTAGGATTTGTGGGTATACACTGTGGCTGCCGTCAGCGTGCACCACCCAGGCTCTGGTAGAGATTGATGAGTGCCTGGTCATGGTTGAGCTGGGTTGTGATTAGGCTCATCTGCGCGCTGAGCAGGCTCGACTGTGCGTTGAGCACTTCGAGGTAGGTGGTCTTACCGTCGTAGGCCAGCAGAAGGTTGGTGTCCTCCACGGCTTCCTCGAGGTTCTTGACCTGCTCTACGAGAAACGCCGAGCGCTCGCTGCTCTTCGAGAGGGCGGTAACATAGTTGTCTACCTCCGATGCGGCGCTGAGGAGCTGATGCTCGAAGTTGTTCAGGGCCTGCTCTTGCTGGGCCTTGGCACCCTTGAGGCGGGCTATGTTCTGGCCGCGCGAGAAGAGGGGAGCGGTGAGCTGTCCTGCAAGCTGTATGAACCAGTCGCCGGGGTTCTTGACGAACGAGCCCAGAAGGTTGGTGAAGCCTCCGTTGGAGCTGAGGGTAATCGACGGATAGAATGCGGCGCGGGCCGAGTTGGTGGCGTAGTAGGCGGCAGCGAGCGATTCTTCGGCTGCACGCACATCGGGACGGCGTGCGAGTTCACGCATGGGCACGCCTTCGCGGAGTATCTGCGGGGCCTCCATGCGGGCGGTGGCTGGCACTTCCCATGTCTGGGGCATTTCGTCGAGCAGCAGCGACATGCTGTTGTTGGCCTGCACGAGGGCCGACTCGATGTCGGTGATGGAGGCGAGGATACTCCAGTACTGTGCCTGGCTCTGAACGACGGCTGCCTGGGTCACACGGCCCGACTCCTTGTAGTCCTTCATTATCTCTACGCTTTGTTTCCATATCTCGGCGGTCTCGCGCGAGAGCTTGAGCTGGGCGTTGAGAGAGGCGATGGAGTAGTAGCACGAAGCCACTCCGCAGATAATCTGCGAGCGCACGGCCTGCTCGTAGTCGCGCTGCATGCGCAGCGAGGTTTCGGCGGCGCGTTTGTTGTTGAGGGTCTTGGCGAACACATCGATTTCCCAGCTGATGGCCATGGGGATGGTGTAAGTCCAGCTCATGTCGCTCTTGGCGTAGGATGCTCCGGCGCCGTTGGCGTTGATGGCCACGTAAGGGAAATAGCTCAGGCGTGCGCCGAGCACATTGGCGCGTGCCACCTCAACGTTGAGGCGGGCGTTGTCGATGTTCACGTTGTTGGCCAGGGCGCGGTTGATGTAGTCGCGGAGCAGGGGGTCGGTGAACACCTGCTCCCAGCCCAGGTTGCCGAAGGCGGCCGAGTCGACCGGTGCCTCGAGGGCTTCGGTGTACTCGCGGGTGAGCTCCGAGTCCTGCGGCATATGGAATTTATTGTAGATGTGGCACGACGAGAGCATGCTCAGGCTCAGGGCCGATGCCACAGCCAGTGAGATTATGTTGGTGGTTTTCATCTATTCTGAAGATTGAATTTTTGATGTGGTGAAAAGCGGCAGGCGTGCCGGCCCGTGCGGCGTCAGCGGCTGCACGGGCCATGGCTGCCGTTTATCGCGAGTATTGCTCGATTTCGCTCTCGATGCCTGAGTTGTCGGTGTCCTTCCACTTCATCGGGGTGAACTTCTCCTGGATGAGCTGGAATGCCACGAACAGCGCGGGCACGATGAAAATCTGCAGTATCATGCCGATGAGCATACCGCCCACCGAGCCGGTGCCGAGGGCACGGTTGCCGTTGGCGCCTACGCCGTTGGCGAACATCATGGGCAGAAGGCCGATGATAAGGGCCAGCGAGGTCATGAGGATAGGACGCAGACGGGCTGCGGCGCCGGCGATGGCGGCGTTGATTATCGACATGCCCGTGCGGCGGCGTTCGAGGGCGAACTCCACGATGAGGATGGCGTTCTTGGCCAGAAGGCCGATAAGCATGATGAGTGCAATCTGCAGATAGATGTTGTTGGAGATGCCGAACATCTTGGCGAAGGCGAACGAGCCCATGAGGCCGAACGGAATGGAGAGAATCACAGCCCACGGGAGGATGTAGCTCTCATACTGTGCCGATAGCAGAAGGTAGACGAACAGGAGGCAGAGGCCGAAAATCACCGCTGTGGCGTTCGACGAGCTGTTGCCCTCCTCGCGGGTCATACCCGAGTACTCGTAACCGTAGCCGGTGGGGAGGGTCTCCTGTGCCACACGCTCGATGGCCTCCAGAGCCTGGCCCGACGAGTAGCCCTGTGCGGGGTTACCGGTCACGGCAATCGACTGGAAGAGGTTGAATCGGTTCAGGAGGTCGGGACCGTAGACCTTGGTGAGGGTCACGTAGTTGTCGAGCGACGCCATGGTGCCGTTGTTGCCGCGCACCTTGATGTTGCGCAGTGTCTCGGGCGACACGCGTGCTTCGGGAGCCGACTGCACCATCACTCGGTAGATTTTGCCGAAGCGGTTGAAGTTGCTCACGTACATCGAACCGTAGTAGCCCTGCAGTGCGGAGATGATGGCCGATGTGCTGAGGCCTGCCTGCTGTGCCTTGGCGGCGTCTATGTCTACGCGGTACTGCGGGAAGGTGGGGTTGAAGGTGGTGTAGGCCATCTGGATTTCAGGCTGGGCGTTGAGCTGTGCCAGGAAGTTCTGCACCACGGCGAAGAAGGCGTTGATGTCGCCGCCGGTCTTGTCCTGCATCTTGAGCTCGAAACCGTTGGTGGCCGAGTACCCCGTGATCATAGGGGGTGCGAACGCGATGACGCGGCCGTCCTTAATCTTCTGGTTGGCGGCTCCGTAGAACTGCGTTATGAGGGCGTCGACGCTCTCGGTCTTCTTGTCGCGCTGGCTCCAGTCCTTGAGCTTGACGATGAATGCACCGTATGTGGGACCGGCACCGGCAATGAAGCTGTAGCCTGCGATTTCCTGACGGAACTCCACTGCGGGGAACTCCTTGAGGATGTCGTCGACCTGCTTCATGGTCTCGATGGTGCGCTCCTGCGAGGTGCCCGGGGGCATGTCGACCATCACGAAGAACGTGCCGGTATCTTCGTTGGGCACGAGGGCTGTAGGCGTGGTGCTCATGAACCACACGAGCACGCCCACACTGGCTGCCACGATGGCTGCCGCGGTGACTTTGTGGCGGATGAAGAAACCCACTCCTTTCTTATAGTGCTCGAGCTGGGCGTCGTACATCACGTTGAACCACGAATGGAAGCGTTTCACGAAATTCTTTTTCTTGCCGTCGCCGTCGGTGTGGGGCTTGAGGAACACGGCGCAGAGGGCAGGCGACAGGGTGAGGGCGTTCAGAGCAGAGAAACCGATGGCGATGGCCATGGTGATACCGAACTGCTGATAGAACACACCTGCGGTGCCGGGCATGAACGACACGGGGATGAACACCAGCATCATCACAAGGGTGATCGACACGATGGCGCCGCCGATTTCGTTCATGGCGTCGATCGACGCTTTGCGTGGGTTCTTATATCCGGCGTCAAGTTTGGCATGCACGGCCTCGACGACCACAATGGCGTCGTCGACAACGATGGCGATGGCGAGCACGAGGGCCGAGAGGGTGATGAGGTTGAGCGAGAAGCCGATGATCTTAAGCACGAAGAATGTACCCACAAGGGCCACAGGTATGGCGATGGCGGGGATGATGGTGGAGCGGAGATCCTGCAGGAAGATGTATACAACCACGAACACCAGGATGAACGCCTCAATGAGGGTGTGCACCACCTTGTCGATGGAGGCGTAGAGGAAGTCGTTGTTGTTCATCGGGATGGCGAACTCGAGGCCTTCGGGGAGGTCTTTCTCGAGTATCTTCACCTGCTCGAGACAGTCGTTGATAATCTGTGTGGCGTTGGAGCCTGCTGTCTGGAACACCATGCACACTGTGCCGGGGTGGCCGTTGAGCGACGAGCCGTATTCGTATGTAACCTTGCCGAGCTCCACATCGGCCACATCCTTGAGGTAGAGCACCTCGCCGTTCGGGGTGGCGCGTATCACGATGTTCTCGAACTCTTCGGGAGTGGAGTAGCGTCCGCGATACTTCATAGTGTACTGGAAGCTCTGGTTACCCTGTGCGCCGAACGAGCCGGGAGCGGCCTCGATGTTCTGGTCTCTCAGGGCTGCCGCCACATCGCTGGGGTTGAGGCCGTACTGGGCCATTACCTCGGGCTTGAGCCATATACGCATGGAGTAGTCGCCGCCGAAGCCCATCACATCGCCCACGCCCTGCACACGCTGGAGCACGGGGATGACATTAATCTTCAGGTAGTTGTCGAGGAACTCGTTGTCGTAGGAGTCGTCGGGCGAATATAGTGCCACGCCCACGAGCATTGAGCTCTGGCGTTTCTGGGTGAGCACGCCCACCTGGAGCACTTCGGAGGGGAGGAGGTTCTGTGCCTTGGCCACACGGTTCTGCACATCCACTGCTGCCATGTCGGGGTCGAAGCCCTGCTTGAAGTGCACGTTGATGGTGGCCGAACCGGTGTTGGTGGCTGTTGATTCGATGTAGGTCATGCCCTCGGCGCCGTTGATCGACTCCTCGAGAGGCGCGATGACCGAGTTGAGCACGGCCTGGGCGTTGGCGCCGGCATAGGTGGTGCTCACCGAGATAGTAGGAGGTGCGATGTCGGGATACTGTGTCACCGGCAGCGATGACAGGCCGATGAGTCCCAGCAGCACAATGAATATTGATATAACCGTGGAGAGTACCGGGCGGTTAATGAATGTATCTAACTTCATCTCTGTGGAATTGTGTTTCCTGATGTTTAATGAAATGATAATGTGTGATGCGCAGCGCGGAATATCCGCTGATTACTGCTGGGGAGTTGTTGCCTGTGAGGCGTCGATGGGTTTGATGACCATGTCGGGGCGCACTTTGTTGCCCACGCCTTCCACCACCACACGCTGGCCTTTGTCGAGACCTGAGGTCACGATGTAGCTCTGACCGTCGTTCTGCGGTGCTACGGTGATGGGGGTGGTCACAGTCTTGGAGCTGTCGTTGACGGTGTAGACAAACTTGCGGTCCTGCACCTCGAAGGCTGCCTTCTGTGGTATGAGGATTACGCTGTCCATGTGCACGGGCACGAGAATCTGGCCTGTGGAGCCGCTGCGGAGCATGCCGTTGAGGTTCTTGAAGCGGGCGCGCACGTTGGCCGAGCCGGTGGTGTTGTTGATTACGCCGCTCACGGTGGCTACCTGGCCTGTCTCGGGATATACGGTGCCGTCGGAGAGCATGAGCTGCACTGCGGGCATCTCGGCGATGGCCTGATTGAGGCTCTTCTTGCCGCCGTCGGTCATCTCGAGGATATCTTTCTCGTTGAGCGAGAAGTAGGCGTAGATGTCTGAGTTGTCGCTCACTGTGGTGAGGGGCTGCACCATCGAGGGCGATGCGAGCGAACCTTCACGGTTGGGGATGGAGCCCACGAAACCGTCGGAGGGAGCGGTGACTACGGTGTAGCTAAGGTTCTTCTTCGCATTGGTGAGTGCTGCGTTGGCCTGAGCCAGAGAAGCCTCGCTCTGTGCGAGCTGATTTTTGGCGAGCTGGTTCTCATACTCGCTGATGATATTCTTGTCGAAAAGTTTCTGTTTGTTTGCAGCTGTGAGGCGCGATGTCTTCACGGCGGTGCGCGCCGAGTTGACAGCGGCGGCGGCCTGGTCTACGGCTGCCTGATACTGCACCTGGTCGAGGGTGAAAAGGGTCTGTCCTTTACGCACGAAGTCGCCTTCGTCTACACAAACCTTGGTGATGAAGCCGCTCACGAGGGGGCGCACCTCCACATCGGTCTTGCCCTTGATTGTGGCTGCATAGGCCGTGGAGAGGTCGGCTGTGGCCGGTTCCACCGTCACGGTGGCGATAGCGGGTGTCATGTCGGGCATCTGCTGGGCGTCTTTCTTTCCGCAAGATGCCAATGTAAGCACTGTCGCCGATGTGGCCATGATGGCGGCGAGTGACTGAACTTTGCATTTCTTCATTGTCGTTACGTTTTTTGATACCTTATGTTGTTACGATTTTTGTTGTTCTGTGTGTCAGTGCTTTATGCGTTTACGCAATGGCCCGTGAGTGTGCTAGTCGGGCTTTACCGGAGCGTCAGTCACGAGTACTATAGTGGCTGAGGTATAAAATCTTGTGCAAAATTACCAATATATGGACCAATCAAGATATGATATAAATCATATATTTGGCATCTTTAACAAGATTTAGTGCTGTAAAACATATTTTTTGAACCGATTTTGCGTTCTGTCAACCTCATCCTGAACCATCGTCGGTATAGAGGCTCGGGCGCACGGGTGAAGATGCTATTTGCGGCCTCAGGTGGTTAAAAGACATTAAAATGGCCTCAAATGGGGAGTGTGCTGCAGCAAAATGTTGCTCAATAGCCTGAGAAACCGTAACTTTGCGTTGGTTTCCAACGCTGTGGCTTGCGTTTTGCGATTATATGCGGTATATATGCATAAAAATGAATGCTGCGGCTACTGACGCACTGATGTGAAGAAAATGTTGTTTTTATTCACATTCGATTAGTCGTGACGACTTGAAAAATATCAATATCACATAAATCTTTAACCCTTATTTTTTCCTAATGGTTCAAAATCTACTGAAATTATGCGCTGCGCCGGCAATGGCGGGCGCATTGTTTGCCTTGGGAACTGTTTCGGCTCAGGCTGTCACCCTGCCTGAAGGTGCCCATATAAAGGGCATGCCTACAGCTGACAATCCTTTCCCACATGCATACAAGGCCAAGCCTTCGGAAATGGAGATTGCAATGGCCGAGATGTTTTTCGGAGGCTCTTCAGCCAATGGCCTGCGCAAGGCTTCGCCGGAACCTTCGCAGACGGTGACCGGAGGCAGATCATATACATTTCTCGATGGTCCCGACGGCACCATATGGTATGCGTCAGGATCCCCCACTTTTGAAGAAGTGAAGCATGAGTATTACACGGAGACAATGATTACCGGTTTTTCCTATACTGTTTACGATAGTAATTTCAAGCTCATAGGCACAGTGCAGGATGCCTTCGAGCCTGATGAAAAAATCAAGCGGGTAAACTCTCTGGAAATCGGTGCTGAAGTTTCACGTAGCTTCTTCAATTCCGACAGTAAATACGAAATCACCATCTATAAGCAGTCAAACCCTGCTGTAGGTTACGGCTCTATAATAACTACAGATGTCTATCAGATAGGCGGAGCCAAAGATGAAGACGGTACTGACAGAGTTATCCAGACTTTCGACGGCTATATCGTCGATGCTATCAATCTGCCTCAGGACCGTTTCTCGGAGAACTACTATATCACTTTCGCTAATATGGTGGAGCCGGATGCAGATCTATTCGATAGTCCTATAGATCTGGCCAATGCATACGCTATGAATCTCAAGACCTACAAGAAAGGCGGATGGGGTCAGCCTCAGGTCATTGTGGAACATGACATACGTATGAACTGTTGGCCCGGCAATGTGGAGGCTGAAGTGCCTTGCATTTTCATATACAAGGGTGGTTCGTATGTAGGCTCTTATTCCAACTCCGATGTGCCATACATAACATATGTGGAATATGAGAAGCCCTTCTTTGTGAATCCTCTGGGTTACAATCCTGACCTTCTCCCCACTGACCCTGATTTTACAAATATCGACGAGAGTGCCACTCCCGACAATAATCTGCTTATAACCACTTACCGTCTCGATACCCCCTCGTCGTCGGCAGCTACACTTGTGGGTGAGACACGTGTGCCTACGCCTCAGAACCCCGACGCCAATTATACATACTACGATATCGGCTCGCTGGATTATCTGAACGATATTGATATAGAAGTGCCTGCCGGCGGCGGTTACGCTGAAATCAAAGGCTTTGTGGTGCGCAGTTTCGACATGACCAAGACCGCCGACATGCAGAATATCGCCTATCGCTATTATGATGCCGACGGCAATATGGTGCATACCATTGCCGAGAATGCCGACAACATATTGTTTGTTGACGATGTGCCAAATCGTCCCACTCAGGTGGTAGTGGTTTATCTTCAGGATAATCTCTATTATTTCAGCTTTGTCAATCCCAAAACCGGTGAAGAGCTTTTTGCTATTCCCCAGAACTTCGAAGGGCATAAGCTTATGGCCAACATGAATCGAGTGAGCATCGGCGGCCGTGTGCTTTATTGCTGTGAAACGATTGAGAGCGACTATGAGCTCGATGAAAATTTCAATGTGCTCAAGAAAGTGGTGTGGTTCGACGAGGAGGGCAAACTCGTGCGTGTCGACCGCCTGCCTTTAGGCGAGGATGTCGCTGTAACATTTATGAATATAATGCAGGCGGCTCTCAATCCATATCTGTTTGACAATGATGAGGATATTGAGTATATGGTGCTTTTGAAGCGTTATAATGATTATGACGGCGGCAGCACTCAGACACAGGAAGAATTTCTCCTTGTAGATGGCAAGACCGGTGAATGGATTCTCCATCTTATCCCCAATGAAGAGAAAGGCATTCTTGGATCGATCAACATAATCGATGGCGCTCATCCCCGTTTAAGCGTGACATGGAATAATAATGGAGCTATCTCACAGGACTATTATGACCTTCCTTTCGAGCGTTTTGCAGCAGGCGAGGGTACTCCCGAAAATCCGTATGAAATCTACTCTCCCGCTCAGGTGCGTCTCATTGCCGACAATCTTTCGGCAAGCTACGTGCTCACCCGCGACATCGACATGTCTGGTTTCAACACCACTCCTATCGAGAACTTCAGCGGCACACTCGACGGTCGGGGCCACACCATCAGCAATCTTTCGATTTCGTCGGAAAACTCGATGCTCGGCCTCTTCTCGCGCACCGCTGAGGCTTCGGCCGGCAAGGGTGCTGTAATCAGGAACCTTACCCTGCTCAACCCTGTGATGAATCTCTCATCGACACAGAACTATGCAGGCTTCCTGGTTGCCAACGGCTTCCATACCACTATCCAGGATGTTAACGTAATCGGTGGCACAGTCAACGGCGCTGCCGGCTTCGACGGTAAGCTCGGTGCTATTGCAGGTCAGATCACCAACCTCGCTTCCATCTCCGGCTGTTTCGTTACCGGCACGGATATTGTGGCTCCCGGCGCCACCGAGGGTGTGGGCGGTATCGCAGGTGCCATGTTTACCGGTTCCGTAGTCAATGCATGTGCATTCAGCGGCCATGTCGAGGCTGCATCTTATGTAGGCGGCATAGCCGGCTGGGTGGATGCCGACATCACCATCTCCAACTGCCATGTCGACGCTGATGTGAAAGGCGGCAACACCGTGGGCGGTGTGGCCGGCTACAGCAAGCGTGGCCTGCTTGCCAACAACTTCGTAGAGGGTACTCTCGAGGCTACCACTGCCAACCGCTTCAACGGCACTATCGCTCTCGGCGGTGTGCTTGGTGAGCTTCTCGGCGACTACGGCCAGACCGGCGTGACTTGCGTGAAGGGCAATATGGTGGCCGTGGAAGGCTTCACATATCCCGAGGGCACTCAGGAGACAGCTCACCGCATTGTGGGTCTTACCAGCGCCAACGGTATCGGACTCGAGCCTGATGAAGAGCCTCTGCCTGAGAACGGCATTGCCGACAACTATGCTTCAGACACCATGGCAGCCACTTCGGCCGACCTTGCCGACATCGCTACCTCGGTAGAGGGCAAGAGCATCGACCGCTATGAGGCCGACATCGACTTCTACACCGGACTCGGCTTCGTGTTCGGCACAACAATCGAAGAGCCCTGGACTATGGGCAACGCCATGACTCCGCGCCTCTACTTCGAGTCGAACCTGCTCATCACACCGGCCGAAATCCTGGCCCGTGCCGGCGAAGTCTTTACAGTGAAGGTGAACATCTACAGCCGCAAGCCCGTCACAGTCGACGATATAGCAGGTGACCTCTCGCTCAACTTCGACGAGGCTGTGATCGAGAGCACCGGCATGGATTTCGTAGACGGAGTGCTTGTGCTTGAGTTCAGGGCCCTCGCCGAAGGTACCACCAACATCGAGGTCGCAACACTCGGCTCCACCGCTACCGCTGTAGTGAAAGTCCATGAGGTTTCGGGCATCACCGAGGTGGGCGCCGACTCAGCATCGGCCATCCGCTTCGACGGCAGCAGCGTGATGTGCGACGGCACTGCCATCGCTATCTACTCGATGACCGGCGCACAGGTTGCCACCGGCTTCGGTTCGCTGTCGACCGATAACCTCCCCGCAGGTATCTACGTGGCAGTGGCCGGCACTTCCAAGCTCAAGATTGCAGTGAAATAAAATCACTGCTCCCTTGAAAGGAAAATAAATTTCCCGCCATAACAGTAAGGCGCGCCGATTGCAGCAGTTGCAGTCGGCGCGCCTTCGCTTTTTCAGGTATCAGTTGCTTATGAGTTATGAGGTAAGGGGTGTTCAGCTGTGGCCGAGGCTTAGGCCTCCGCGGCGCCTGCGCCCGGCCTTTTCGGCCTTGGCAGCCTTAGCGGCTGAGTCGGCGGCGTTGATTACGCTCTGGGCGGCGTTGCGCGCGGCGTCGGTGGCGCGTATGGCCACGCGGCGTATTTTGCCTGAGATAGTCTTTGGAAGCTCGTTGACGAACTCTATCACACGCGGATATTTGTATGGAGCTGTCACACGTTTCACATGGTTCTGTATCTCTTTCACGAGTTCAGGGCCGGCTTTCCGCACATAATCCTTGGCAAGCACTATGGTGGCCTTCACCACCTGGCCGCGCACCTCGTCGGGCACGGCCGTTATGGCGCATTCCACCACTGCCGGATGGGTGAGGCATGCGCTCTCCACTTCGAACGGCCCGATGCGGTAGCCCGATGATTTTATCACATCGTCTTTGCGCCCCACAAACCACATATATCCGTCGGCATCGCGCCAGGCCATATCACCGGTATGGTAGAGTCCGTCGTGCCAGGCTTTTGCTGTAAGCTCGGGGTCATCGAGATATTCGCGGAAAAGGCCCAGTGGTTTGTGTGATGCATCGCTTGCGGCAATCACTATCTCGCCCTCGGTGCCCACAGGCGCCTCAGTACCGTCGGGAGCAGCCACATATATGTCGTACTGCGGGTTGGGCTTGCCCATCGAGCCCGGTTTTGGCGTCATGCCGGGGAAGTTGCCCACGGTGAGGGTGGTCTCGGTCTGGCCGAATCCTTCCATGAGCGATATGCCGGTGAGCTTTTTCCAGCGATCGAACACGCTCGGGTTGAGGGCCTCGCCTGCAATGGTGCAGTAATGCAGTGAGCTGAGATCGTATTTGCCCACATCCTCGCGTATCATGAAACGGAACACGGTGGGAGGCGCGCACAGCGAGTTGATGCGGAATCGTTCTATCATCTTCAGGAGGTCGGCCGGCACGAATTTGTCGAAGTCGTAGACAAACACATCGGCTCCGGCTATCCACTGGCCGTAGAGCTTGCCCCACACGGCTTTGCCCCATCCGGTGTCGGCCACAGTGAGGTGCAGTGTGCCGGGGCGCAGGTTGTGCCAGCACCATGCGGTGGCGATGTGTCCCAGTGGATAGGTGAAGTCGTGGGCCACCATCTTGGGCTCGCCCGATGTGCCGGATGTGAAGTAAAGGAGCATTATGTCGGAGTTGTCGTTCACATGGGCGGGGCGCACGAAAGGCTCCGCACTCTCCACGCCTTTGTCGAAATCGAGCCACCCCTGCGGAATCACGGGGCCGGTGGAGATTACGGTCTTCACCTCGGGGCAACGGCCGAGAGCCTCCTGCACATGCCGCACTATCTGCTCGTCGCCGGCGGCCACTATTGCCTTGATGTGGCCTTTGTGGCAGCGGTATTCGATATCTTCGGCTGTGAGGAGGTGGGTGGCGGGTATAGCCACCGCACCGAGCTTGTGCAGGGCCACGATGGCGAGCCAGAACTGGTAGTGGCGCTTGAGCATCAGCATCACGCGGTCGCCGCGGCCTATGCCGAGACTCTGGAAAAACGATGCAGTGAGGTCGGTGAGGCGTTTGAGTTCGCCGAAGGTGAAGCGGCGCACATCTCCGGCCTCGTCGGTCCAGAGCAGGGCCTCGCGCGAGGGTTCCTCCTCAGCCCAAGCGTCGACCACATCATATCCGAAATTGAAGTTGTCGGGTACTTTCACCTTGAAATTGCGCACCATATCGTCGTAATCGCAGAACTCTGTCTGCCCGAGAAATCTTTCAATCATATTGAAAACCTTTGTTGAAACCTTAGCGGCCGACCGGAGAGTTGCAGCGCTTTCCGGAGTCGCTGATGTTAAATATTTACCTTAAAACGGCGGCAATTTATAAAAAGATTTTCAATAAAGACGGTGTGTTACGAAGTTTAAGATTCTGCACACTTGTGGTTAACGAGTGTTAAATCGTGCGCAAAACCTTAAAAATCATGCATCCCCGCCTCTGCTGCCTGTGGGCGGCCGGGGCGGGGATGCATGTGCCTGAGGAGATATATTGTGGCTATTATAGCAACTTTAGCTATCTTAGCTAAGTTAGCAAAGATAGCTTATTTGGCGATAAGCAGGAAGTAGTTTTTCTTGCCGCGCTGCACAAGCAGATACTTTCCGTTGAGCAGGGCGTCGGCGGTGAGGGTGGCGTAGGGGTCGGTGGCCTTCTCCTTGTTGATGGACAGGGCGCCCTGCTGTGTCATCTTGCGCATTTCGCCTTTTGACGGGAATACGGCAGCTGCGTCGGTGAGGAGGTCGATAAGTTTGGTCTCGCCGTTGAATAGGTCGCGGCTTACCTCGAAGGTGGGCACACCTTCGAACACTGCCAGAAGCGTGGCCTCGTCGATGCGGTGGAGGGTCTCGGCGGCCTTGTTGCTGAAGAGTATCTGTGAGGCCTCGATGGCATTGGTGAGTTCCTGCTCACCGTGCACCATACGGGTGATTTCTTCGGCCAGACGGCGCTGCAGGGGACGTGCGCCCGGGTCGGCAGCCTGCTGTGCCTCGAGAGCCTCGATTTCCTCGCGGGTGAGCACGGTGAAGATGCGGATATATTTTCCGGCGTCGGCGTCGCTCACGTTGAGCCAGAACTGATAGAACTTGTAAGGCGATGTGCGCTGCGGGTCGAGCCATACGTTGCCGCTCTCGGTCTTGCCGAACTTGCCGCCGTCGGCCTTGGTGATCAGCGGGCATGTGATGGCGAAGGCGTCGGTGGCACCCTCCATGCGGCGGATGAGCTCGGTGCCGGTGGTGATGTTGCCCCACTGGTCGGAACCGCCGAGCTGCAGGCGGCAGCCCTTGTTGCGGTAGAGCCAGAGGTAGTCGTAGCCCTGCATGAGCTGGTAGGAGAACTCGGTGAACGACATGCCTTCGCCGGCCTCGCCGTTAAGACGCTTCTTTACCGAGTCCTTTGCCATCATGTAGTTGACGGTAAGGTTCTTGCCTATGTCGCGGATGAAGTCGAGAAATCCGTAGTCCTTCATCCAGTCGTAGTTGTTCACGAGGATTGCGGCGTTGGGCGCGTCGCTGTCGAAGTCGAGGAATCGGGCGAGCTGCTTCTTGATGGCCTCCTGATTGTGGCGCAGGGTCTCCACATCGAGCAGCTTGCGCTCCTGGCTCTTCATAGAGGGGTCGCCTATCATGCCGGTGGCTCCGCCCACGAGAGCGATGGGTTTGTGACCCGAGCGCTGCAGATGCTTGAGCATCATCACGCCTACGAGGTGGCCTATATGGAGCGAGTCGGCGGTAGGGTCGATACCCAGGTAGGCGGGTGTCATCCCCTTGCGGAGCTGCTCGTCGGTGCCCGGCATCATCTGGTGGATCATGCCGCGCCAGGTAAGTTCTTCAATAAAATCCATTTTTGTGTGGAATATATATATGGGTTGTTTCGTGGTTTTGCTTGCGGTTATGCGAGTTTGGCGAGAGCTTGGCCGATGCGCTCGAAAGCTTCGGTGAGCAGATGGTCGGCGGCGGCATAGCTCAGGCGGATGTAGCCGGGCAGACAGAATGCCGAACCGCTCACGGTGGCCACGTGGGCCTCCTCGAGGAGATACATGGCAAGGTCGCCGTCGGTCTCGATGCGGCGGCCGTTGTATTCCTTGCCGAGATATGCGCTCACCTCCGGGAAGAGGTAGAAGGCGCCCTGAGGCTCATTGACTTTAAGTCCGGGAATCTTGCGGGCGAGGCTCACCACGAGGTCGCGTCGGCGACGGAAAGCCTCGCACATGTCGGTCACGCACTGCTGCGGACCATCATAGGCTGCGATTGCAGCCTTCTGTGCTATGGTCGAGATGCCTGATGTGGTTTGCCCCTGGAGTTTGGTCACGGCTTTGGCCACTTCAATAGGGCCTGCCATGAAGCCGATGCGCCATCCGGTCATGGCGTAGGCTTTGCTCACGCCGTTGACCACTATCACACGGCCTGCCACCTCGGGGAAAGAGGCGAGTGACACGAATTCCTTGCCGTAGTTGATGTGCTCGTAGATTTCGTCGCTCAGGATGGCTATCTGCGGATATTTTGCAAGTACATCCACCAGACCCTGAAGCTCGCTGCGGGTGTAGACGCTGCCCGAGGGGTTGGAGGGGGAGCAGAGGAGCACCATGCGTGTGCGGGGAGTGATGGCGGCCTCAAGTCTTTCGGGAGTAATCTTGAAGTCCTCCTCTATGCCCGATGGCACGAGTATGTTGACGCCTCCGGCCAGTTTTACCATCTCTACATAGCTTACCCATGCAGGAGTGGGGATAATCACTTCGTCGCCGGGGTTGATGAGGGCGTATATCACGTTGCTCAGCGAGTGTTTTGCGCCGGCCGACACCACCACCTGCTCGGGGGCGAATGTCACGCCGTTCTCTTCCTGCAGCTTGCGGGAGATGGCTTTTCTGAGCTCCATGTATCCGGGAACGGGTGGATAGTGGGTGAAGTTGTCGTCGATGGCGCGCTTGGCGGCCTCCTTGATATGCTCCGGAGTGTCGAAGTCGGGTTCGCCCACCGAAAGATTGATTACATCAACGCCTTGTGCGCGGAGCTCGTTGCTCTTCTGCGACATGGCCAGGGTTGCCGAGGCGGCCATCGCCTTTATGCGGTCAGAGATGTTTAATGCCTGCATAGGTCTGATATGTGTTTTTAATGTGTGCAAAGTTACAAAAAATTCTTAGCAGGCACAACGCTCTATGCTCCCGCTGCAATGCGGTGATAGTTTAAGGGTTAAAAATATTTAAATTTTAATACCAAAGTGTTAAATCGACTGTGCTGGACGGAGATTTGTGGATGCTGTCCAGGCGCATATTTGCTAAAAAGGAAAGAAATGAGTAACTTTGCACACAAGTTATCGGAGGAGGCTGTAAGGCTTCCTCCATTTGTTATGTGTAATCCCGGCGACCGGCGCGGCCGGTGCCTGATACATTCATGAGATGATAGATAAAGAACTGCTGAAGCAAACCGTAGAGAAGTCGATCGAAGGTACCGGTATTTTTATTGTTGACATCAGGGTGAGCCCCGAAAACAATATCGTGGTGGAGCTTGACTCCGCCGACGGGCTCGACATCGACACTTGTGCGGAGGTGACACGCGACATCGAGAAGGTATTTGACCGCGATGTGGAGGACTACGACCTTGAAGTGGGTTCGGCAGGTCTAACCGCACCCTTCAAGGTGCGCGGCCAGTATGTGAAGAACATCGGCAACGACATCGAGATTCTCACCCGCGACGGCCGCAAGCTGCAGGGTGTGCTCACCGCGGTGGGCGACGATGACTTTACTTTCGAATACCCCGTGAAATACAAGGAGCCCGGCGCCAAACGCCCCGTCACCGTGATGCAGTCGGAGACACTGCCCATGGCCGATGCCAAGATGGTGCGCTATCTCATCTCGTTCAAGTAAGAAACAATAAAAAAAGACACCCGATAAAAAATGGCTAAAAAAGAGGAAACTCCCAGCTTGGTGGAACAGTTCGCGGCTTTCAAGGAGCTGAAGAACATCGACAAGACCACCATGATAAGCGTGCTCGAGGAATCGTTCCGCAATGTGCTGGCTAAGATGTTCGGCACCGATGAGAATCTCGATGTGATTATGAACCCCGACAAGGGCGATGTGCAGATTTTCCAGAACCTCGAGGTGGTGCCTGACGGCGAAGTGGAAAACCCAAATCTCCAGATTTCGCTAACCGACGCCCGCGCCGACAACGACCCCGAGGTGGAAATCGGTGAGGAGCACACCAAAGAGATTATCTTCGCCGACTTCGGTCGCCGCGCCATTCTCACACTGCGCCAGACCCTGCAGTCGAAGATACTCGAGCTCCAGAAAGAGGCAATGTACGCCAAGTTCAAGGACCTCGAGGGTGAGCTCGTCACAGGCGAGGTTTACCAGACATGGTCGCGCGAGACACTGCTGCTCGACTCCGACAACAACGAGCTGCTGCTCCCCAAGAATCAGTCGATTCCCGGCGATTTCTTCCGCAAGGGTGAGACCGTGCGTGCCGTCATCGCCAATGTCGACAACACCAACAACAATCCCAAGATTACCGTAAGCCGCACCAACGAGAATTTCCTGCGCCGCCTCTTCGAGCTGGAGGTGCCTGAAATCAACGAAGGTCTTATCCGCATCTGCGCCGTGGCCCGCATCCCCGGCGAGCGTGCCAAGATAGCGGTAGAGAGCTACGACGACCGCATCGACCCCGTAGGCGCCTGTGTGGGCGTGAAGGGAAGCCGCATCCACGGCATAGTGCGTGAGTTGCGCAACGAGAATATCGATGTAATCAATTTCACCAACAACCCCACCCTCTTCATACAGCGAGCCCTGTCGCCCGCCCGCATCTCGTCGATACGCATCGACGAGGAGGAAAAGAAGGCCGAGGTATTCCTTAAGCCCGATCAGGTGTCGCTTGCCATCGGCAAAGGCGGTCTCAATATCAAGCTCGCCTCGATGCTCACCGGTTATGTGATAGATGTATATCGCGATACCGACGAGGTTTACGAGGAGGATATCTACCTTGACGAGTTCAAAGATGAAATCGACGAGTGGATTATCGACGCACTCAAGGATATGGGCTGCGTGACCGCCAAGAGCGTGCTCAACACACCTCGCGAAGACCTCATCAACAAAGCCGATCTCGAGGAGCAGACTGTCGACGATGTGTTGGCTGTGCTCCGTGCCGAATTTGAGGACGAGGCTCCCGAAGCTCCCGCCGCACCGGCTCCAGAAGCTCCCGAAGCCTGATCGGAAAGCTGTTGTAACGGCATTTTCCACATTATAATGAACTCTTTCTCCAACCCCTCCAATAAGAAAAACTCTAATCCCACTTCATGGCGAGAATCAAAATAAGCAAAATTGCAAGAGACCTCAATGTGGCGCTGCCCACAGTGGTGGAATTCCTGCGTGGCAAGAACATCACCGTGGACGACAACCCCAACGCCCGTGTCGATGAGGAAGTCGCCGACCTGCTGATTAACGAATTCAAAAGCGACAAAGCTCAGAAAGACAAGTCGCAGGAGCTCACCAACAACCGTGTGAAGCCCAAACCTGCCCCTGCACCCGCACCTGCGGCGAAGCCGGTGGAGGAAATCAAGGTTGAGTCACAGATTAACCGCCCGAAGATTCTGGGCAAAATCGAGCTTGACCGCCACGGCATGCCTGTGCGCCCCAAGGCTGAGACTCCGGAGCCTGAAAAAAAGGCTCCTGAAACTCCTGCCACACCCGCCCCGGCACCTGCGCCCGTGGCTGAAAAGCCGGTTCCGCAGCCAGCACCCAAGGCCGAGGCTCCCAAAGCTTCCGCTCCTGCGGTGAAGCCGGCCGTGGCAGAGACTCCGGCGCCCAAGGCACCGGCTGCCGCAGCTCCCGCAAAGCCGAAACCCGCTCCCGTTCCCGCAGCGAAAAAGCCCGAGCCGAAGCCGGCCCCTGCACAGCACCAGAAGCCGAAACCGGCTGCGGCCCCCGTCGCTGAGGCTTCCAAAGCCGCTCCGGCTAAGAAACAGGAGGTGCCCGCACCCGAAAAGGAGGAAATCTTCTCTCTCGGTCTGCCGCAGGACCGTCCCACAATCAACGTTGTAGGCAAAATTGACCTCTCGGCCATAAACCAGAGCACACGCCCCAAGAAAAAGAGCAAGGAAGAGCGCCGCAACGAGCGTATGGCCAAAGCCAACAACTCCGGCAACGGTTCCGGTGACGGCGATCGCAAAAAGCGTCGCCGCATCGGCGGTAAAGAGAAAATCGATGTCGAGAAGACTGTCAGCCAGCAAGGCGGTGGCGAAAGAGGCTCCCGCGGAGGTCGTGGCGACAATGCCGGAAAGGGCGGAAAGGACCGCAATCGCCGTGGAGGCGCTCCCCAGCACAACGAGGTGAGCGAGGAAGATGTGCAGAAGCAGGTAAAGGAGGTGCTCGCACGCCTGCAGGAGAAAGCCAAAGGCACGAAGCGAGCCGCCAAGTGGCGCAGGGAGAAGCGCGAGGCTATAGCCGAACGTGAGCGTGAGCAGGCCGAACTAGAGGCAGAAGAGAGCAAGATTCTTAAGCTCACCGAGTTCGTGACCGCCAACGACCTTGCCTCGATGATGGATGTGCCCGTAAACAAGATTATCGGCACATGCATGAACCTCGGCGTGATGGTGTCCATCAACCAGCGTCTTGATGCGGAGACAATCAATATCGTGGCCGACGAATTTGGCTTCAAGACTGAATTCGTCTCGGCCGAAGTGGTAGAGGCCATACATCAGGAAGAGGACGACGAGGCCGACCTCGTGGCCCGTCCGCCAATCGTAACCGTCATGGGTCATGTGGATCACGGCAAGACCTCTCTGCTCGATTATATACGCAAAGCCAACGTGATAGCCGGCGAGGCCGGCGGCATCACACAGCATATCGGTGCCTATAACGTGAAGCTTGCCGACGGGCGCCACATCACATTCCTCGATACTCCCGGTCACGAGGCCTTCACCGCCATGCGTGCGCGTGGTGCCAAGGTCACTGATATTTGTATTATCATTGTGGCCGCCGACGACGATGTGATGCCCCAGACCATTGAGGCCATCAACCATGCCAGCGCTGCCGGCGTGCCCATCGTGTTCGCCATCAACAAAATCGACAAGCCTGCCGCCAACCCCGACAAAATCAAGGAGGAACTTGCCGGCATGAACTATCTGGTGGAGGACTGGGGTGGAAAATACCAGAGTCAGGATATCTCCGCCAAGAAGGGCATCGGCGTGGAGGAACTTCTCGAGAAAGTGCTCCTCGAAGCCGAGATGCTCGAGCTTAAGGCCAACCCCAACCGCAATGCCACCGGCTCCATCATCGAGTCGAGTCTCGACAAGGGCCGCGGCTATGTGGCCACAGTGCTTGTGGAGAACGGCACCCTGCGTCAGGGCGACATAATACTTGCCGGCACACACTACGGCAAGATCAAGGCTATGTTCAACGAGCGCAACCAACGCATCAAGGAGGCCGGTCCGTCGGAGCCTGCTCTGATTCTCGGTCTCGACGGCGCTCCCACCGCGGGCGATACATTCAATGTGCTCGAGTCGGAGCAGGAGGCACGTGAGATAGCAAGCAAGCGCACTCAGCTGCAGCGCGAGCTCGGCATGCGCACCGCCAAGCGCCTCACTCTCGACGATATCGCACGCCGTCAGGCCCTCGGATCGTTCCAGGAGCTCAACATCATCGTCAAGGGCGATGTCGATGGCTCAATAGAGGCGCTGAGCGACTCGCTCATCAAGCTCTCCACTCCCGAGGTGCAGGTCAACGTGCTGCATAAGGCTGTGGGCGAGATTTCCGAGAGCGATGTCACCCTCGCCGCCGCATCCGACGCCATCATCATCGGCTTCCAGGTGCGTCCCTCGCAGGCCGCACGCCGCGAGGCTGAGCGCGACGGTGTGGAAATCCGCCTCTACTCGGTCATATACCAGGCCATAGAGGAGGTGAAAGACGCCATGGCGGGCATGCTCGCTCCCGAGGTACGCGAGGAAATCACCGGTACGGCCGAAGTGCTCGAGACTTACAAGATATCGAAGGTCGGCACCATCGCCGGTACCCTGGTGCGCGACGGCAAAATCAAGCGCTCCAACAAGGTGCGCCTCATCCGCGAAGGCATCGTGCGTTACACTGGCGACCTCGGTTCGCTCAAGCGCTTCAAGGACGATGCCAAGGAAGTGGTGGCCGGTCTCGAATGCGGTATGTCGATTGTCGGTTACAACGACATACAGGTAGGCGATATAATCGAGGGCTTCGAGGAAGTGGAAGTGAGCCGTTCGCTCTGATACCCTCTCTAGGCTCTGACATAACCGAATGTCGACCGTACATATCAACATAGGAAGTAATCTCGGCGACAGCCGCTCCATGCTGGAGCGTGCTGTCGCCGAAATTTCATTGCGCTGGCCCGACGGCTATATGCGCCGCTCTTCCATTGTGGAAAGCGAGCCGTGGGGGTTCAAAAGTCCGCACCGATTCCTCAACATCGGTGTGGAACTGCACACCGATGATGACCCGGAGGTGGTGCTCGATGCCCTTCAGGAGATAGAGCGACGGCTATGCGACGCACCACACCGTGCCGAAGACGGCACGTATATCGACCGTGCGGTCGACATCGACCTCATATATTACGACAATCTGGTGATTGACACTCCGCGCCTCACGCTGCCTCATCCGCGCATGCATCTGCGCCCGTTCGTCATGGGGCCTCTGCGTGAGCTTGCGCCTAACTGGCGCCATCCGTTAGGGCTCTGCGATGACGAGCCTCCAACGCGGAAACCGCAGAAGAAAATCAAGCCCGTGACGGCAGCGGCTGCGCTTGCCGAACAGCGTCGGCTGCTCACACTGGAATATGAGGAGGAAAAGGCTGCTTTTTCGGCGCAGACCGCACGCACGGGTGTCGACCGGCTCGTCAGCCGCGGCAACGCCTGGTATCCCGTGAAGGCGTCGCGCTCCTATTACAATTCGCTCAACCAGCATATTATAGAGATAACGCGCGAACCGGCGCCCGACGCCGACGATGCCGACGACCATTCATTTGAATACGGCAAGCAGGTGATGCTTTTCCGGGTCGACGGTAGCGGCGCCATACACAATATATTCCCGGGCACGGTGAGCTTTGTCGACGGCTCCCGCATGGCTGTGGCAGTGGCCGATTCCGCCGATATGGGTCGTCTCGACGAGGTGCGCTGTGGAGTGATGCTTGCTTTTGACGAGACAAGTTATCGCATGATGTTCGAGGCTCTGGCGCGTGTGGCATCGGCCAAGGGGCGCCTCGCCGAACTCCGCGACATCATATATTCAAACCGCGCTGTGGAGCGCACGCAGCTCCCTGAGGTGGCTTTCCCTTATCTGAACGAATCGCAGCAGCGGGCCGTGAACATGGTGCTCGGCTCTCGTGATGTGGCCGTGGTGCACGGCCCTCCCGGCACCGGCAAGACCACAACCCTTGTGGAAGCCATACAGGAAACCCTGAGGCGCGAGACACAGGTGCTCGTGTGCGCCCAGAGCAACATGGCCGTCGACTGGATATGCGAGAAACTCGTGGACCGCGGCATAAATGTGTTGCGTATAGGCAATCCCTCGCGTGTCACCGACAAGATGCTGTCGTTCACCTATGAGCGGCGTTTCGAGTCGCATCCCGACTATCCGCTGCTGTGGAGCATCCGCAAGAACATCAGGGAGATGCGTGCCTCACTAGGTAAATCGTCGGAAAGCAGGCGTGATAGGCTCGACAGCCTCCGCAACCGCGCCACCGAACTGGAGATACGCATCAACCGCGATATTTTCGACAGCGTGAGCGTGGTGGCATCCACTTTGGTGGGGAGCGCCAACCGCCTGCTCGAGCGCATGCATTTTTCCACAGTGTTTATCGACGAAGCCGCCCAGGCCCTGGAGGCGGCGTGCTGGATTCCCATGCGCTGTGCCTCCCGCATCGTGCTCGCCGGCGACCACTGCCAGCTGCCGGCCACTGTGAAATGCTACGAGGCCATGAAGCAGGGGCTGGGCCGCTCGCTGATGGAGCGGATAGTGGAGCTGCACCCCGAGGCGGTGTCGCTCCTCACAGTGCAGTACCGCATGAACGACGCCCTGATGCAGTTCTCCAACGAATGGTTTTACGAGGGAGCCATGACTTCGGCGCCTGAGGTGGCATGGCGTGGGCTGCTCGACTACGACACGCCCATGCAGTGGATAGATACCTCGCATTTCAGCATGCAGGCCGACGGCGGCGAACCGGAGCAGGCAATCCGCGAGTCGGCTTCCGACGACGGTTGCGGACGCTACAATCACGACGAGGCGCTGCTTACGCTTGCGGCGTTGCAGCAGTATATCGAGAAGATAGGCGCTGAGCGTTTCATCGAGGAGCGCATTGATGTGGGGCTTATCTCGCCCTACAGGGCGCAGGTGAGGCATCTGCGCGGCCTGCTGAGGAAGATACCGTTTTTCCGGCCGTTCCGTAAGCTGATTACTGTGAATACGGTCGACGGTTTCCAGGGCCAGGAGCGCGATGTGATAGTGATTTCGATGGTCCGCAGCAACGACGACGGCCAGATAGGATTCCTGCGCGACCTCAGGCGCATGAATGTGGCCATTACCCGTGCCCGCATGAAGCTCATTATAATAGGCGATGCGCCCACGCTGTCGGCTCACCCGTTCTATCGCCGCCTGCTGGCTTATGTGCGTTCATGCCGGCGCCATGATGATGACGGAGCGGAGGGCTGAATCACTGATTCTGGAATTGTGTGGGCGAGAGTCCCGTGAGGTTCTTGAAATATTTGCCGAACGACGACTGGTTGGTGAAATTGAGTTCGTAGGCTATTTGCTGCACATTTTTACCCGAGTAGCGCAGGAGGTTTTTCGCTTCCTGCAGCACATATTGGTCAATCCATTCGGCGGCCGAGCGCCCGGTGGCCTCCTTGATGATAAGTGATAGATATTTCGGCGAGATGAACATCTTGCCGGCGTAGAAGCCGATTGCTCTCTCGCGGCGGTGATTGGTGCGCACAAGCCGCAGGAAAGTCTTCACATAGGTGAGTTTGCGGTTCTGAGAGTGGCCTGCGTCGCTCTCGATGGCTGAATTTTCCTCGCCGAATGCCATCAGCTGATATGCCGCCGCTCCGAAGAGCGAGCGTGTGATGGGGCGTGTGTAGTGGTTTTGCGACGATGCGGCGCCGTGCAGCAGCTCGAAATAGCGTATCAGCAGGTCTATTTTCTCTCTGCTCAGCTGAAGCACCGATTTGGCCGAGATGAAGATATTGCTGTCAACGGCATTGAGGTCGATGTTGAGGTCGTATACAAAACGGTTCGAAAGGAAAAGCACATAGGCATCGAGCTCTTCGCCTTCCCAGGCGTTCATGCGGAACACGCGCTCGGGCGAGACGAACATCACCGAGCACGGAGGCACCTCTACGGCATCAAGATCGATTGTCACCTTCATGGTGCCTTTCACGCACACCACCATGGTATGGCCGTCGATACGGCGCACTTTGTCGCTGAAGAAATAGCCTGTGCTTGAAGTGAGATGCGACAGGATATAGTCTTCCTCAAGGTGACTGTATTCGTCGGAAACCCCTCTTATGGCGGTGAGCTCACGGAGTCTCAGTGGTGCTGCTTCAAGTTGGCGCTGGTGTTTCATCTTCATTGTTTTCAAAAAACAAAGATAGATGAAATCCTGCTAAATTAGTGTGAACTAAAGTTAAACCAATTTATGGCGCGTTTAAAAATGTTGTTTGGCTCTGAAAATTGCTGTGGTGTTTGCTGAAGTAAGACGGATAAGTTCATCACTGTCAAGACCTGTGGCAGCGGCCACTCTCCGGGCCACTTCGTGTATGCCGGGTGATGATTCCGGTGATGTGGCGTCGGTCTCGAGCAACAGGCGTGCGGGGTCGATGGCGGCGGCAGTAGCGGGGTTGAAAAGGGCACCGAGCGAGATGTAGGTGTGAGGGTGTGCGAGAAACTGCGCCGCCAGCTCCGGCTTGCCGCGGAATCCGTGCCATATCCATGGCGTGCATTTCGTGGGGCGGTGTGCGGCGAGTTCGGCCAGTATCAGATGCGCAGAGCGCACTACATGGAGCACCAGCGGCAGATGCAATTGCTGCGCAAGAGCTATATGCTGTCGGAAAATATCGAGCTGCAGTTCGGGCGATGCTCCGCAGAGGGTGTCGAGCCCGGTTTCGCCTATGGCTACCACCTGCGGTGAATTGGCGCACTCCTGTCGCAGTGTATCCATGCACAATTGCGCTTCGTCGGGGCTCAGATGTGCGAGGCTCCAGGGGTGGATGCCTGCGGCGAAGAGCTGCATGGGGTGTTGTGCTGCAGTCTGTGCAAGCTGCTGCGGTTCTGCCGAGCATATGGCGTCGGGTGCGGGCAGGTGTGTGTGGGAGTCGAGAATCATGGCTTAAGGCACGGGGTCATAGCCGCTGCCTCCCCATGGATGGCAGCGCGCTATACGCCGCAGGGCGAGCCAGAGGCCGCGTATTGGTCCGTGGCGACGGAGCGCTTCCAGAGCATAGGCCGAGCAGGTGGGTGTGAAACGGCAGCTCGGCGGCAGAAGCGGCGAGATGCACAGGCGGTAGAAATGGATGGGGAGACACAGAATCCATGTGAATACCCTGCTGATGGTCCGTGTCATGACTCGGGAGTGAAAAGGCGTGGAAGGATGCGCTGCAATGCTCTGCGCACACGCGGGGTGGGCACAAGTGTGTCGGCCACATATATCAGCGCCAGATGCACCGGCGCAGCGTCTTCGGGCACCAGTTCGGGGCGCAGCAGGCGATACTGCTCGCGTATGCGGCGACGCATCGTCACGCGGTCCACGGCATGGTGCAGCTTCTTTTTCGGCACCGATATGAAAAATTGCACCGTGGCGGGACAGTCGGCCGGTGCCGGTGCCCACACTGCCCTTATGGGATAGGCGAGAGCGGAACGCACTGATGCGCCGCGGCCATCGAATAGGCGTTCGATGGCCGTGGTGCTGCAAAGTTTATGGCTTTTTCCCAAGCCGAAGGTTTTCATTGTTGTGCAAGAGAGTGGATGATGTGTGCCGCTTGCGGAGTCCTCTGCATGTGGGGCTACGCAATGCGGAATAGGCTCACGATGCCTTCACCGGGGTGAGGTGCTCGTGCAGGAAGTGGTCGAGAGCCGCTGTGATCGACGGCCTCTCGGGTGTGGGAGCTTCCAGGTCGAGGCGCAGACCGGCATCGGCTACTGCTTTTGCTGTGGCGGCGCCAAAGCAACCTATCTGTATGTCGCCCTGCTTGAAGTCGGGGAAGTTTTTCTTAAGCGATTCAATGCCGGCAGGCGAGAAGAAAAGAAGCATGTCGTAGTCGAAATTCTCATCGGGACCGAAATCGTTGCTTACAGTGCGGTACATCACCGCTTTGGTGTAATTTACTTTGGCGCGGTCGAGAATTGGGGCGTTCTTGTCGTCTTTATGCACATCGGAAATCACATAGAGGTAATTGTCTTTGTTGTGCTTGTTGAGCGACGGCAGAAGGTCTTCGAATTTTCCTGTGGGAGCGAAAAATATCTTGCGTTTGCGGTATATGATGTATTTCTGCAGATAAAGTGCTATTGACTCCGATGTGCAGAAATATTTCATTGTATCGGGAATGGTTACACGCATCTCCTCGCATAGGCGGAAGAAGTGGTCGATGGCTGTGCGGGCCGAGAAAATAACTGCCGTGAAATCGGAGATGTTGATTTTCTGCTGGCGGAATTCGCGTGCGCTGAGGCCCTCTACTTTGATGAACGGACGAAACACTACTTCTACACCGTAGCGCGATGCGATGTCGAAATATGGAGATTTTTCCGAGGAGGGACGAGGCTGGGATACAAGTATCTTATTAACTTTCACTATCAATCGTTAAATAATAACATGTAAGACAAGTGTCTGAAGCTATAGGCCGTTGCGATTGACACCTGTGTCCGGGGGAGAAAGTGTCAATAATTTACACATATTGTTTTCGCAATGCAGCAAAGGGCTATCAGGGGTACGATTTCAAGGCCACAAAGGTACAAAATAAAATAGAGTAAAGAGGGAATATTGATGTAAAAAATTCTAAATCCTTTGAAAATATAGCATATGCGAATGCCGGCGAACAGTGCGGCGGCTATCAGAAGCACCCATTGCGCCAGGCCAGGATAGAAGATGGCCACCAATGCCGGCGGAAGCAGCAGCCATGCCAGAAGGGTCTGCGAGGCGTTGAGCCCGCGGCGCCATAGCGTGGCGCTGAGTGGGTCTGTGAAAGTATAGCCTACCGTGATGTTGGCTACAAGTTGAAATAGGTAGTAGATTCCGGCTGCGCCTGCGAGAAGCAGCACCGTGGCGCTCAGCGCCGACGATGATGCCGGTGCCCCGGGGTGTCCGAGCCATGTGAATAGCAGCAGACCCTCGCACACGAAGAGCTGGAAAAGCTGCAGCACTATCACGCGGGTCTCGTTGGCGGTGTGTTCGTCGAAGGCGTTGTCGCGCCGGCGCACCGACACGAGGTCGTGACCGAGTGAGCGGAACACTCGCCTGATATGGCGCATGTTGAGCCCTATGAGCACTATCACGGCCAGAATGATGGCCAGAATGGTAGAGTCGGTGGCGGGTGTGAGTGCGCGTGCAATGGGCTTCACTCCACTTTCCCAGGCCGGCGGCCGCGTGGTGTAGAGCGCCATGTCGCGGGGTGATGTGGGCGCTTCGGCTTCAGGCTGTATTATCCACCTTGGCATGCGTGTCAGGCTTTGAGGCCGCGGAACTCATCGCGGATTGTATCCACCACATTGATGATGTAGTCGCCGCTCTTCTCGAGTGTGCTGATGATGTCGATGTAGTAGATGCCGCTCTGATATTCGTAGTGGCGGTCGTTGATATTGGCCACGTTGGCGGTGCGCAGCTGGTTGCGCAGATTGTTTATCTCGCGCTCGTGGTTGTAGGCGGTGATTATCTCGTGTTCGTTCACGTTCTCGAGGTTGGAAAGTATCTTCACCATGCCGTTGATGGCCTGCTCCACGTAGCTGAACATCACATCGATGTTGGCGTATATCTCGTCGTTGAAATGTACGGCGCTCTCCTGCTTGCGCAGCAATATCTTGCCCACGCCCAGCATCGAGTCGGCGATACTTTCTATTTCGGAATCAATCGAGAGCATTGCCGATATGCGGCGCTTCGACTCGTTGGAGAGCCTGCCCTCGGCGCATCGGTTCAGATAGTTGGCTATCTCTATCTCCATGCGGTCGGATATCTCCTCATATTTTTCAAGCCGCGAGTAGATGCGGTTGAAATCGTCGCTGCCGGCCTTGGTGTGCACGAGCTCCCGCGCCATAGGGAGCATGCGGCCTACCCTCTCGGCAAACACGTGCATCTCCTTTTCGGCCTGCGAGATGTTGAGCTCGGAGGCGCTGAGGATACCGGCCGATATGAATTTGAGCTGGAACTCGTCGTCGCCCTGATGTTTGGCGGGAACCAGTATCTCCACGATGCGCACATACACCTTCGTCAGCCATATCATGATGGAAAGGTTGATGAGGTTGAACACCGTGTGGAACATCGAGAGGCCGAATGACACGCTTACCTGCATCTGTGAGATGGCCGTGCGGTGGCGCAGCACCACATCGGCATCCGTTGGCAGCGAGCCTGAGGCCATCACCTGGTTGTAGACATCGGGATGCGCCGTCTGCAGCTCGCTCACATAGCGGTAGAGGGCGGTTGGGTCGCCCTGGCCGATTTCTTCGGTGATCCATGAGTTGAGCTCCACGAATGGGTAGAACACCGCAAGCGTCCAGAGCGTGCCGAGGAAATTGAAGAGCAGGTGCCCCATGGCGGTGCGTTTGGCGGCCACATTGCCGCTCATCGACGCTAAAAGGGGCGTCACCGTGGTGCCGATGTTGGAGCCAAGCACCAGGGCGCATGCAAGGTCGAAGGTTATCCAGCCCTTGGAACACATTATAAGGGTGATGGCGAACATGGCCGCCGACGACTGTATCACCATCGTGACCACTACACCCACCAGGCAGAATATCAGCACGCTGCCGAAGCCCATCGATGCGTAGCGCTGCAGGAAGGCGAACATCTCGGGGTTGCTCTGCAGGTCGGGTACGTATTTCGAAATCATGTCGAGGCCCATGAAGAGGAAGGCGAAGCCTATGGTAAATTCGCCTATCGATTTTGTGCGGCCGTTTTTGGAGAAAAGCAACGGCACCGCCAGGCCGATAAGCGGCAGGGCGAATGCCGAGATGTCTACTTTAAATCCGAATAGAGCTATGATCCATGCTGTGAAGGTGGTACCCACATTGGCACCCATTATCACTGCCATAGATTGTGCCAGAGTCATCAGGCCGGCGTTCACGAAGCTCACCACCATCACGGTGGATGCCGACGAACTCTGAATAAGCGCGGTGATAAAGAAACCGGTGACGGTGCCGGTGAATCGGTTACGGGTCATGGCCGACAATATATTGCGCAGTCGGTCGCCGGCGGCTTTTTGCAACCCCTCACTCATGACCTTCATTCCGTAGAGGAAGAGGCCGACGGCTCCAATGAGCCCCAGAAAATCCAGTATAGAATAGTTCATCAAGGAAGAATGGCGTGGGTGTGGTTTGCTTCGGCACGCCTATCCGCTCGCAAAGTTAACAAACATTCGCGATATTTAACGGTGTGTAGCCTATAAATCTTCTTATAAAGATTTGCGATCGGCTTTCGTGCCTGATGCATCCAAGAGCAGAAAAAGCGATGCGGCATGCCGGAGCGTGGTTTCCGTGCATGCCGCATCTGCTATAGGGGAGTGTATGCGGTTATTTCACCAGAATCTTGGAAGTGTGGCTGCCCTGACGGCGGATGTAGATGCCTCCCGAGGGGTTAGTCACTTTGCGGCCCTGAAGGTCGAAGTATTCCACGGGAGCGTTGGCATCATCAGTGCCTGCCTTCACATCATCGATGGCGCCGCTGCCTGCGTCGGGGATGGTGAATCTGAAGCATGCCCCTTCAACCTTTGGGTCAAATAATGAAGAATAGCCCTCTACTCCTACTGCAAAAATCGGGAATGTGAATTCATCACCGTTGCGAGTGCCGTATCCGAACGATGCCGTGAGGTAGTAATCGCCATCTTCAGCAAAAATATTGTCGACTGACAGGCCGGTATTGACGGTATACATCTCGAGCTTTTCCTCGCCGTTGTCGTCTGTCTTTTGTTCGAATATCCATTGGCCGACCTCTTTGAGCTTATATGAGACATTGCCGTACCATCCGGGGTCGTTGTTTGTGTATGGGCAATCCAGAACATATGTGTTGATGTTTAAAGTCTGGGGCCAGGTGATCTGGGTCACGGTGAGGCCGTTGAAGGTGCCGAAGAAAGCGGATGATGTGGTGAAGGGGCTCAGGAGGCTTTCCTCGAGGGTGACGCCGCTGAACACTTTACGGTAAGCGAGAGATACAACCGAGTAGTCGAATGCATTTCCGGCATTGTCGACAGGCACAACGAGCATCCATGACGGACCGGTGATGAGCGACCCGTAAGGGAGCTTGGCGATGGTGTTTTCAGGTGTTGTGCGGTGCACTTCGTAGGTGCTTGCCCCCGATGCTATGCGTGCCGCCTCGGCGGCGAACTCGGCCTCGGACGGTTTCTGCGACTCTGCGGGGATTATTACGTAACGGACTTCGGCAACGGCGGTGGAAACATCTCCATAGATGTTTTCTTCGTTGCTGGCGTACATTTCGAAACCTATGCCGCGGAAACCGGGAAGCTCGACTATAAGGGCCGTGCCATTGCCATTGGAGCTGTAATTCGGTATGATGAGGCATTTATCCTTAAGTTTTGCGCCTCTAAGACTGATGGCCCCAAAGTTGGTAGACATGATATAGTCTTCCATGAGACCATTCGGACGATCTTGCTCGATGGTGATATTATTGGGATCTGTCGCATCGAACACGAACCAGAAAGTATCGTCGGAGCTGAAAGCGTCAGGGCGCCTGGCGGGTTCGTCGGCATATATTTTGTCAAGCATATCGTTGTATATATCCGCGAAACCGCATGATGGACTGTAGGGGTTGACCACACGATAGATTTCGCGGTCGGTGTCGGTGCGTTTCTCTATTTCGACTTCCCAGTTGAGCACTTCGGCAGGGAAACTGATTGTTTCTTTTGTCGTTCCTGTCTGATAATCATAGATATCGTAGTCGGGTAGGGCGGGGTTGCGCCAGAGGCCTTTGCCTAACGATTTCCATGTGCCTTCCGGAGCGAGATTCGATGTCATGGAGATTGTGCGATAGATGCCCATATATTTGTCTTCGGCATCAAAAGCAAGAGACAGAACCATGTAAAGGCCATATCCCTCGTTGTAATTGACAGTGACTTCCGAGTCGCTCTCTTTGTAATCGCAACTGCCGGTGGCAATGTCGGAGATATCAGAGAATTTGAATCCCTCTGTTGTATGGCGTGTGATGTAACGGATATGGTCTATGCCGTTTTTCTCAATTTCAAAGGTCACGCTCGTGTCGGTTGACTTGTAACCGCCAGATTTCCTGCTGAAGTAGAATCCCAGTTCCGGTCTGGCATCGGGCAGAGTCGCCGAAAGACTTCCAAAGTTGAATCCGCTGTTTTCGTAGACAAGCAGCCATACATTTCGGAAATCGAATATCCTGCGTGCCTCGGAATAAAGCACCATAGCCTGGAAGTCAATCGAGGTACAGTTGAAGCCGGTGGCAAGTCCGGAAGGCACAGGGATGCCTGTGGGAGTGCGCGGAATGGAGATGATGCCTGTGGTAGCATCGTAATCGCCCACCATATCGTTGTAGCCTAAAAAATTGCAGAACTTTATCTGCCTCACGGATGCATCGCTGTGCAGCCTGCGTGTCATCACTTCTGTAGTGAGGTTAAAAACAATCTCTTCGTCTTCGTCAGTGCGGTAATTATTAAGCGACTTCGCAAAATATTTAAAGTTCTGTTCGAGTGTGGCGGTACCGAGACTCTCCCATTCGGTGTAGTCGGCGTCAGAGGCTTTCGCGGTTGCGACTTTGAAGGGGGCTGTGGCGGCCGGCTCCATGGGGTCGGGTGTGAATTCAGTGATTTTCAAAGGTTCGGACGGCGATGCAAGGGCTGCCAGATATGTGCATGCCGCCATCACAAATGTGTAGAATCGGTTCATGTATTAAATCTATTATTTGGAATGTGAAAAATGCATTGATTTTGGGAGCTTTCGCCCGCAAAATTACAAAAAACGTTGTAAACAAGCATATCGGTCGATATAATTCATCTACCGGCCGACATGTATGTGAATTGATACTGTTTTTACTCTTCGCTGTCGCTGTTGGTGATGGTGTCCTCTTGGAGGGGCTTTACCGGGAAGCGGGCCGGGTCGGGGTTGGGGATGAGGCCCTGGCGTATCATGCGGAGCGAATCGGCCACGGTAAAGGCTTCGGGTGATTCGGAGGTGTGTGTGCCGCTGGTGCGCTTCACGGCCGGTCCGAGATGACGGGGCGTGGAGTTCCTGCTCCCGCGGCCTTTGCGCTTATCCTGACGAGTAGGTGTAGGCGAGCTCTCTGTGGCGGCTTCCGCGGGGCGGGAGATATCGCTCTGCGGCATATCGAGCGGAGCGAGGCGAGCACGCTGCAGGCCACGCTGCAGGGCGTCGCGCAGCTTGGTGGAGATGTTGATGCGGGTGTCGGTGGCTATGGCGGTGCGCTCCACCACCATGCCCTCTTTGAATTTGGCCTTGCCAACGCGGATTTTCATCTTTTCGGGGGTGCCTTTGATGTTGATGCCGAATTTAAACGGCAGCGGTGATTTGAGCACCGACACATGGTAGTTGAGGTTCATGGCCAGATCGTTGTGCCCCATCACTCCCAAACGGTAGCGGTCGATGTCGAACATGAAGGGGTAAAGCTCGATGGCAGAGTTCTCAATGATGGCTTCCACAGCGAGATGGTCGATGTAGTTGCGCTTCTTATCTTTAAACATCAGCCATTTGCTCAGCGACTTGAAGGTGTCGGGGTCGAGCAGCACAAGCGAGTCGCCCTCGATGCTGATGGCTGCACGGAGCGATGGGATGTCCACATCCATGTCGGGCGTGAGGTCGGTGGTGACGGCCATTTCGGCGTTGACAGTGCCGCCGAAACTGCGCATGGCGGGCATTATAGAGTCGATGGCGGGCACAAGCGATGTGAGGCCCGACAGGCGGAAGTTTTTTACCCTCATGCCGAGGCCGAACTGCAGCGAGTCGGGCACTGCGGCGCTGTAGAGGCCGTCGAGGTCGATGGACCCGATGTCGGTCGAGGCCGACAGGCGGTTGAGGGTGAGGGCGGCGTCGTAGAGCAGGATGTCGCCTCGCATGCGGTGCAGGGTGAGGTCGGAATAGATGATGTTGCGCGCCCTCATCGAGAAACGGGCGTCGATGTTGTGTGGCAGCAGCACGGGGCCTGCCGGCGCGTTGGCAGTGGAGTCGGGCGCGAGGTCTAGGGCAGTTTCGTCGGCGTCGTCGGCCCACACCGTGGCTGAGTCGGTCTGTGCCGTTAGCGTGCTTCCGGCATAAAGGGCCTGCACTATCTCGTTGACATTGATGGTGTCGGAGGCTACCTGGAGCTCAACGCCAAGGTTGTTGCCGCGGCGCGATGTGAGTGCGCGGCGCAGGTTGTAGATGGTGCCCTTCAGGCTGAAGTCGCTCTGACCGGCCTTGAGGTCGAGACTTGCCAAAGTCACGGTGTCCTGGTTGAAATGTAGGTCAAGCTGTTCCAGACGGTTGCGCAGCGGGAATGCGGGAGTCACAAGGCGTCCAGAGCGGGCATGCACGTGCCCGGCGAAATTCCATCGACGCAACAGGTTGCGGTCGGTGCTGTCGAGGTGAAAATCCATGTTTTCCACTTTCGGAAGCGCCGCGAGCGAATCGGCCAGATGTTTCCGGCGCTCGGCGGCGAGAGATGCCGGCAGTTTTGAGCGCCTGGGGCGCATGTGCACCGTGAGTTCCACATCGGCCTCTCGCAGAGCCATTTTGGTAAGGTGCTGCCCGAAAGCGAGGCCGCCCGAGGAGAAGCGGAGGTCGACGCGCGGTATGCGGCCGTTACCCTCGTAGCGGCGCAGTGTGCCTGACACCGAGGCGTCGGCCATGCGCAGACGCAGCGAGTCGGCGGGGCTGTCAAGCGCCATGCGTGCGAATGACAGCGATACTCCGAGTGGATTTATCTCGGTGGTGTCGGCCGACGAGGCGCGGTTCATGGTGCCGCCTCCCAGGCGCAGGTCGCGCATCCGTAGGCTCATGTATGGCATGAGCACCGCCAGTGTGTCGGCCTTCACCGACAGTGTGAGGAGCGAGTCGATTTTATGGCCGTTGTTGATGAACGACTTGTTCGAGCCGAACTCCACCGTGCCGTCGTGCATATATGCTTCGCCCATGTCGGTGAGCAGGGCGTGGAAATTTCGGGCTTTCAGGCGTCCGGTGGCGTAGATGCGGTGAAATCTTTTCGGAGTGAGGTTGCTGAGGCTGCAGCGCACATCGGCATCGGCCGTGAGGGTGCCGCTGAGTGTGCCGTGAAGCGCCCTGCGCAGCCGCGGCGGGATGGCTGCGAGGTTCAGCGAGCCCTCTATGTGCCCTTCGACGGCGGGAGAGGCCGGAATATCGGTGGCGGTGAACGATGTGCTGATGTCAACCCCGTGCCCTTTGAGTTTGAGGTGCTTTATCGTGACGGTGTTGGAAGCCGAATCGGCGCCGCAGAAGCGGGCCGTGGCCTCGAGGGCAAACTCCTTCACCTTGAGGTTTTCGTAGTTCATGTGGCACGATGGCACAGTGAGTGACGCCTCAATCGAGGGGAGTACTGTATCTGTGACACTCCACGCCGATAGCAGCCGCATCTCAGCCCTCGGCTTCATGTCGGTGTGCAGCGGCGCGGCCAGCGAGCGGGCCGGTTCGGGCAGATGTCTGAGAAGCGAATCGACCGGGAAGTCGGGAATCTCGGCGGTGAGGCTTCTTACGGTGAGCGGGTCGGCCAGCGAGATGTCGGTGGTGAGCTTCACACTGTAGGCGTCGGCTCCGAGAGTGAAGTTTTCGGCGGTTATTTCGAGCGGCGAACCGCTGTCCCATTTCAGGGTGCCGTCGGCGCCGAATGTGAGCTCCTTGAAATCGAAGTCGCGGAGCAGGGGAGTGCGGGCGCTTCCGCTGATGCTGAGGGAGTAGCGGGGCGACTCTTTTGCGTCAAGGGATATGTTGCTGAGCTTAAGCGCTATGTCGAGCGAGTCGGGCAATGAGCGATAGCGCAGAGGTTCGGCATCGGTTATGGCGAAACGGTGCAGCGACACAACCGGTATCATAGGCAACGACGATACACTGTCGTTCTCTTCGGAATCGTCGGTGGAGAAAATCATGTAGTTGGCCTTCCCTGGAGTCACTTCCACGAGGTTGGCCTGCGGCTTGTGGATGAGCACATCGTGCAGGGCGATGTGGCCCACTGTCAGAGGAAGCAGATTTATGCCGCCGTGAAGCGACTCCACAGTCAGCAGTGTATCGGCGCCCTCGGGCACCTGTATGCTGTCGGGTAAATTGCGCAGTGAGTGGCTTATCACCACAAGCGAATCCACATCGAGGGTCATGTGCGGAAATGTGTGCCAGAACGTGAGTTCGATGCGCGACGCATGCAGCTCGCCGTCGATGAGTTTCGATGCCTCGCGCTCTACAAGCGGAGTTAGTTGCGCCGGGTTGAGTATCCACACCACGGCGGTGCATACCAGCAATATCAGGCCGACTATGCATCCAACGGTCAAAGCCGTCCATTTCAACACTTTTTTCAACAGTGTCCGCTTCATTTTTTATCTGCTAATCTTCTGTTTTTAGCATGTATCCCCCCTTTTTTTATGGCTGTCAATCGTTGGCAATGAGCCGGTGAAGCCGATTGCATGCTCCCTGAAGGAGGTCAAGCACAAGCTCGAACCCCTCTGCGCCCTCATAATATGGGTCGGGAACATAATCGTAGCGGGTGGCATGAGTAAAAAACGCTGCCATCGGCACTACCTTTTCCTCCCCTTCGGGCGTGGGGGCCATGCGGCGCAGATTGCGCATATTCTGAGCATCCATTCCGATAATGAGGTCGAAGTTGTCGAAATCCGACTCCTTTACCTGACGGCAGCGGTGTGTGAGTTCGTAACCGCGGCGGCGAGCATGTATACGCATGCGGTTGTCAGGGAGCTGCCCTATGTGATAGTTGCCGGTCCCGGCCGAATCAATCTGCCAGAGGGCGCCGTCGCCTGCAGCCTCGGTCTCGGCGAGCATCACGCCCTCGGCAGCGGGTGAGCGGCAGATGTTGCCGAGGCACACGAACAGTACCCTTACCGGCTTGCCCTGCTCGCGGCGTCGGCGGGCACGCATCACTGCATTTCTCACTTTTGGCTCAAGTTCCTTTATCTCGTTTTCTATACCCATAAACTTGCTGTTTTGTTTGCAAAAATACAACAAAAACCGGTATCTTTGCAACAAGAAGGATTGTACTCCTGATATAACCAATCTTGAAGTATTAAGTAATAACTGAATAAACCTATCATTCCATGAAGAAAATTATCAGTAGCAAAGCATGCATCGCCCTCGGTTCGATTGCGCTTGCAACCGTTCTAACGGCAATGCCTGCCATGGCTGAAGTGAAGCATAACGAGGCTGGCAAGCGCACGGAGGCTCTTAATCCGGCTCTCTGGGAGAAGTCGCAGTGGATTTCGGCTGTCGACGCTCCTGTGATAACCGGAAAGGTGGAGACAGGCAACGAGCGTGCCGCCGACGGTGCAAGCTGGTTTCTCGCCACAGTGAAAAATCAGGGCAAACTGCAGTCGGCCAAGTGGATGACAACCGGCCTCGGCACCTACCGCCTCTTCGTCAACGGCAAAGCCATCGGTGACGAGACCCTCAAGCCCGGTTTCACACACCACCAGAAGACAAAACTGTCATACACCTACGATGTCACCGATGCCATGAGCCGCAAAGCCGGTGCCGACAACACCCTTGCAGTGCAGGTGGTGCCCGGATGGTGGGCAGACAAAATCATCACCCAATGGGGCAAGGAGGGCATGCAGGGCCGTAAGGTGGCATTCCGCGGCGTGCTTGAGCTTACCTATGCCGACGGCACCAAAGAGTATCTCGGCACCAACACCGACGACTGGAAGGCCGGTATCGCAGGCCCTGTGACCCATGCCGCCATTTTCGATGGCGAGGAGTACGACGCCCGCATCCCGCAGGGATATGACACCCCCGAAAAGCTTAAGAAACCGGAGGTGAACACCGAATTCCCCGGCAAGATATTTCCCTCCGACGGCGCGGAAATCTACTATCGCGACGACCTCGCCATGAAGCCGGTGGAGGCTTACACCTGGAAGGGTGTCACCGGTGAAAAGGACGGCGAATACGGCAAGATTGTCAAGGTGGCCACTTTCGCTCCCGGCAAGACCATCACGGTGAACCCCGGCGAGACCCTCGTGCTCGACTTCGGCCAGAATGCCGCCGCAGTGCCCGAATTTGAGTTTTCGGCACCCGAAGGCACCAAGGTGAGCGCATATGCGTCGGAGCTTCTCAACGACGGCAACGGCGCCAAGAGCCGCGGCATGGACGGCCCCGAGGGGAGCGCCCACCGTCTCAACCTCCGCATCCCCGACATCGGCATGATGATGCACTACACATTCGCCGACAACGGTAGCAAGAATGTGACATACCGCCCGCTCAACACATTCTACGGCTACCGCTATCTGTCGGTCAACACCACCGCGCCCCTGAAAATCAAGAGTGTGAAGTCGGTGCCCGTCACCTCTATCGCACAGAACCTCGAGACCGGCAATATTTCCACCGGCAACGACCTAGTGAACAAGCTCATCTCCAACACCTACTGGGGTCAGCTCTCCAACTATCTCTCAGTGCCCACCGACTGCCCGCAGCGTAACGAGCGCCTCGGCTGGACCGCAGACACACAGGTGTTCACCGAAACCGGCACTTTCTTCGCTGACACAAAGGACTTCTTCCACAAATGGACACGCGACCTCCGCGACTCGCAGGGCCCCAAAGGCGGTTATCCCGGCGTGGCTCCTCTGGCCCAGTATGGCTGGGAGCTATGCCGTCTCGGCTGGAGCGATGCCGGCATCATAGTGCCATGGACTGTCTGGAAGCAATTTGATGACAAGGCTATCGTTGATGAAAACTGGGCAGCCATGGACCTCTACATGAATCACATCAACGACACCAAGTTCGACCATCACAAGCTTCTTGACGAGAACGGCAACTACCAGTGGGCCGACTGGCTCAGCTATGAGCCCCTCGAGAGCTGCGGCGGAGGCAAAGACTATCAGGATGCCAACGGCAACTGGCAGGTGCGCCCCGAGACATATGACTATTGGAACTACCTCAGTGCGTGCTATTGGCTGATGGATGCCGAGATGATGCGTGATATGGCTGCCGCCACCGGCCGTGATGCTGCAAAATATCAGGCCATGGCCGACGATGCACGCAGCTATATGAAGGAAAAGTTCCTCAACCCTGACGGCACTTTCAAGACCGAAATACTCAACACCATGCAGACTCCAGCGCTCTTCGCACTCCGCGGCAAGCTTGTGGATGGCAAGGCGAAAGAGGATATGAAGGCACGCCTACGCGCCAATTTCAAAGAGCATGGCAACTGCTTGCAGACCGGTTTCCTCGGCACATCTATTCTGATGCCAACCCTAACCGAGAATGGCATGAGCGACATAGCCTACGAATTGCTTTTCCAGCGCAAAAATCCCTCATGGCTCTACTCCATTGACAATGGTGCCACCACCATCTGGGAGCGATGGAACAGCTATATGAAGGATAAGGGGATGGGCCCGCAGGGCATGAACAGCTTCAACCACTATGCCTACGGCTGCGTGTGCGAGTGGATATGGGAGACTGCTGCCGGCATCGCTTCTGACCCGACAGCGCCCGGCTTCAAACACATAATAATGAAACCTGTGCCCGACCGCCGTCTCGGCCATCTCGACGCCGAATATGCTTCGGCCGCAGGTCCCATCAAGAGTTCGTGGAAATATGCGGGCGACAAGTGGATATGGAACTTCTCCATTCCTGAAGGCGCCACAGCCACAGTGACCCTTCCCGGCCAGACCACTTCCACGAAGTACAACGCCGGCAAGCATACCGTGACCCTTCCCGCCGCCAACCTTTAATAAAGATGGCGGCCCGCTGACCGCCTGACAGATATCCTACAGACCCCGGGGGTGCAGAGATGCGCTCCGGGGTCTGTCGTGTAATTGACTCATCACCGTGGCATTAAACAAGCTCTAAAATTCGAAAAAAAAGCGGTGTGGAGCTGAAAATTATTTGTAGATTCGGAATTTTTATCTAATTTAGCCGCAGAATCAGGAAGACAAAGAGTCTTCCATGACCATATTTACAGTTTAAATAGGTTGCTTTTAACTGTGTATCAACCTCATCGAAAAGAAATAGTTTTCGGCAGTGCCGCTCCTCCGGGCGGTGCGGAGATGAGGTGTGCATAGTTTTTCCCACACCAACATTTTTTCTTAGCTGAAAGCTGCTGCCAGCCGATGGTACGCATTGTCGTATCGTGTCGTGCAGGCGGCGGGGAGACCTTTGACATGTTGGTGCGCAGGTTGCCGGTAGGCCGGCAACTCAATGTAAATAGGGAAAATACAAAATAATTGTGTAACTTTTAAACTGTAAGAATATGGATAAAAAGGATATAATCATTTCAAAAATTCTTGTGAACGGCATTGAAGGCCGTGCAACATATTACAAACTTGCGATAGAGGTTTTCGATGACCGCACCGATATAGTTGTTTCGCCCAAAACCTCGGCTATCGCAGTGTTTCTCTCTTTCTTCAATCCGGAGTGGCTTTCCGGCGAAAGCAGCCGTGTGATACGCCGGAAACTCACCCTCATAATCAGCGATGCCGAGACCGGCGCGTTTGTTTCCTCAAAAAGAATTTCCGTCAGGATTCCGGCGGCCTCCATGGATGCGGAAAGCAGTGCCTGGATTCCGCTGAAGGTTGCATCGCTGCATCCTGACCGGCGCTACAATCTCATCGTCACCGACACCGCCACCGGCGAACAGCTTGGCTGTCGCGAGTTCTATGTGTATCCCGACAGTGTGACAGGCCGGCCTTTTGAAAATATGTTCGAGGCTGAGGAAGGCGGTGTGTCGCCCATAAGCGGCGGCGGACTTTATTCGTCGCTCAGTCTCAACCACAACGATTACGCCAAGGCGCGGTTCAACCTTAGGTATCGTTTCAACGAGCGTTTCGACAAAATGCCTGATGTGGAAATACGGCTTTATTTCCCTGACGGAAGTCTCAGACGGAATTTCCGTGCGCTTGTATGCGACGATTACGATGCCGACCTCTACCATGTGGAGACCACGTTTCTAGTCAGTGGTAACAACCGCGGATTAGTTTACGCCGAAGCACTCCTCAATGACACGGCGTTTGCCGGCATGGTGTTCAGCACCGAGGCCGGGGAGCGGCGTGGCGCTTTGAGTGGTAAAAATCTGCATATACTTGATAGCTATTCGCCTGAGGCTGCTATTGAGCGCTTCAACGGGGATACACCATCTGAGGAAGGTGAGGAAATGAGCGAGGAAGATTTCGACCGGTTTGTCGACGATTTCATACGGCAGGAAATTGGTGATGCCGGAGAAGAGGATGGTGACGACGAGCCTGATCTTATCGAGGATGTAGAGGCCGAGGACGACCAGATGTATGCCGCACTTGACGCGCTTGTCGGGCTTGAGGATGTGAAGGAAAAACTCGCGACTTATGAGAGGCTGATGCGATTCAACCAACTGAGGAAGGAAGCCGGTCTCGCTGTGATTTCTGCACCACTGCATGCCATGTTTCTCGGCTCGCCGGGTACAGGCAAGACTACTGTGGCCAAGATGATGGGGAAGATGCTCCACCGCCTCGGGCTTCTGTCGAAAGGTCATGTGGTGGTGCGCGAGCGGGCCACGCTGTCGGGTACACACTACGGTGACCATGAGGACCTCACGCTGAAGGCAATCAACGAGGCTTCGGGCGGCATACTTTTTATTGACGAGGCTTATCAGCTCTTTCAGCACAACGACCCCAAGGACCCGGGGCACCTTGTCATAGAGACGCTCCTTACCGCACTTGCCGATGAGGGTAAGCGTGACTGGATGCTGATTCTGGCGGGATATACCGACGAGATGCTGCGCCTGTTCGACATAAATCCCGGGCTCCGATCACGCATTCCCGAGTCGAACATTTACACTTTTGCCGACCTGTCGGAGCGGGAGCTGCTGGAGGTGGCCGACCGATGGTTTTTCCGCAACGACTATACTCTGACTCCCGAGGCGCGCCGCCTGCTTGCCGGACGCCTCAATGCCGACTATACCGGTCGTGACAGATCGTTCGGCAATGCGCGGCATGTGATGAATCTGATTCAGACAGGCATTCTTCCTGCCATGGCCACAAGGGTCATGGCCTCGGAAAGCCATAGCGCCAACGACCTTGTGGAAATACGCCCCGATGACATTCCTCTCCGTCCGACACCTATGCGAAACACCCGCCGTACGGTGGGGTTCCGTGCGTGAGCGGCAATTAGATTGAGTTGAGGCGGGATAGGCGGTTCTCGAGTTCGGTGGAGCTCAGGCGCGTGGAAAGACGCCCGTGGTGGGCGACGGAGATATTGCCTGTCTCCTCGCTCACCACGATGGCGAAGGCGTCGGTGGCCTGCGAGATGCCGAGGGCCGAGCGGTGGCGCAGTCCGAGCGAGCGCGGCACATCGGTGTCGTGGCTCACTGGAAGAATGCAGCCGGCGGCCTTGATGCGGCCTCCGTCGATGATCATGGCGCCGTCGTGGAGTGGCGAGTTCTTGAAGAAGATGTTCTCGATGAGTCGCGAGTTGATTTCGGCGTTGATAAGGTCGCCGCTCTTCTCATAGTTGTCGAGCGGCACATCCTGCTGTATTACAATGAGCGCGCCGGTCTTGCTTTTCGACATGCTCATGCAGGCATACACTATCGACATCACGTGCTCGTGCATGTCGCCTGCATCGGTCTTGTCGCGGTTGTGGAACAGGTTGCTGAGAAATTTCCATCGCTTTTTCGAGCCGAGTTCCACGAGGAAGCGCTTTATCTGGTCCTGAAAGATAATCACGAGTATCAGTAGTCCGATGCTCATGACTTTGTCAAGTATGGTGCCGATGAGCTTCATCTCCAGGATTTCGGCCGCTACCACCCACACCAGGATGAAGGCGAGCACACCGTAGAAGATGTTGATGGTGCCCGACTCTTTCATTATCTTGTAGAGATAGTAGAGCATGAGCGCCACTATCACTATGTCGAGCATGTCTTTTATGCCGAATGATTCTATCACGGTATTGAGGGCTTGTTTGACGGTTGTTGGATAAACGTTACTGGTGTTTCAGCAGCATGGCGGTGACATCGCGGGCCTGCACGGCCTCCTTCACATCGTGCACGCGCACAATGGCGGCTCCGGCGAGCATAGCCGCCGTGTGCAGCGCTATAGTGCCGGGCAGCGCTTCGGTGGAGGGTATTCCGCAAAGGCGTGTTATCATCGATTTGCGCGACATGCCCGCAAGTATAGGGCATTCGAGCAGGTCGGCGAGCACAGGCAGGCCGGCGAGTAGTTCATAGTTCTGCTCCAGGGTTTTGGCGAAGCCGAAACCGGGGTCTATTATTATATCGGCCACTCCCATGCGGCGCAGGCGCTCGAGCGGACGGCTGAGCTCGGCTGCTACGCCGGCCACTACTCCGTCGGGATAGGAGGTGAGGGTCTGCATGTCGGCCGGGGTGCCGCGCATGTGCATGAGTATGTATGGCACATGAAGTTCGGCCACTGTGGCGTGCATTTCGGGGTCGAGATTGCCTCCTGATATGTCGTTGATAATGTCGGCGCCCCATTCGGTTACTGCCATACGGGCTACCTCGGCGCGGAATGTGTCGACCGACACGGGGATATCGGCCGAAATGCTTCTCACGGCCTCAACGCCGAGACGCACGCGGCGCAACTCCTCTTCGAGGCTTACCTCGGCGGCTCCGGGGCGTGTGGAGTAGCCACCCACATCGATGATATCAGCGCCCTCGCCTATCATGAGGCGCGCCGCTTCCACTGCCGCCTCGGCCTCGTAGGCCCGCGAGGGTGAGTGAAACGAGTCGGGGGTGGTGTTGAGGATGCCCATCACCTGCGGGGTGGTGAACTCCACTATGCGGCCGTGAAGGTTGAGGCTGAAAGGTTTCATTGTCATGCTATGAGGATGCGGTCTGTGACTCCGGTGCGCGAAGTTACGAAAAAAATCAGGGATTGAGCAGGTCAGGATTGAAGAAATCCATAATGGCGCGGGTATGCTCGAGCAGCAGCGTGGCCGGTCCCGAGGGGTCGAGCTGCGCTGCCCGCTCATAGTCGCTGATGCTCTCGCCGCGGCGGTCGAGGCGCCAGTAGAGCTTGCCGCGCTCCACCAGCAGCGAGGCGTCGCCCGGATTATCGGCGATGAGAGCGCTGAGCGCTTCGAGAGCCTCTTCGGGGGATTTTTCCGCTATGAGTTGTTTTATACTTTGAGGATTCATCGGATTTTATTATTTTTGAAGGCGCATATGCCGCTGAAGTTGCTTATGCAAAATTAATTATTCTTATAAGATTATCGTGAACATGCTGCACAAAATATTGATTATGGCAGTGATGGCCTGCGCAGGGCTCGGTGTCTTTGCCGCCGACCCTACCGCCACCACCTATACCGCCACTCAGTGTCTGGGCTCGGCTATGCCTTATCCGGCTCCGGAAGCTCCCGCTGCATATCCCGACTCGCTCACGCCCGTGATGGTGAACCATGTGGGGCGCCACGGTGCGCGGTTCCTCTCTTCTTCGCGCACAACCACCGAACTTACAGAGGCACTGCAGCGTGCCGACAGCGCCGGAGTGCTTTCGCCGTTGGGTAAAGAGTTGCTGGGAATAGCCCGTTATGTGTCGGAGACATCGCGCAACCGCTGGGGTGCCCTCGACTCGCTAGGCATGGCCGAGCAGCGCGGTATAGCGTCGCGCATGTTCATGGCATACCCGATGCTGTTCACCGACGGCAGCGTGAGTGCCATCAGCAGCTATTCGCCCCGGTGCGTGATGAGCATGTATGAGTTCACCCATCAGCTCGACCGGTTGAACCACCATGTGGAGCTCTACACCTCGGCCGGGCATCAGAATTCGCCGCTGATGCGCCCCTTCGACACCGACAAGGCCTACATCGAGTGGGCCGACAGCCGCGAGTGGGAGCCGCCGTATAATATGTTTTTTGACACCACGGCACCGGCTTCGCCGGCGCGACGCCTCGTGACTTCCGAAAACTTTCTCTCGGCAGCCGAGGCACAGCAGTTGAGCTGGACTGAATACAAGGTGCTTGCGGGACTTCCTGCTATGGGCCTCGATTTCGATATAACACGTTTCTTCACGTTAGAGGAGCTGAACTCCCTCTGGGCCTGTGAGAATCTCGGGCATTATCTGCGCCGCACCGCCACGGTGCTCTCGCAGGAGCCGGCCCTAATAGCTTCCGATCTGCTGCTCGACATAATCACCACCATCGACGAGGCGGTGGAGATGGGCAAGGCTCCATATGGGGCACGACTCCGATTCGGCCATGCTGAGACCCTGATGCCGCTGCTGTCGCTCATGCGCCTGAAAGGATGCTACTATATGACCAACTATTACGATACCGTGGCGCTCCACTGGAAGGATTTTGATATAGTGCCGATGGCTGCCAATCTGCAGATAGTGCTGTTCCGCACCGATAAAAAGGACTGGTGCGTGCGTGTCGACCTCAACGAGCGGCCTGTGCCCCTGCTGCCCAATTCCGACAGAATCTATACCCCCTGGAGCGAGGCCCGTGATTATCTGACGCGCTGCCTGCCGCTTATCATGCAGCCCTGACGGCAAATGGACAGACGCTCCGATGACATAGAGCAGATTCTCCGCCGGACTTTGCGGGAAGCCGGCGTGCCCGAAGCCGGGGCAGTGTTGGTGGCTTTCAGCGGTGGAGCCGACTCGTCGGCTTTGCTTACGGCTGCATGCGCCGTGGGCTGCCGCGTGAGGGCTCTGCACTGCAATTTTCATCTGCGTGGCGCAGAGAGTGACCGCGACGAGTGTTTCTGCCGCGAGCTCGCCGACACCCTCGGAGCTGAGCTGAGGGTGAGGCATTTCGATGTGCCGGAGCGTATGCAAGCCACCGGTGAGTCGGTGGAGATGGCGGCCCGTGAGCTGCGCTACGATTGGTTCGCTGCCGAACATGCCATGGCTGTGGAAGAACTGCAGTATGGAAACGCACAACGTGATGTGCCTCTGCTGACAGCCCATCACGAGGGCGACAATGTGGAGACCATGCTGCTGAACCTGCATCGTGGAAGCGGTATGCGCGGTCTTGCCGGCATACCATCGCGCCGCGGCTATATCCTCAGGCCCTTTCTCGAAGTGCCTAAGGCAACGCTTGTGGACTATCTTGCCGCAAAGGGGGTGGGATATGTGACTGATTCGACAAATCTTGTGGCCGATGTGCGTCGCAATGCCGTGCGGCTTGAGGCTCTGCCGGCGCTTGAAGCGTCTCTGCCGGGCTTTGCCGCGGGGGTGTCGCGCTCGCTGCATAACCTCCGCAACGAGCTGCGCCTGCTTCGCCGTCTTGTGGAGGAGAGGCGCAGACTTTATGCCGCCGAGGGAGGGGGCATAGATATACGCCGGCTTCTGTCGGAAGAAGGAGCCGATGCCGCGCAGTTGCTTTACCATATGCTCGACGGCGCCTTGCATCAGGCTACCGTGGAGAGGGTGCTCGATGCGCCAGAGGCCTCGGGACGCATTTTCGAGGGTGCCGACGGGGCGCGCTTTCTGCTCGACAGAGGTGTGCTCGCCCGGATTGATGAGGATGCGCTTCCGCAAAAGCCGCATATAGAGGCCGTGCTGCTCGATATGGCCGATTTCGCACCAGAGCGCGGCCGCAACGATGTGCTCTGGCTCGACGCCGATGCTCTGCCCGCCGATGCCCGTTGGGAACTGCGCCAGTGGCGCCACGGCGACCGCCTTGCGCCTTTCGGCATGAAGGGCACGCGGCCCGTGAGCTCCATCATAGCCGAGGCGCGGGTGCCGCTGACGGCCAAAAGTTCTGTGTGGGTGCTGGAGTGCAACGGTGTGCCGGTGTGGGTGGTGGGCCTGCGTGCTTCGCGGCATTTCGCTGTGACCAAAACAACCCGTCGGGTGTGGCGGCTTCAGGCTAACTGAGGCACTCACTCATTTTTGATGGTAATTTCGGTCTATATGTAGTGAGTGAGGCTACAGTTTGGTTTTTTTAACAAAAAATGTTAACCTTATTTCGACGAACTTTAGTTATTTTGCTTCGCTAAAAGAAAGCACAAAACCTTAATCGCGCCACTTTCCCGTTTTACGGGCTACGGCAACAATACCACCGGACAGAGTTCCGGATGCTTTATCAGGGAAAACGTGATACATAGAGATTTTCGAATGACACTTTGACTCTCGACATGTATGAAACTCCCCGTTAGCCGTCGGCGCCAGGACACTCGAAGCGGTCCTGAGGTGCTGTAGGCAGGCTTTTGTGCGCTCACTTCTTTTGGCGACAATTGAAAAAGATAACATCTACTTGAAGATATTGAGAATTTGAATGATTGAATGAATGATTGATTAATTGGAGTAATAATTGAATGATAAGTGAATGAATGAGTGGCCAGGCGGTAGTGCCGGGCGCAGACACCGGCGGATTTCCGGAGGCTATGCGCGATAAAGGCACGACACACTGCCGATTACGAGAATTTAACTAAAGCCACTAAGGATACTGATAAGTTTGTTTCATATACAAATGCCAATAAGGACGGAGCCGGGACCGATGTGAATCGAGCCCGGTTTCAATTTTATATCCCCCGGTTCTCTTGCTCATCTATGAAGTTTAGCTCGGGCTGTTCAGACGGACACACAGGCGACGGCTGAAGCCGCCGCGCCGGGACAAAAACTTTTGATTATAGAATTTGGATGATTGTGTTTTTTAAATGTGTTTATGGTCTAAGCATAAAAAAAGGGGAGCCGCGTCTCTGCAGCCTGGTGGGCTGGGAGACGCGGCTTCGCTATGGGGGTCAGAGGCGGCGGGGCCGCCAGTGTGTCGTTTGTGACGTGGATTATTCGTGACGGGGACGGCGGTCACCACGGTCGCCTTCACGGCGGGGACGACGGTCACCGCGGTCAGCACCCTCGCGACGGGGACGGTCTCCGCCTTCGCGACGCGGTCCGCGCTGACGGGGTTCGGGCTCCACGTAGCCTTCTGGTTTAGGCTGCAGGGCACGCATCGACAGACGGTATTTGCCGGTCTTCTTGTCAATTTCGATGAGTTTCACGGTCACTTCGTCGCCTTCCTTGAGGCCGGATGCGGCCATGTCGGGGAGACGCTCCCATGCAATTTCTGAAATGTGGAGCAGGCCGTCGCGGTTGGGCATGAACTCGATGAAGGCACCGAAGTCCTGGATGGTCTGTACCTTGCCGGTGTAAACCTTGCCCTCCTCGGGAAGCTCTACGATGGCGTTGATCATCTCGAGGGCCTTGTCGATAGAGTCGCGGTTGGGTGCTGCCACTTCGATGTAGCCGCCTTCGGGTATCTCGTCGATGCTGACTGTGGCGCCCGATGCCTCCTGAATGCCCTGAATGATTTTTCCGCCCGGGCCAATGACGGCGCCGATGAGGTCTTTGGGTATGAGCATTGTGACGATGCGGGGCACATGGGGCTTGTAGTCCTCGCGGGGAGCGGGGATGGTCTGGTCGATGATGTCGAGTATGTGCATGCGTCCGTCGCGTGCCTGGTTGAGGGCTTTCTCGAGCACCTCGTAGCTGAGGCCGTCGCACTTGATATCCATCTGTGTGGCGGTGATGCCGTTGCGTGTGCCGGTTACCTTGAAGTCCATGTCGCCGAGGTGGTCCTCGTCGCCGAGGATGTCGGAGAGTATGGCGTATTTGCCGGTGGCGTTGTCGGTGATAAGGCCCATGGCGATGCCGCTGACGGGGCGTTTGAGTTTCACGCCTGCGTCAAGTAGTGCGAGTGTGCCGGCGCATACGGTGGCCATCGACGATGAACCGTTGCTCTCGAGTATGTCGCTCACTACGCGGCAAACGTAGGGGAAATCATCGGGGAGCATGCGCTTGAGGGCGCGGTGTGCGAGATTGCCGTGACCGATTTCGCGGCGTCCGACGCCACGGGTTGGGCGTGCCTCGCCTGTGGAGAAGGGGGGGAAGTTGTAATGGAGCAGGAAGCGTTCGCGGCCCTGGTTGAGCACATCGTCGAGAATCTTCTCGTCGAGCTTGGTGCCGAGGGTGACGGTGGAGAGGCTCTGTGTCTCGCCGCGGGTGAAGACTGCCGATCCGTGAGGGCCGGGGATGTAGTCGGTCTCACACCAGATGGGACGGATTTCGGTGGTTTTGCGGCCGTCGAGACGGATGCCTTCGTCGAGGATGCAGCGGCGCACGGCTTCGCGCTCCACATCGTGGTAGTAGCGCTTCACCAGGGGTGCTTTCTCGTCGCGCTCCTCTTCGGGGAGGCTTTCGATATATTCGTCGCAGATGGCGTCGAACGAGTCCTGGCGCCAGTGCTTGTCGGCGCTGCCGGCTTTGGCCACGGCGTAGGCCTTGTCGTAGCACTTGTCGTGCACATCCTTGCGTAGGTCTTCGTCGTTTACTTCGTGGCAGTATTCGCGTTTTACGGTTTTGCCTGCGGCCTCTGCAAGCTCGAGCTGCACGGCGCAGTGTTTCTTTATTTCTTCGTGGGCGAACTTGAGTGCTTCGAGAAGGTCGGTCTCCGACACCTCGTTCATCTCGCCTTCCACCATCATGATGTTGTCAGCGGTAGCGCCTACCATGAGTTCCATGTCGGCTTTCTCAAGCTGCTCGTAGGTGGGATTGATAACAAATTTGCCGTCGATGCGGGCCACACGCACTTCCGAGATAGGGCCGTTGAACGGGATGTCGGAGCAGGTGATGGCTGCCGATGCTGCGAGGCCTGCGAGGCTGTCGGGCATCTCCACGCCGTCGGCCGAGAACATGGTGATGTTCACGAATGTCTCAGCATGATAGTTGTCGGGGAAGAGAGGACGCATCACGCGGTCAACGAGGCGCGATGTGAGTATCTCGTAATCGGAGGCTCTTCCTTCGCGTTTGAGGAAACCGCCGGGGAAGCGGCCTGCCGAAGAGAATTTCTCCTTATAATCTACGGTAAGGGGCATGAAATCCACGCCCTCTCCCGCCTCTTTGGCGGAAACGATAGTGGCCAGCAGCATGGTGTTGCCCATGCGGAGCTCCACTGCTCCATCAGCCTGCTTGGCGAGTTTGCCGGTCTCGAGAGTTATCTCGCGGCCATCGGGCAGGGTGATGGTCTTTTTGATAGGGTTCATTGGTATTCTAAAATGTTATAACGTCTATAAATCGCGCAAAGTTACCATTTTTTATTCACATATGCAAATTGTAAATGCCTGATGCATGCGTATGCTACGCCCGTGCGGAGCGGCGCGGGAGGAAAGCCGGCGCCGAAGATGGTGAATCGGCAGTTAAAAATAGTTAAAAATGGTTTGGTTCAAGGCTTCCGAATAAAAAATAACTGTAACTTTGAAACACCAAAAATAGGGGGTGCTTCGGTCTGCGGTTGCCACAGGCCGCTCCGAAGCATGAACTGAAGTGTACAACCAACTGAGAATCACATTTCTGCCGTCGGAAGGCGGCAGATCACTTGCCAATGAAAACTTTTAAAGCAGGAATAATAGGGCTCGGTCGAATGGGTGGTTTCTATCTGAACGAATTTCTGAAAAGCGAAAGATGGGAAGTATCGGCGATATGCGAGCTTAATGAAGCTGCTCACGACGACATCCGTCGCCGGGCTCCAATGGCCCGTATAGTAACTGATGAAGACGAGATTTTCAACGACCCTGGCATAGACCTTGTAGTGCTGTCGGCACTGGCCGACTCGCGTCCATCGCAGATACGCAAGGCTGTGGCCGCAGGTAAACATATAATTGCCGAAAAGCCTATCGGCGATACCCCTGCTAATGAATGGGAAACGGTAAAGGTGGTGGAAAACGCTCCGATTATTGCGGCCGTGAATCTTTACATACGCAATTCGTGGTATCTCAAGGAGCTCGATGACTGCATCCGCTCGGGCGAGCTCGGCGACCTCGCCATATTGCGCATATGCCACATGACCCCGGGGTTGTCGCCGGGTGAAGGTCACGAGGCCGAAGGCCCGGCATTCCACGACTGCGGCATGCACTATGTGGATGTGGCCCGCTGGCTGGCACACTCGGAATATAAGACAAAACACGCGCAGGCCGTGCGCATGTGGGAATACAAAGACCCCTGGTGGCTTCAGGCTCACGGCACTTTTGAAAACGGTGTGGTGTTTGACATCACTCAGGGACACAACTACGGCCAGCTCTCGAAAGTGCAGACCCACAACTCATATATGGATGTCATAGGCTCGAAAGGCATAGCCCGCATGAGCCACGACTTCAAGACCGCCGTGGTGGAGATACATGGCGTGAACCGCACCGAGCGCATCGAGCGCCCCTACGGCGGCAAGAACATCGACAAGCTCATCGATGTGATGGCCGACTCCATAGAGAAGGGCGAGCGCGACCCGCGTCTGCCGTCGATGCGTGACGCCGCCGTGGCCTCGGAGTTCGCCTGGGAATGTCTCGACGACGCCTGGACCCACGACATGCCCGTGGCCGGCACCGCCGAGGAGCTTGAGCAGATACACTACCGCCGCGCCCACGCCACCGACGGCTACGGCCTCCTGCGCAAGCAGACCATGCGGTGAGGGTCGCCCCACGGCTCTCTTCGCGATTCACTACACTCACTGCAAATAAACATCAAGTAATACATAATTTAGAATAATATGAACAGCAACATCTTATTGTTTCTCGGCAATCTCGGAACAGGCGAAATAATTGTAATCGCCCTCATAGTGCTTCTGCTTTTCGGAGGCAAGAAGATTCCCGAGCTGATGCGCGGCATCGGCAAGGGTATCCGCAACTTCAAGGAGGGTGTCAACAATATCGAAAGTGACATCGAGAAAGCCGGCAAGGAACCTGAAAAAACTGAGAAATAAGCATAGCTGTGCGGCTTGCCGCACAGCACTTTTATGGCTTGAAACAAACATGTTTTCTTACCAATAAATCTAACATTATCATGTCTGGAGAAATCTCGAGGAGACAGTTCCTCAAAACAGGCGCTCTCGGCGCCTTGGGCCTCGCTGTGGTGCCCAACACAGTGCTCGGCAAGTCGTTCGGTCACACCGCTCCAAGCGATAAACTTAATATCGCAGTGGTGGGTATCGGAGGCATGGGTCATGCCAACATCAATGCAGTGAAGGATACAGAGAACATCGTGGCACTCTGCGATGTGAACTGGGATTATGCCAAAGGCGTGTTCGACGAATTCCCCAACGCAAAGCGTTACTGGGACTACCGTAAGATGTACGACGAGATGAACAATGACATCGATGCCGTAATCTGTGCTACAGCCGACCACACCCACTGTCTGGTGACAGCGAACGCCATGGAGCTCGGCAAGCATGTTTATTGCCAGAAGCCTCTTACCCACTCGGTGTATGAAAGCCGTCTGCTCACAAAGCTCGCCGAAAAAACAGGTGTGGCTACACAGATGGGTAATCAGGGTGCGTCGTGGGATGGCACAGCCACCGTGTGCGACTGGATATGGAACGGTGAGATCGGCGATGTCTATAAAGTGGAATGCGCCACCGACCGCCCCATCTGGCCCCAGGGTCTGAACGTGCCTGAAAATGTCGACAAGATACCCAAGAACCTCAACTGGGACCTCTTCACCGGTCCTGCCAAGCTCAATCCCTACAATAGCATCTATCAGCCCTGGAACTGGCGCGGATGGTGGGATTACGGTACAGGTGCCCTCGGTGATATGGCATGCCACATCATGCACCAGCCCTTCAAGGCCCTCAAGCTCGGCTACCCCACAAAAGTAGAAGGCTCGTCGACACTCCTGCTTAATGCATGCGCTCCTCAGGCACAGCACGTGAAGATGATATTCCCTGCCCGCGACAATATGCCCAAGGTGGCTATGCCCGAGGTAGAGGTGCACTGGTACGACGGCGGCATGATGCCCGACCGTCCCGAAGGCTTCCCCCAGGGCCGTCAGCTCATGCAGGCAGGCGGTGGCCTCACCATCTTCCACGGCACAAAAGACACCCTCATCTGCGGATGCTACGGTCAGCAGCCCTGGCTTCTCTCGGGCCGTGTGCCCAACGCTCCCAAGGTAGCACGCCGCGTGCCCGTAAGCCATGAGATGGACTGGGTGCGTGCCTGCAAGGAGGACAAGAGCAGCCGCACTCCGTGTAACTCCGATTTCAGCGAAGCCGGACCGTTCAATGAAATGGTTGTAATGGGCGTGCTCGCAGTGCGTCTGCAGGGTCTCAACAAGGTGCTCGAGTGGGACGGCGAGAATATGGCCTTCACCAACATCGGTCCCGACGAGACACTCCGCACCGTAATCAAAGACGGCTTCAAGATTCACAACGGTCACCCGACTTTCGACAAGACCTGGACCGATCCCGTGAACGCACAGGCCTACGCCCAGGAGCTTATCAAGCACACCTACCGTCCCGGCTGGTCGCTGCCTGATATGCCCGCCTGAAACTGAATGACGCGATAACACAGACGGCAGCCGGCGCGAGACAGCTTCTCCGCCGGTTGCCGGCTGGCTCGCTTTAGAAGGGTGGCACCGCAATGTCACCCGAAGCCACACACCATATACAACCAATCATAAAACGCTAAAACTGAAAATGAACAAGATATTCCTGTCGGCAGCAGCAATTGCCGTGGCGGCTCTCGCCACCTCCTGCGGCCATAAGCAGGCTACTCTTCTGCTGCACAACACAGCAGGCTATCCCCAGACCCCCGTCACCGTAAACCAGGAAGGGGGCGCTCTGGTGCTCTTCGACGGCACTTCAACCGACGGCTGGCGCGGCTACGGCAAAGACCATCTCCCCGCAAAATGGTCGATTGAAGAGGGTGCTCTCACATATACACCCTCCAACAAAGAGGGTGGCGACATCATCTTCGCGCATCCGTTCGGCAACTTCGTGCTCGACCTCGACTGGAAAGTCGACAAAGGCTCCAACTCCGGTATCTTCTTCTACGCTCAGGAAGTGCAGGGCGTGAACGAGAAGGGAGAGAAGTTTTTCCAGCCCATATATATATCAGCTCCCGAATACCAGGTGCTCGACAACGAGAACCATCCCGACGCCAAGCTCGGTGTGGACGGCAACCGCAAGAGCGCATCACTCTACGACATGATTCCCGCCAAGCCCCAGAATTCCAAGCCCTACGGTGAATGGAATCATGCGCGCATTGTGGTGAAAGACAATAAAGTGGAGCACTGGCAGAACGGTGAGAAAGTGGTGGAATACACCCTCAACACCCCCGAGTGGACCGCACTGCTGCAGGCCTCGAAATTTTCCGAGAAAAACTGGCCTGCCGCTTTCGCCCTGCTCAACAACTGCGGCGGCAAGAACCACATGGGTTACATCGGTCTGCAGGACCACGGCGACCGTGTGCAGTATCGCAATATCACGGTCAGGGAACTGAAATAATTCAGCTATCTGTAAAGTATCAATCAATTATCTAAAAACAACGCGATGAAGATAAAAAACATAATGTTGGTGGCCGCAGCTCTTCCTTTGCTCATGGCCTGCAATAACAATAAGAAATGCAACTGCGGCTGCCAGTGCGGTTGCCCCGACTGCATCTGCAATCAGGAGGGGGCTGCAACCGACGAGCTTCCCCCCGCCAAAGTTGTCGACGGCCCCAATGTGGACATGACAGCCTACACTCCCGACGCCGACGGCTGGATTACACTCTTCGACGGAAAGACCCTCAACGGCTGGCGCGGTTACGGTCAGGCCGAGGCTCCCGCAAGCTGGAATGTTGAGGATGGAGCTATCCATCTCAAAGGCTCGGGCACAGGCGAGGCCCAGGCCGAAGGTGGAGGCGACCTTATCTTCGCCAACAAGTTCGATAACTTCGATCTCGAGTTCGAATACAAGGTATCGAAGGGAGGCAACTCAGGCGTGTTCTATCTCGCTCAGGAGGTGATGGCCCCCGGTGCCGACGGCAAGGACGAATATCTGCCCATCTGGCAGTCGGCATCGGAATATCAGGTGCTCGACAATGCCAACCATATCGATGCCGGTCTCGGCGTGGACGGCAACCGCCAGAGCGCTTCGCTCTACGACATGATTCCCGCCAAGCCCCAGAACGCCAACCCCTACGGAGAGTGGAACAAGGGCAGCATCAAGGTCTACAAAGGTACTGTAATCCATGGTCAGAACGGCGCCAACGTGGTTGAATACCACCTCTGGACTCCGAAATGGACCCAGATGCTTCAGGATTCGAAGTTCCGCAAGGGCGGCGACTTCCCCTATGCTTTCGACTTGCTCAACAACATGGGCGGCGACGAGCACAAGGGCTATATCGGTTTCCAGGACCATGGCGACGATGTATGGTACCGCAACGTACGTATCAAACCTCTCAATTGATAACACTTTAAAGGCATGAAGCCGTGCCGACAGCGGTACGGCTTCATGCCCTCCCTTTCTCTTTCTCAATCACTGCAATATAATTTTAGAACTTTTTACGATAATGTCGGAAATCAAGGAAACCAAGGAAACTGAAATGACATTCTGGTCGCATCTCGAGGTGCTCCGCTGGGTGCTGATGCGGCTTGTCATCGTGTATCTTGTGCTTGTGGGCATATGCTTCGCGGCTATGCCACACATCTTCAATCCGTTCATCCTCGGACCCACCTCATCTGATTTCATCCTTTACCGCTGGCTGGGCGGTCTGGGCCACTATGGCTCGTTTTTCCCCGATTTCGGGGCCGATTTCAAGGTAAATATCATCAATGTGAAACTCGCCTCGCAGTTCACAACCCACATCAGCACCTCATTCTGCCTGGCGTTCCTGCTGCTTTTCCCCTATCTTGTGACCGAGTTGTGGCTCTTCATCCGTCCGGCACTCTACGACAAAGAGCGCCGCAGCGTGGTGGCGCTGCTGCTGTTCGGCGTGCCGATGTTCTATCTCGGCTGTGCGGTAGGCTATCTGGTGGTCTTCCCCTTTACTTTCCGATTCCTGGCCGAATATGAGCTGAGCACCGACATCACCAACATGATTTCGCTCAATTCCTATATCGACAACTTCCTGATGCTTGTGTTCGTGATGGGAATAGTGTTCGAGCTGCCGTTTGTGGTTTGGATACTCTCGCGCATGGGTCTCGTAACCTCCGACTTCCTGCGTCAGTACCGCCGCCAGGCTGTTACAGGACTGTTGGTGCTTTCGGCCATTATCACACCTACCGGCGACCCCTTCACACTCATGGTAGTGTTTGTGCCCATCTATATGCTCTATGAGCTCTCGATATTGCTCGCACGGAGCAAGGCTCCCGACGAGGAGGACGAGAGCGATGCAGCCGCCGATACCGCGCTGCCTGCCTGAAGCGTGATGCCCGGGCGCACGGTTCAATGCGCTATTTCGGCCGATAGCATGCGATGGCCGAAGCGACAATAAATGCATTTGTTTTTCTCACAGTACTCGCGTCGCAGCTCTATGAGCGCCTGCGATGCAAAGGCGTCGTCGGCTTTCAGCCCGGCCTCGGCGAAGAGGCGCGTTATGGCGTTGTTTTCGGCGCCGAGCTGCCTCAGGAGCTCCACGGCGCCCTCCATGCCGGTATCGTCGTCGCGCGACATGTAGCGGGCGAACAGCAGCGGTATGGCCACATTTATGAGCAGTGTGTCGATTGAGTCGCGGCTCAGTGCGCGTGAGCGGCATACCTGTGCCTGATCGGAAAAAGTGTAGTGGGTTGACCAGAATCCCTGCAGTTCGATGTTGAAAAGCTGACGCATGTCGTCGATTGTGCGGCAGTCGGTGAGCCTACCTATGAGATAAAATCCTCGGTGAATCATTTCGGCAAGCGCCGCCACACGGCGGTGAGGAAAGTTCTGTGGCCTCGTGCGGGCCATCTTCCATGCCGGCTTCACCGGACTGAGTGAAAACTTATTCGCTAAAAAAACATATTCCTCGCGCAGGTGGGCGGCATAGGCCGCGCCGTTGCTTCCGTCTGGCTTTGGAGGAGGAATGAGCCCCGCGCCGCCGAACAGCAGCGCCTCCACCGATGTGAGCTCGTCGGCATGTTTGTTGAGAAACGCCAGCGGCATCTGTTTTGCCAGGAGTTCGAACGGCTCGCTGTTGAGCCCGAACCCGAGTCCGCGCGCCAGGGTCACGTAGGCGGCCCCCTCCCAGTGTCCGGCGGTCTGCTTTACAATGGCGAGCACGCGCTCGGCCTTGCGGTAGAGGCGTTCCATGGCCAGGGCCGTGAGCCAGTCGGTGCGGTAGATTGACGGGAGTGCGGCGATTATGTTGCGGCAGGGGAGCGCTCTTGCGGCCTCCATCAGCAGCAGGTTGCAACGCTGTGCGGCTTCCGGGGTGCAGTTGAGTGTAATCTGCGGGATAGGCGAGCCGTCGCGGCGGCATATCTGCATATCGCTCTGCTGCACTACATGAAGTATAACCGAATCGTAGGCCGGGTCGGCGTCGTGATGGTGACGCAGCCAGTCGGAGGCCTTCACATGAATCTCCACATTGCCTGCCCAGGTCTGCCCATCGATTATCACGGTGGCATTGAAAAAGTCGGGCCCGGCGTCGGTGTTGAGCTTACCCTGGTTCACCACGGTCACACTGCGCCCGTCGACAGTGGTCATTCCCGGCCTGAGGGCAAGCCGGTGTTGCCACACAAATTGCAAGAGCTGTTCCATTGGCGTGCGGTTAAAGAGTTTATGACTGTGGGTTGCCTCAAAGTTACGATAAAACTTTTGAAACACATTGCATGTTCACACATAAAAAAGTAATTTTGCGAACCTCAAACAAACTGCTAATTTCAAAAATTAAAAATGTACAACAATTCAAACAATAGTGTGAACTTCACTCCCGGGATGATTAAAGGTGTTGTATGGTCGGTGGTAATAGTCGTGGTGCTGATTGTAAGCCTCGCATTTATCCGCCCCTGGTATAATGTATGGTCGCAGGAGATGGAGGGCAAGGCCGAGTTTGCAAAGGCTGAGCAGAACCGGAAAATCAAAATCGAGGAGGCTAAGGCTAATCTCGAGGCCGAAAAGCTTAACGCTCAGGCAGAGGTGGAGCGCGCCAAAGGTGCCGCCGAGGCTATACGTATTGAGAACGGCAGCATCACACCTACCTATATCCAGTATCTGTGGGTGCGCCAGCAGTCAGACCTAAGCGATAAAACCGTGATTTATGTGCCCACCGAGACCAACCTCCCCATCCTCGAAAGCACACGCGCTCTCACCAACCTTCCCGCTCTTGAAAAATAACCGGTAATCCCAGTCAAATCAAAAACTGCAACTATGTCACAATCTCATCGCTACGGCGGCCTCACCCCTGAGCAGGTGGTCGAGAGCCGTCGCGAGCATGGCGCCAACGTGCTCACGCCACCGGCCCGCGAGCCCTGGTGGAAACTGTTTTTAGAGAAATTCTCCGACCCGCTTATAATGATTCTGCTTATAGCGGGCGCCCTCTCGATAGGTATTGCCTGCTATGAATATTATGTCGCGGGCCACGGATGGCAGGTGTTTTTTGAACCGGCGGGTATAATCATAGCCATATTGCTTGCCACGGGTCTCGCTTTCATATTCGAGCAGAAGGCCAACGAGGCTTTCAAGATTCTCAACCGTGTGAACGATGACGAGCCGGTGGAGGTGCTTCGCAGCGGTGGCATGACCACCGTACCTCGCCGCGATGTGGTGGTGGATGACATCGTGACCATATCTACCGGCGACGAGATTCCTGCCGACGGTGTGCTGCTCGACGCTGTGACACTGAGCGTCGATGAAAGCACGCTTACCGGCGAACCAATCTGCGTCAAGACCACCGACCCTGAACATTTCGACTCTGAGGCCACATATCCATCTGACCATGTGCTGCGCGGTACCAAGGTGATGGAGGGGCACGGCGTAATGCGTGTTACTGCCGTGGGCGACTCCACCGAGGCCGGCAAGGTCTACAAGGAGGCACAGATCGACGACTCCGTGAAGACTCCTCTCGACGAGCAGCTCTCAGGCCTGGGGCGTCTCATAGCCAATGGCAGTTATGTGGTGGCCGGTCTGGTGATAGCCGCACAGCTTGTGGGATTCCTCGGCTGGAGCAACTGGCAGGCATGGGCCATAGTGGTGCCTGTGGCGCTGTTTTTCCTGCTTGTGATAAAGAAATTCGGCGGATGGAGCAAAAAAGCCTGCATCGCATCGGTCGTGATTTTTACGGCGTTTTTCATTGGTACGGTTTGCGGTTCATTCGCCCTGCTGCATCCTGCCGACGCAGGCACCGCAGAGTGGTCGGACCTCCTGAGCCACACCTTGCAGACGCTTATGGTGGCCGTCACTCTTATTGTAGTGGCTGTGCCCGAGGGACTCCCTATGGCCGTGACCCTCTCGCTGGCCTACAGCATGAGCCGCATGCTCAAGACCAATAATCTGGTGCGTAAGATGCACGCCTGCGAGACCATGGGCGCTACCACCGTGATTTGCACCGATAAGACCGGCACTCTCACCCAGAACCGCATGCAGGTAGCGCATGCCGATTTCTTCGGCAACCCCTCCGACGAGGTTCTCTATGAAGGCATAGCGGTGAACTCCACCGCGCAGCTCGACCGCACCGGCGCAACGCCTACGGTGCTCGGCAATCCCACCGAGGGCGCCCTGTTGCTATGGCTCGACACCCGCGGTGCAGATTACTCTAAGCTTCGCGATGGTGTCGTGCGTCTTGAGGAACTACCCTTCACCACAGAGCGGAAATATATGGCTACCGTGGTGAAGTCGGCCTCGGGGCGTCGCATCCTTTATGTGAAGGGTGCTCCGGAAATAGTGTTCGGCATGTGCGCCCACACCGATGGTGTGACCCGTTCCGAACTCGATGCCATGTTGCTCGGCTATCAGGCGCAGGCCATGCGTACCCTCGGTTTCGCCTGGCAGGAGCTCTCCGATGGCGAAGCGGCCATAGCCGACGGGCGTGTGGTGGCCGGCGGCCTGCATTTCCTTGGTGTGGTGGCCATCTCCGACCCTGTGCGCGGCGATGTGCCCGACGCTGTGCGAGAGGTGCTCGATGCCGGTGTGAAAGTGAAGATTGTGACAGGCGATACTCCCGGTACAGCCAAGGAGATCGGCCGTCAGATAGGGCTGTGGAACGATGCCACCGACTCCGACCGCAACATCATCACCGGTCCCGAAGTGGCCGCTCTGAGCGACGAGCAATTGCGTGAGCGTGTCGGCGACCTTAAGATTATAGCCCGTGCGCGTCCGCTTGATAAGAAACGCCTTGTGGAGGCCCTGCAGAAGCGCGGCGAGGTGGTGGCCGTCACCGGCGACGGCACCAACGATGCTCCGGCGCTCAAGGCCGCCCATGTGGGCCTGTCGATGGGCGACGGCACCTCGGTGGCCAAGGAGGCTTCGGACATCACCATCATCGACAATTCGTTCTCCTCGATAGGTCGTGCCGTGATGTGGGGACGCTCGCTCTACCGCAACATACAGCGCTTCCTGCTGTTTCAGCTCACAGTCAATGTGGCTGCCTGCCTGCTGGTACTTTTCGGCTCTTTCATAGGCTCCGAGTCGCCGCTGTCGGTCACTCAGATGCTGTGGGTGAATCTGATTATGGACACATTCGGCGCGATGGCTCTTGCGTCGCTGCCGCCGTCGCGCAGCGTGATGAACGAGAAGCCGCGCAACCGCCGCGCCTCCATCCTTACCGGACCGATGTGCTGGGAGCTGTTCGGCGTGGGTACGCTCTTTTTCGCCATAACCTTTGGTTTTTACTGGCTGTTCACCCATGCCGACATCACATCTCTGGTGCAGATGCTGCATGTGCACCCTGGCGCCGAGTCGCTCATGACTGGTTATGAGGCCACGCTACTCTTCTCGATATTCGTGTGGACCCACTTCTGGTATATGTTCAACACCCGCGCCTTCGCCACCGGCGAGAGCCTGTTCCGGCTGCGTATGAGCAACGGTTTCTGGACCATTGTGGTTGTGATAGTGGCGGGTCAGCTCTTCATCACCGAGATAGCCTACCTGTTCTTCAATGTGGAGCCGATGCTGCACACCTCCTCATGGGGCTTCAACCCATCGGGTACTTGCGATTTCCTCATCATAGTGGCGGCCTCGTCGCTTGTGGTGTGGGTGCGCGAGCTGTGGCATCTGGTCACTTCAAAAAAAGCTGTCCGCTGAGCGTATGACCGAACTCCCCGGGCGTAAGGTGGTAGTGGCCACCGATTCTTTCAAGGGGTCGCTGACCTCGGCCGAGGTGGCCGAGGCGGCTGCCCGGGGCGCTCGTGCGGCCGGCTTCGATGTGTGGGCACGCGGCATAGCCGACGGCGGCGAGGGCACCTTGGCCGTTATCGCCGGGGCTTTGGAGGCGCAGATGTTCGAGACTGCGGTCACCGGTCCCGATGGCCGGGAGGTGCGTGCCGCAGTAGGTATCGTGGATTGTGAAGGCGTGCCCACCGGGATAGTGGAGATGGCACAGGGGAGTGGCCTTACGCTCGTGGCGCCTGAGAACCGCAATCCGCTAACCGCTACAAGTCGTGGCCTAGGCGAGATGATGCTTGCCGCCCGGGAACGGGGCGCACGCCGTTTCATAGTGGGAATCGGCGGAAGCGCCACTAACGACGGCGGTGCGGGAATGCTGAGCGCCCTCGGAATGCGGCTGCTTGATGCTTCTGGCCGCGTGCTGCCCGATGGTGGAGCATCGCTTGCCGACCTTGCCGAAATAGATATTAGCCATGCGCGCCGCGATATATTGGCCTGTGAGTGTACTGTGATATGCGATGTCGACAATCCGCTCTGCGGCCCACAGGGAGCATCGGCGGTGTTCGGCCCTCAGAAAGGTGCCACACCCGCTATGGTGGCTGAGCTCGATGCTGCCCTCCGGCATTACGGCGATGTGGTATGCCGCTGTGTGGGGCATGATGTGAGCTGTCAGCCGGGAGCCGGTGCGGCCGGTGGGGTGGGCGCCGCTCTGATGGCTTTTTTCAATGCAAGATTTGTGCAGGGAATAGACGCTGTGCTGCGGCTAACGGGTGTGGAACGCGAACTGCGTGATGCCGCTCTGGTCATCACCGGAGAGGGGAGCATAGATACACAGACCCTCCATGGCAAGGCACCTGCGGGAGTGCTCAGGCTCGCCGCCCGCCATGGTGTGCCGGTTGTGGCCGTCGCAGGCCGAGTGGCCGACAAACAGGCTTTGCTTGCCGCCGGATTTGCAGATGTGGTATGTGTCAATACTCATGGTGAATCGGAGGCCGAAGCCATGAACAGCGCCGTGGCCCGCAGAAATGTGGAAGGGGCTGTAAGAGAGCTGTTGAAGCTTTTTTGACAGCATATAATGCCGGAGAACCGGAAGATGCAACTTTTTTAATAAAAAATGTGTGCAAAATGTTTTTGATTCGCTAAAAATATCTATCTTTGTGCCATTGATGGGTGCGTTTTTGCGTCGTCGTGACAGCGCGATAGCTGGAATGCATCCATTCAGTCAATCATCACATGGTGTTTGTATACAAATAATATGCAATCCGCTTATGAAATGTTTTTTTTCTGCGGGCGGTTGAGCGTCTGGTTCCAAAAGGTTTGCCATATGTTGTTACCGGCGTTGCATATCGATTTTAAACCGATTATTATTTAATTTTTTATACGTTTTTAGATGAAGAAAGTATTTTACTCAATTTTAGGCTGTGCCGCACTTCTATGCGGTGGCACTGCTGTGGCCGCTCTTTCGGGCGACGATGCAGCGGGCAGTGTGATCAAGCGTGCGGCAGAGGATGGTGACACCCCCTATGCTTATGGTGTGACAGACCTCTCGGTGACATATGATGCCGCCACCGACAAGGTGAAGATTTCGTTCACCACTCCTAATGCAGCCTATTGGATGCCAAGTTATGATGACATCGAGGATTTCGAAGGCTGCGATAACCTGATCCTTTACCGTAACGAAGGTGAGTATTTTGATTCTGAGACCTCAGTAAAACTTCATGAATTCGGCAAGGTAGGCCGCCTTGAAGAGATGACATGGGAGGAAGACGCTCCGGAGCATGGCAAATATTATTATTACAAGATTGTGTCGGTGCTCAACGGGCCTGACGGCACCCCTTATAACGGCAGCAACAATGGTAAGTCTGTCAAGGTTGGTAAAACCATTGACCCTGCTACCGAGTATGTCCTTATTCCCGGAGCTCAGGGAGCCAAGGAGGTTACAATCAAATTCAAGGCTCCTACAACTACCGACGGAGGCACTACTACCATCACCGATAAAATCACAAAAATAGAGATTACCCGTCAGCTCCGAACTGACTATTGGGGTGATCCTGATGTGATTGCCACATTTGAGGATGTTGAGCCGGGTCAGGAGATTTCATATCTCGACAATGATCCAGTACTCGAGGAGGGCGAGATATATACCTATAAACTTGTGCTTTATTACGACGGTGGTAAAGTCTCTTCCTATATGAACAATGAGGATGCACTCGTTGGTGCTGACCAGCCGATGAATGTAGAGAGCGTAACTGCTGAGACTCAGGAAGACGGCATCACTGTGAATGTAACTTGGCCTCCTTTCAGTGGTACCGGCGTGCATAACGGTTGGGTGAACCCAGAGACTCTTCGCTATAACGTTTATCGTACAAATGTGAAGACTCGTCAGCAGGTGCTGATTGCAGAGGGACTCACTGATCCGGGATTTACCGATACCGGCATAACTATCGAGGGCGTTTACAACTATCTTGTCTACACTTGTGTACTTGATAAAGAAAGCCGTTCCTATACTTCAAATGATGTGGTAGCCGGTCCTCCCGCCAAAATGCCTTTTGTAGAGAGCTGGCCTGATTATAGCGCCACTTATGGAACATGGGAGTCAACTTCGGCATGGAGTAACTCTTCGTCATTCACCGTATATCTTCCCGATTATACATCGGTTAAGTTCTCATCATTCGACGGGGATAACGGTATGATGGTTTGCGCTCCTTACAGCTATGATGTTACAGATGTTCATACTCTGACTTCTGGCCGTATCTCTATGGTGGATGCTGTCAATCCCATTCTTTCGTTCGAATACCTTGATCTCGATCCCGCACAATTTGTTACCAATGCATTCCGTGTACTGATATCACGCGATGGTGGCGAATTTGAGCCTATCGATGCTATTGATGTGAATGCACTTCCCGGTACCAACGAGTGGGTTAACTTCACCGTAAGCTTGGCCGACTATGTTGATTGCGAGTACATCAAAGTGCAGTTTGAAGTGACAAAAGGCGATGAGTCGGGCGCACACAATGCCATCGATAAGGTGCAGGTGCGTGAGATTATGCCTGTAGACCTCGTTGTAAACTCTGTGAAGTCAAGCAAGAAATTCTACCCCAACTCCTCTTTTGATGTAAAGGTGAGTGTAAGCAACACCGGCGACTACTTCAGCGAGCCATTCTCTCTTGAACTTACACTCGGTGAACTTCAGCTCGCATATCTCGAGCATGAAGGCCTTGAAGGCTTCTCTTCGCAGACATTCACTATCCCTGTAACCCTCCCCGAAGATGTTGAGGGTGGTGTGCAGAACATTGTGGCAACCGTTACCGGCAGCGACCTCAACCAGGAGAACAATACCGGTGCATCGGAAATCGAGATATTCCTCTTCCCCGGCGTTGACGAACTTACATTGACCGACAACGTGCTTTCTTGGGATGCTGTAGGCGAACTGCCCTACAACGACGGCATCCAGGACCTCGTGGAGGATTTCTCCAACTATGATAACCTTGCAACAGAGGGTAAAGACGGCTGGGTATTTATCGACGGCGATGGCAGTAATACATATCAGTTCAATGTGAATGATCCTTCTAAATTCCCTCTTGACAAGCAGCCTATCGGCGGTGTTGTAGTTGATCCTGTTGCTATCACAGCTAAATTCGTGCCTGCTGTAGGAGACAACTGCTTCCTGTTTGTATCAGCAATGGGTGATTCCGATGATTGGTTGATTTCACCTGAGCTCCCTGTTGATGAGACTCAGATAATCTCATTCAAATATCTGACTCCTGCCGGAGATCTTGAGAAATTCGAGGTGATGTATTCTACCACAGACAATGAACCGTCGTCCTTCCAGCCTGTAGACGGGTTCAGCATCTCATATGAAAACACCTCATACCAATGGGTTGAACTTAGTGTTCCTCTGCCTGAGGGAACCAAGTATTTCGCAATACATTACACTGCCAATTATTGCGCTGGTCTTGCTATCGACGATATCCACTATCGTGCAGCTCCCGCCAACGGTGGCGAGCCCACAACATTGCTGGGCTACAATGTATATTGCGATGGCGAGAAGGTCAACAGCGAGGTTCTCACCGAGACCAGCTTTACAGTCGCTGCCGACGCACCTCGCGGCACCTACACTGTGAAGGCCGTTTACAACAACGGTGAGGCTCATGCTTCAAACGGCATTCTCATCAGCGACCCGAGCGGCATTCAGGGCACTATGGCTGCTGAAAGCGGCGTGAAGGTGGTAGGCAACACAGTTGTCATCACCGGCGAAGGCGACTATATGGTAGCCGATATGGCAGGCCGCATCGTTGCCAAAGGCACAGGTTCTGCCGAAGTGGCACTTGCCGCCGGCACCTATGTGGTGACTACTTCCGCTACTACAGCAAAAGTACAGGTTAAGTAACCTCGTTTCCCAAGGAATAGGCATACTTCTATTACAATAGAAAAAGGCGCGCTAAACGGCGCGCCTTTTTCTTTCCGGTTTCAATAACCAGTTTTAATCAGATGAAATGATGAGCAAGAATTTATTCAAAAAAAGCATAACGGCCTGCATGGTGCTGATTGGCGCGGTGTCGGGCAGTGCTGCAGCCGAAGCGCCGGTGATTCACGGCAACATAGTGGGCCCCGCCGCGTGGGTCGACTATGTGTCGGGCATCTACAGCTTCAAGGCTGAGGCGCCGCTGACGCTCGAGATGCAGAAAGAGAGCCGGTTCATCGCCGTGAACGGGGGCGGTGACAATGTAGGCGGCATGTACCACTACATCAGCAACAACGACGGTCTCGGGCTTGGCGACACCTACCGCATGTATCTCTATGATGCAGCAACCTGGATTCCGCGCAACAACTTCAAGGTGCCCGGCAACTGGCACGCCACCGATATGGCCTACGACCGCACTACCGGGCGCCTGTACGGAAGTTTCACTACCGACAACTCGCTCTATTATTTCGGGTGGATGGACCCCCTGAGCGGCGAGTTTACATCGCTTCGCCGTTGCGGCGGCTACAATGCGGTGGCTGCCGACGCCTATGGCTGTATCTTTGCCATCAACGGCGAGGGACAGCTGATGATGCTCGACAAGAGCACCGGTGAGGAAACCGTGGTGTTCGACACCAAACTCCCCTCGGCCGGCTCGCAGAGCGCATGCATCGACCCGCAGACACGTGTGCTCTACTGGTGCCGGCGCGACGCGGAAGACCAGACAGCGCTCTTCAGCGTGGATGTCAGTGCCGACGCTCCATCGGTCAGTCTTGTGGGCGACTTCCCGCAGGATGAAGTGGTGACCGGCGCATATATCGAGCCGGTGGCACCCGATGCCGACACTACACCGGCTGCCGTTAAAGATCTTGCTGCCTCAGTCGGTACCGATGGCGACGGCTATATGGCCAATATAAACTTCACCCTGCCTTCCGCCACTATTTCGGGACTGCCGCTGAAGGGCGATGTGACCGGATGTATGCTTGTGGTCGACGGTGTGCGTCTTGTGCCTGTAGAAGGAGCTCCCGGCAAAGGTGTGGAGTTCAGCTTCAATGCCCTCTCCGATGGTATGCACATGGCTTCGGTGACCATTGGCGGCGGAGAGCCTGCCACAGTGTATTTCTTTGTGGGCAACGACACTCCCAAAGCTGTAACCGACCTCGTGGCCATGCGCAGTGCCGACACTTTCAGCGCCACATGGAAGGCACCCGACGGGGGTGCCAACGGAGGCGTCATCGACCCGGCCAAACTCACCTATGAGGTGACGTTTCACAAAGGTGATGTATCGGAGGTGACAACCACTGCCGAGACGCATTTTGAGACCGCGGTCACGGCTCAGGAACCCACACAGTGTTATGTGGAGGTGAAGGCTATTGCCGAAAATCTCGCAAGTGCCTCATTAGCTTCCAATAAGGTGCTCATGGGCCCAGGCTACAAGCTCCCTTATACCGCCAATTTCAGCGAAGGAGCCGGAGTTGAAGATTTCATGATTGTGGATGCGAACGGTGACGGATGTACCTGGTATTTCGAGGACCTCGATGAAGATATGCGCACTCAGTATAAGAGTGGTTACGGAAAGATGGACGACTGGCTCTTCACTCCCGGCTTCGATCTTGCCACCGACAGTTATTATCATGTTCAGGCAAAGGTGGCGACAGCGGGCATAAGCTATCCCGAGACTCTCGAGATTCGCGCCGGCATGAACCGCCTGGCCGGTGAGATGACTATGGAGGTGACTCCTCCGGTGGAATATGCCACTCCGGGGCAGACCGTTGACGGCTATCTGATTCCCTCTGAGGCAGGCCAGTGGTATGTGGGTTTCCATGCTATGACTGAGGGCCAGAATCTGTATGTGGCCATTGACAATGTGAAGATAGAGCGCGGCGGTCTGCTCACTACTCCGGCCACACCGGCCGATGTGACTGTGACTCCCGCCGCCGGTGGCGCGCTTAATGCCACAATTGAGTTTACAGCTCCCTCGCTCTGCCTCGACGGCATGCCTCTGGAGGAGAATATAACCGTGCAGATTTACCGCTCGGGGCGGCGCCAGAAGCAAATCGACGATGTGGTGCCCGGCTCGAAAGTGAAAGTGGAGGGGCTTACCGGCTCGCAGGGTTACAACACCTATGAGGTGCGTTGCCTCAACAGCGACGGCTACGGCATCCCGGCTACCGTGAAGACCTATCTCGGAGTAGATGTGCCGCTCTCGCCCAAAGATGTATGTCTGACATTCGACAGCGAGGGGCGTCCTGTGATTTCATGGAGCGCTCCCGAAGCCGGGGAAAAGGGAGGTGTGCTTAATGCTGAGGCTCTTACCTATTCGGTGCGACGCTCTTTCGATGGTCAGTATGTTGCCGAAAACATAAAAGGCATGTCGGCCGTGGATGAACTTGGGCTCGTCGATGGAGTGGACCAGGCACTGATGTTCTATCGTGTGTACGCCCACTCGGCTGCCGGTACAAGTCAGCCTGCCGAGAGCGAGCACTTCACCATGGGCAAACCTTACGGGCTGCCGTGGAGCGACTCGTTTAAGGATGCTCTGGAAATGAAAGGCCCATGGCTTGGTGTGCTGCTCGACAATCAGAAGGGCTGTTGGTATATCGATGCCGAAGGTAGCCGTCCGAATGCCGACCCGGTGGACGGTGACGGCGGTGTAATGACATTCGCTCCAGGTGAGGCCGGTCAGAACTGCACCCTCACCACCCCGATGGTGTGCATAGACGATGCGGAGTATCCAGTGGCCGAATTTTATATATATGCCACATCCGACAACGACAGCCGCCTCACCGTGAGCGTGCGCACCGGCGAGGGTGAGCCCGAACCTGTGTGGACACGCCTCATGAGCGATGCCTCGTTCACTCCCGGATGGAACGTGGTGCGCATACCGCTCGATGCCTACAAGGGCGAGAAATATGTACAGGTGATGTTCCATGGACTGGCCGGCGAGGCCTACTACAACCATATGCACATCGACCGTGTGAGCATCAGCGACCGTCACCGCTATGATGTGGCCGCCGGACTGCTTACGGTGCCCGATGCCATGGTTCCCGGTGAGCCGGCAGGCTTCACCGCGACGGTGGCCAACGTTGGTGTCGACGATGTGGCAGATGTGAAGGTGAGCCTGCTGCGCAGCGGCAAGGAGGTGGCAAGCGAGACTATCGCCCGTCTCGCTGCATCGGCTTCAGTGGATGTGGTGCTCACAGATGTGGCCGACCTAAGCTACGAGGCTTATGAGAACTACAGCTTCACTGTCTCGGCTCCGACCGACGGCAATATCGAAAACGACGCCTCGGCCGTGAAGGAAGTGATTGTGGAGCTTCCCCACTATCCCGTGCCCGTGCTTCAGGGTTACAAGGATGGCGACAAGGCCGTGCTCACATGGAAACGTCCCGCCACAGAAGGCGTGAGGGCTCCCGTGACCGACGGATTCGAATCGTATGCTCCCTTCATCATCGACAATGTGGGCGACTGGACTATGCACGATATCGACGGCACACGCACCATAGGTCTGCTCGACGGCGATGGCAATCCCTACGAATATGAGAACGCCGGCGCCAAGATGGCCTATCAGGTGTTCAATCCCGGAGAGGCCGGGCTGCCGCTTGTGGATGAGGACGGACTCCCCACTTTGTGTGCGCCTCATCGCGGCGCGCAGATGATGTGTGCCTTCTGCGACCTCGACCTCAAGAACGATGACTGGCTCGTGTCGCCCCGCCTCACCGGCGAAGCGCAGGATGTGATGTTCTATGCCAAATCATATACCGACAACTACGGTCTGGAGAGCATGATAATCATGATTTCCTACACCGGCACTGCCGTGGAGGATTTCCAGGCATGGACTCCCGAGGTGGAGGTGCCCGTCGACTGGACCCGTTATATCCTCGATATCCCCGAGGGTGCGCGCTACTTCGCTATCCGCTGTACTTCGGTTGATAAGTTCGCGCTCTGCATCGACGATGTGAAACTGATACCCGAAAGTTCGGCTCCGGTCGACCTTGTGCTCACAGGCTATAACCTCTATCGCGACGGAGTGCTGCTGCAGACCCTCGGTCCCGACGCCACTTCGGCTGAAGTGGCAGTCGACGGCGCCCGCTACCGCCTCTCGGCCCTGTATCATCTCGGCGAGAGCGCCCATTCGGCTGAAATACTTGTCGATGAGCTCGGCGGTGTGGATAACGTGACTGTAGGTTCAGTTGAGTCTGCGACTTCCGACATCTACACCATGCAGGGTATCCTTTTGAAGCGTGCCGCAACCGAGGCCGACATCCGCGCCCTCGCTCCCGGCATCTACATCATAGGCGGTCAGAAGCGTGTAATCAGATAATAATTCTGTGATATGTTCCCTATTATTCATCACTTATATAAAACCCAATTATGTTTAAACGAATGTTTTATGCTGCCAGCCTGCTGATTGTGGCTGTCGGCGCACGGGCTGTCGAGGCTCCGTCAGTACTTACGCAGACCGACTATGACGGACAATCTCTGACATTGTCGTGGAATACTGTAGAAGGCGCTACCGGATATCTGGTGTCTGTATGGAATCTTGGAGCAAGTGTATCAGAGGCTCAGAATGTAAATCTGGCAATCAATAAAGATAATCCTACGCTCTACACTCCTGCTGTGGATGGTCATTTGGATGAGGTAGTGTTCAGTTTCAATGTATCAGGAACTGACGGTGTTGACAACGCGCAGACTTTGCCTTTGATTTTCCGCCAGGCAAATGCTGAGCATCAGGTATCGTCTATTTTCCGCGGGGATATCTATGTCGGACAGCTCGCGCCCTACAACCAATTGTCTTCCAACAGTGTGTTCGGAGGATACCCTCTTGACGAGTTCACGGAATGTCTCTATATACAGGCAGGTCCGCAAGGCGAACAACCTTCGGCTCCGGGCACTCTCACCATCACTCGCGTGGAAAACACGTATCGTCCGAATGTCTATGTTAAAAAAGATGAGGCCGTAGGAGCCGATGTGACATCTATAAAGGTGACGGGTCTTGATGCTTCAAGCAATTACTATGCGGCGGTAAAGACTGTCGCTGGCAATGAAGTGTCTCTTCCTTCCGAAGTGCTGCGGCTGAATGACTTGATTCCTACATCGCTGACGGGCGCTACGGCGGTTGCCTCCGATTCATATACGGCCAACTGGGAGGCTAATCCCAAGGCATGCTCTTATGTGGTGACCAACTATGAGATCGTAAAATGCGATGGCTCGACTCCGCTGTCTGAGAATGGCGACAAATGCACTGAGGGCACTTTTGACGAGCCTGTAGAGGTGGATTCTTTTGATGGATATACGGCATCAAATGGATGGGACGGATTTACATGCCTGGTGGCACAGGGCATGTTTGGTGTGCCCGACGGTCAGATACGTGGCGGCCGTCCGATGGGCGGTTACCTTATTTCTCCGGCAGTGGATTTGTCGGCCAATAACGGCAGAATGACTGTGACTGTAGAATTTCAGGCTACTCCCGGTGATGTGATCAATGTATATGCCGGCACATTCTCGTCAGATAAGATTAAGGCTGTGACGATTCCCGATAACGGAAATGTTTCAGAGACCTTCGAAATCTCTGGAGGCAGCAAGGAATGCAATGTTCATTTCGATTCCACCAAGCTTAAGAAATTTTTCATACGCAATCTTACCATCGCTCAGGGCGAACCCGTAGAGATGGTCATCCTTGAAGACGATTTCGATAAATCTACCGAGGGTACGTTTGATTCCCCGATAGAGCGTATTTCGGCTGATGATTATACCGCAATGCCGGGTTGGAGAGTGAATTCGGCAATTGCAGCCACCGGAATGTTCGGTACATTTGACGGGATGGTTATTGCCGGACGCAATTACGGTGGAGGTGAGATGACAACGCCGCCGCTGGGCTTTGCCGAGGGTTCCGCTACTGTTTCGTTCCGACTGCAGAGCAGTAAGCCCGGGGAGGATGAAATCCTTGTTTATGCCGGCGACTATAATCCTGATGCTGTTACCGTAATACCTGTTCCTGCTGATGGAATTGTGGAACAGACAGTGACTCTCTCGGGTGTAAGCGATGGAATGGAAGTGCATATCGATTCGAAATTGCTCAAGAAGTTCATGCTTGACAACATCAAGATCAGCCAGACACTCCTCCCGGGACAGAAATCCTATGTAAAGGGAGAATCAGCAACTGTAACCGACGCCACTTCTTATACTTTTGCAGGTTTGAATCCTGACAGCGAATATGGCTATTCTGTTCGGACCGACTATCAGGATTTCTTTGGCATCGTATATGAAGGAGCTGAATCTGAGATTATGGAGGTTGGCATTTTGTCTGGAGTTGAAAATGTCAGCAAAGATGTCGAGAACCTTTCCCCGATTGTTTCGGTGATTTTCACAGATCTCTCCGGTCGTAGGCTGATGGCACCGGCTCCCGGCACGGTTGTTATCCGCACAGAGGTGCATGCCGACGGTTCCCACACAGCGTCCAAGCTTGTCGTACGCTGACGCCGCGTAGCACTCCTCAATAATAAATCATATTCCCTCCCCCGGGAGCTCGCGCTTCACCGCGCTGCTCCCGGGGGAGTTTCTCTGAAGTTTCTCTGAAAATGATAAATAATGTGTTGTTACTTAGCTCGCATTCAATTTGTACGACAAAGAAATAGGCAATAGTGACAAAGAAATCAAGAGAAATCCCAAAGAAATGATGGACTCCCCACCGAGACATTGTTCTTGATAACAAAGCAGGAAGCTATGCGGAACGTAGGGCGTCGTTGGCATAGCTTCCTGTATGTTTTTGGAATGGAGAGGGGGGCGGCCTGGAATTAGAAGAGGTAGGCGAGGCGGAGGGTCCAGTAGCGCTCGCGGGCCGAGAAATCGGTGAGCTTGCGGGCCTTGAGCATGTAGGTCATGCCCCACACGTGGGAGAACTGCACCTGCCAGCGTTTGAGCAATTCCAGACCGAAGCCGCACTGTAGCGAGATTGCGCCTGCAGCATACTGCATTGGATCCGGGGTGCCCTTGATGTCGGATGAGATGCCGCTGTGAGCTACGGTGAAGTCAAACACCGGGCCGCCGAACACATATGGCGCTATCCAGTCTTCGATGCCGTTCATGCGAGTCCATTTGAAGCGTACATCCAGGGGGATTGAGAGTGTATGGAGCATGGCACGCTCCTTTCCGAAGCCGTCGGCACGCCACAATTCGCGCTGGCCGAGGTTGAGTGTGGCTCCCTGCATAGTATACATGGCGCCGAAATCCACGCCGAATCCTATGCCGGGAAACATAAGTTCGCCCATCACACCGGCCATGGGACCGACTGCATTGTTCACCTCGAAAAGGTCCTGCTTGAAGTTGAGGGTAGTGAATGCTGCTCCTGCGGTGGGACCCCAGCGGAACTCGGCGCGTGCGGGCGTTGTGGCTGCGGCAATTATGGCGATGGCGGCGATGAGCCGTGCAAGGTGTTTCATTATGTGGATTTCTTATGTGATGTTTCCGGCAAAGGTAACAAAAAATAGTAGGGCGCCGGCTTAAAAAAGCTTAAAGTGCTTCGTCTGTCAGCCTTTGATGGCGCCCGCTGCCTCGGCAGGGGTGAGGGTGAGCTGTTCGCCTGTGGTCATGTTCTTGAGTGCGAGGCGTCCGGCGGCCATTTCTGTTTCTCCCACCATGGCCACGAACGGCACCGCAGTGGCGTTGGCATAGGCCATCTGCTTCTTCATCTTGGCGGCATCGGGATAGAGTTCGCATGATATGCCCTTGGCGCGGAGTTCTTTCATCATGGCCATCGATGCTGCTGCCTCGGCGGGACCGAAGTTGACGAACATCACTTGGGTGGCGGCGCTTGTGCCGGCGGGATAGAGCTCGAGGGTGTTGAGCACATCGTAGATGCGGTCGGCGCCGAACGAGATGCCCACACCCGAGAGGCCCGGCATGCCGAACACTCCGGTGAGGTTGTCGTAGCGGCCGCCGCCGGTGATTGAGCCTATCTCCACATCGCGGGCTTTAACCTCGATGATGGTGCTGGTGTAGTAGTTGAGGCCGCGTGCCAGGCTCACATCGAGGTCGAGCTCGGCGTCGAGTCCGAGGTCGATGGTTGCCGATGTGACCTCGCGCAGCTCCTTCACGCCCAGCGAGCCTGTCTCGCTCGTGGCGAGCAGTGTCTCGAGAGCTGCCAGGCGCTCGTCGAGCGTGCCGCTGATGGCGAGTATGGGCTGCAGACGGGCGATGGCCTCGTCGGAAAGTCCGCGCTCGGCGAGCTCGGCGTTTACGTTGTCGATGCCGATCTTGTCGATTTTGTCAATAGCCACGGTGATGTCGACGAGGCGGTCGGGAGCACCGATGAGCTCGGCGATGCCGGCGAGCACCTTGCGGTTGTTGAGCTTGAGGGTGATGCGTATGCCCAGACGGCGAAATACCTCGTCGATGAGCTGCAGCAGCTCCACCTCGTTGAGCAGCGAGTCGGAGCCCACCACATCGGCGTCGCACTGGTAGAACTCGCGGTAGCGGCCTTTCTGCGGACGGTCGGCGCGCCACACGGGCTGTATCTGATAGCGCTTGAATGGGAGCTGCAGCTCGGCACGGTGCTGCACCACATAGCGTGCGAAGGGCACCGTGAGGTCGTAGCGCAGTCCTTTCTCACACAGCTGGGTGGCGAGGCGTGTGGTGTTGCCCTCCTCGATGAGCTTAGGGTCGACGCCGCGGAGGAAGTCTCCCGAGTTGAGAATCTTGAAGAGGAGCTTGTCGCCCTCCTCGCCGTATTTTCCCATGAGGGTGGAGAGGTTCTCCATGGCGGGAGTCTCGATGGGGTTGTAGCCGAAGAGGCGGAACACATCGCGGATGGTGTCGAAGATGTAGTTGCGGCGTGCCATTTCGGCTGGCGAGAAATCGCGCGTGCCTTTGGGTATCGAGGGCTTCATAATGTGTGTGAAAGGGGCTGTTTATTTATGTTGGAAAAGAGTGTTTATGCTTTGTTGGCGCGTTTGCGCTCGAGCTCGTCGAGGATTATTTTACGGAGGCGCAGATGGTTGGGAGTCACCTCCACATATTCGTCCTCCTTGATGTATTCGAGAGACTCCTCGAGGGAGAACACAACGGGAGGCACGATTTTTGCCTTCTCGTCGGCGCCTGAGGCACGCATGTTGGTGAGCTTCTTCGATTTGGTGACATTTATCACGATGTCCTTGTCTTTGGCGCTCTCGCCAACCACCTGGCCGGCGTAGACCTCCTCCTGAGGGAAGATGAAGAATCGTCCGCGGTCCTGCAGCTTGTCGATGGCGTAGGCGTAGGCGGTACCGGCCTCCATGGCTATGAGCGAGCCGTTGGTGCGGCGCTCGATGTCGCCCTTCCAGGGCTGGAACTCGAGGAAGCGGTGGGCCATGATGGCTTCGCCGGCCGATGCTGTAAGCACATTGTTGCGAAGGCCGATGATGCCGCGCGAAGGAATCTGGAACTCCATGTGCACGCGGTCGTTCTGAGTGGTCATGCTCACGAGGTCGCCTTTGCGGCGTGTCACCATGTCGATCATCTTCGAGGCGTATTCCTCGGTGACATTGATGGTGAGCATCTCCACAGGCTCGCATTTCACGCCGTCGATTTCCTTGATGATTACCTGAGGCTGGCCTACCTGCAGCTCGTAGCCCTCGCGGCGCATGGTCTCTATGAGCACCGACAGGTGGAGCACACCACGTCCGTAGACCACCCATGCGTCCTCGCGGTCGGTTTTCTCCACGCGCAGGGCGAGGTTCTTGTCGAGCTCGCGGGTGAGGCGGTCCTGAATGTGGCGCGAGGTAACGTATTTGCCGTCCTTGCCGAAGAAGGGACTGTCGTTGATGGTGAATGTCATCGACATCGTGGGCTCGTCGATGGCGATGCGGGGGAGTGCCTCGGGATTGTCGACGGTGGTCACGGTGTCGCCTATCTCGAAGTTGTCGAGGCCCACGAGGGCGCATATATCACCCGAGCTGACCTCGCTCACCCTCTTGCGGCCCATACCCTCGAAGGTGTGGAGCTCCTTGATGCGCTGGCGGCTCACTGTGCCATCGCGTTTGCAGAGGCCTATCTCCATGCCTTCGCGGAGGGTGCCGCGGTGCACGCGGCCCACGGCGATGCGGCCCACGTAGTTGGAGTAGTCGAGCGATGTGATGAGCATCTGGGGGTCGCCCTCATAGGTGGTAGGGGCGGGTATGTGCTCGAGTATGGTGTCGAGTAGGGGTGTGATGTCTGTGGTGGGCTTGTTCCAGTCGAGGCTCATCCATCCGTTCTTGGCCGAGCCGTAGATGGTGGGGAAGTCGAGCTGGTCTTCAGTGGCGTCGAGGTTGAACATGAGGTCGAACACCATCTCCTGCACCTCGTCGGGGCGGCAGTTGGGCTTGTCGACCTTGTTGATCACCACCACGGGCTTGAGGCCCATCTGTATGGCCTTCTGGAGCACGAATCTGGTCTGGGGCATGGGGCCTTCGAAGGCGTCGACCAGCAGCAGGCAGCCGTCGGCCATGTTGAGCACACGCTCCACCTCGCCGCCGAAGTCGGCGTGTCCCGGAGTGTCGATGATGTTTATCTTTGTGCCTTTATAGTTGATGGAAACGTTTTTGGAGAGGATTGTTATGCCTCTCTCTCGCTCGAGGTCGTTGTTGTCGAGTATCAGTTCGCCGGCATTCTGATTCTCACGAAAGAGGTTTCCGGCTAATAGCATTTTATCCACCAGCGTGGTTTTGCCATGGTCCACGTGGGCGATAATGGCGATGTTGCGAATGTTCTGCATTGGGAACCGAGTTGTCTTATACTTCTGTTATCAGGGTGCAAAGGTACGAAAATTCTGTTATTGCACCAATATTTCGGGCTTTTTGCCGTTAACAAAGAAAGATACTCTTTAACCACTTTTCAAGATGAACAGATTTATTGCTGCCGCCCTTCTGATGGCGGCCACAAGCGCGACAGCGTGGGGCCAGGTGCTGGCTCCTGCGGGCGACAATCCTATGATGTATGCCGACACGGTGCGTGTGGGCGTGCCGTACGCCAAAGACCCCCATGTGGTGAATTTCGGCGGACGTTATCTGATGTATTATTCCGAGCCCCCGCGCCGCAATGTGAAGGGCGACGGCTGGGCAATTGCCATAGCTGAAAGCCGCGACCTCAACAACTGGAAGCGCGTGGGCGAGATGCTTCCCGGTGGCCCCTACGAGGCCAAGGGTTTGTGCGCTCCCTGCGCGCTGGTGCGCAACGACACGGTGCATATCTTCTATCAGACATATGGCAACGGCCCCAAGGACGCCATCTGCCATGCGTGGTCGACCGACGGACTGAATTTCACCCGCGATGCCTCCAACCCGATTTTCTCGCCGACAGGCGACTGGAACAACGGCCGTGCCATCGATGCCGAAGTGGCCGAGAAAGACGGAGAGTATTTCCTTTATTTCGCAAGCCGCACCCCCGACGGTGTGAAGCAGATACTCGGTGTGGCCAAGGCTCCCGCCGGCACCGACTTCTCGCGCGACTCCTGGACCCAGGCCTGCGACGCCTCCATCCTGTTCCCCGAATTACCGTGGGAGGGCGAGTGCATCGAGGCACCGTCGGTGATAAAGCGTGGCAAGTGGCTCTATATGTTTTATGCCGGCGCCTACAACAACTGGCCACAGCAGATAGGCATAGCCCGCAGCGCCGACGGCGTGAAGTGGGAGCGCCTCTCCGATGTGCCTTTCCTACCCGTGGGAGCGCCCGGCTCGTGGAACAGCAGCGAGAGCGGTCATCCCCACATCTTTAACGACGAGGCCACAGGCCGCACCTGGCTCTTCTATCAGGGCAACGACACCAAGGGCCGCACCTGGCTTCTTTCGAAGCGCGAGGTGGTCTGGCCATAATCTGAGGACTATTCTTACAGCGCCCTCAATACACCGACGAAAAGCAAAGCGATGCGTCAAAATCGAGAATCTTGACGCATCGCTATTTTTATGTCCTTGAAGGATGTTTACTTGTAGAGGAAGCGGCGGATGGAGTGCTTCGGGGTTTTCTCGAAGGGCTCATGCTGAATCTCGATGGACGAGACGCGGCTGTAGGCGGGCAGGCGTCGGTTGAGTTCGGGCAGGAGTTCTTTCACGCGAGCGTCGGCGTCGGCCTCGCTGAGGTGCTGCAGGCGCGCGGCCTCATAGTCGGGGTGCACAAGCGCCACTATCTTGCCGTCGCGGTCCACCACCACCGATTCGGCCACGAGGGGAAGGTTGTTGAGCTCAGACTCAATCTCCTCGGGGTAGATGTTCTGACCCGAAGGTCCGAGAATCATGCTTTTGTTGCGTCCGCGCAGATACACATAGCCATCGGGGTCGATGGTGCATATGTCGCCGGTGTTGAGCCATCCGTCGGGCGAAAGTGCTTCGGCCGTGGCGTCGGGGTTCTTGTAGTAGCCCATCATCACGTTGGAACCCTTCACATGGAGCACGCCGGGGGTGTTCACGGGGTCGGGAGAATCGACGCGGGCCTTCATGCCGTCGACGAGACGGCCGCATGAATGCGGGCGCTGGGTGGCCCACCATTCGTAGGTGACGAGCGGCGCGCACTCGGTCATGCCGTAGCCCACAGTGAACGGGAAACGGATGCGGCGGAGGAAGCTTTCCACATCGCTGCTAATGGCGGCTCCGCCGAGGATGAGCTGCTGCAGCTTGCCTCCGAAAGCCTTTATGAGCTGTGCGCGCACCTTGCGGTAGATGATGGTGCGCACGCCGGGAATGGCGGTGAGCACCTTCATGGCCGGTGTGCGCAGACGCGGAAACACGTTGGCGCGTACTATCTTCTCGATTACGAGCGGCACGGTGATGACAAGTTTGGGTTTGACCTGAGCGAAGGCTTTCAGCACCACGGCCGGCGAGGGCACGCGGCCAAGGAAAGTGATGTGGCAACCGCGGCAGAATGGGAAGAGAAACTCGAACACCAGACCGTACATGTGGGCCAGCGGAAGCATGCTCAGCATTCCGTCGCCGGGATGCAGGAAGTCGATTTTCTTAAGGCCGAAGCGCACATTGCTCCAGAGATTGGCATAGGTGAGCATCACGCCCTTGGAGTTGCCGGTAGACCCGGAGGTGTAGTTTATCAGCGCGAGAGTTTCGGGCTTGGGTGAGGTGTAGGTGAGATGGTTGGCGGTCAGGCCGCCGGGATAGTTTTCGTGATATATGCGGTCGAGGTCGCGTAGGGTTTCGGCCAGACGGCTGTCGCGGCAGAGTGCCGGAGTGAGATCGGGGATGAGCACCGCGGCCTTGAGGCCCGGCAGGCGGTCGTCGCTGAGTTTCTCGAATATGCTCTTCTCGGTGAAGAGCACCGTGGCCTCGGCGTGGCACAGCAGATGCTCGATGTTGTCGGGGTGGAATTCGTGGAGCAACGGCACCACGGTGGCGCCGTAGGTGAGGGCGCCGAGGAACGTGACGGCCCAGGCGGCCGAGTTGCGGGCGCAGAGCGCCACCTTGTCGCCTGGTTTCACTCCGGCGCGGCGAAGTATAATGTGTATCTTCTCTATTCCTGCAGCTACTTCGGCGCCGGTGTAGGTGACGCCTTGAAAGTCGGAAAGCATGAGATCATGCCATCGGCTGCGCAGACTGTCGGCTATAGCCGGAATAAGTTGTTGTGCCATATCGGGTAGTAGTAGTTGAAACGAAAAATAATCCCTTGCTTCAGGAGAGAATGCGGATTTTTGTGATAAATTCACACGCTCTCTTTTTATATAACAACAAAAATTGTGTTACTTTGTGGTTTGGAAGTTCTCCAAAAATAAATATAAAGTTATAAAAGTTTAAAATATTTTCCAAAAAATGAAAATCAAATTGCTCGCGATTGCTGCAGTCGCACTGCTTGTGGCGTCATGCGGTTCGAAATCGAAGGTGGATAACACCTTCACAATCAATGCAACGCTGCCTGCTGAGGCCAATGGCGCCACTGCGTTTCTGGTGAATTTCGACACTGGCGAAAAGCTCGATTCTGTGACAGTGGAAAACGGCGCGGCCACATTCACCGGCTCGGTGGAAAATCCCGCCGTGGTGCGTCTCATTGTGGATGGCAGCCGCATGGGCGTGTTCATGCTTGAGCCGGGAGTGATAACTTATGCCGACCGCGAGGCCAAGGGCACACCTCTTAATGACCTGAATAATGAGGTTTCGGCCCGCATCAACACTTTCGGCGAGCGCTTCCAGGCTGCACCCGACGATTCGACCGGTGTGGCCGTGCGCCAGGCGATAGAGGCTGAATACAATGCATATATCGACTCGGTATGCTCTGCCAATCTCGATAATCCCTTAGGATACATGCTCTTCCTCGACAAAGCATACGCCATGGAGCTTCCCGAGCTTCAGAAGGCACTTGAGGAGCACCCTTCGCTCAAGAACTATACCCGTGTGAACAAGCTTGTGGAGGCCGCCGTGAACAAGGAGAAGACCTCTGTGGGAAAGAAGTTCGTTGATTTTACCATCACCACCGACTCCACCTCGCAGAGCCTCAGCGATTATGTGGGCAAAGGCAAGCCGGTGCTCGTCGATTTCTGGGCATCGTGGTGCGGTCCGTGCATTCGCGAGACAAAGGTGCTGAAAGAGATACTCGGCGAATACGGTCCCAAGGGCCTGGAGGTGCTTGGTGTGGCCGTGTGGGATGAGCCCGAGAACACCGCCGCTGCCATGGCTCAGCATCAGCTCCCCTGGCCTCAGATTGTGAACGCCCAAAGCGTGCCCACCGACATCTACGGCATCAGCGGCATCCCCTGCATAATTCTGTTCGGACCAGATGGCACCATCCTGTCGCGTGACAAGCAGGATGCCGAGCTTCGCGCCGATGTTGCCGCCTATTTCGCCGGCACCCTTCCCAACCCTGCCGCTCCCGCCGACTCCATTCCCGCCAAATAATTTCCCCACCACATAAGTCAATCGCCCCCGCAAGCATCCTGCCATGCTCCCGGGGGCGATTGCTATTTTGATATGTCAGTTTCTGCTCAAACGCTTAGCTGAAAACTTTCCATTTGCTAAACAAGCGATGTCAGGGCTCTGGGGAGAGGGTGTTGAGGATGCTGTCGGTTTTCTGACTGATGATGAAGTCGAGGAGGTCCATTTCAACCACCGTGCCGGAGGGTGGCATGGGGGATGTGCTTGTTGAAGGCGGCTGCGAGGCGAGCGTGGGTTGTTTCGGCTGTTTGCTCTTCTTGTTTTTCTTGCCTTTGGAGGGTTTGACGCCGTTTACATTGGCCCATGAGAGCGGTGCGCCATCCACTCGGCCGCTCCAGCGGAAGCGTTCGCCCCAATAGCCCGATGTGAACGTGCTCACCACCACCCCGCGGCTCGAGGATGCATGCACCATCTCGCCGTTGCCAATGCATATGCCCACATGTGAAACCTGCGCGGGGTCTTTGCCGCTTCCGAAAAATATGAGGTCGCCGGCCTGTTCCTGTCCTTTCTTGAGCCGGGAGCAGTAAGCGAGCTGTTCGCGTGTGGTTCGCGGCAGTTTAATGCCGCACACATCGCGATATACGCTCATCACAAGCCCCGAGCAGTCGGTGCCACGGCGGCTGTCGCCTCCGTAACGGTAGGCTGTACCTATCCATTTCATGGCTTCTTTTACAAGTGCGTCGGCCATTTCGTCTGACTGCCATTCAGTGAAGGGTGGGGTTGCTGTGCCTGATGTGTTGCCCGCAGGTTTATAGTCGCCGGCTGGTGTAGACTCGGCATGACGCTTACTGCCGCATCCGGTGAGAACGAGCAACGCGCATGCTATGGCGATTTTTATAAGCCTTGACGACATAATAGGAAAATGTGAAAGAGTGGTTCGGAGGGGCGGCTTTATTTTTTGTTGTTGTGCAGCCGCATTTATTCGCCCTGCGGCGGGCGATATTTCTCAGGATTGATATCGGCGAGGATACTGAGATAGGAGTTGTAGCGCGAGAGTGCTATGTAGTTGTTCTCGAGGGCTTCGCGCACTGCGCATGCCGGCTCGTGGGTGTGGGTGCAGTTGCCGTAGCGGCATTTCGGCGACAGACTGAATATCTCCGGGAAGAAGTGCGACACCTCATACTGGTCGAACTCAATCGTACCGAATCCTCTTACACCGGGTGTGTCGATGAGCCATCCGGCATTGTTGCCCGGCAGTGGGAACATCTCCGAAAAGGTGGTGGTGTGCATGCCGGTGTCGTGTACATCGGATATGTCGCCTGTGCGGAGGTTGAGTCCGGGAATGAGTCGGTTGATGAGCGTGGATTTCCCCACGCCCGAGTTGCCAGAAAGCAGTGTTATTTTTCCCGCGAGGGCCTCGCGCAGGGCGTCGATGCCTTCGCCTGTGGCGGCCGACACTTCAAGCACCTTGTAACCGATGCTGCGGTATAGATAAGCCAGGGCTTCGAGCAGCTCGAGGTTCTCCGTATCGTCGGCAAGGAGGTCAACTTTGTTTATCACCAGCACCGCCGGCACGCGGTAGGCCTCGGTGGTGGCCAGAAAACGGTCGATGAAGGTGGTTGAGGTCACGGGATGCGCCACAGTGGCCACGAGGCACGCCTGGTCGACATTGGCAGCAAGTATGCTGGCCTCTTTCGAGAGATTGGATGCGCGGCGTATGATGTAGTTGTGTCGCGGTGCTATTTCAGTGATGTAAGCTGTGCCGTCGGGGTTGCGGAGTAGCGTCACGCGGTCGCCCACGGCCACGGGGTTGGTGGTGCGTATGCCTTTTAGGCGGAATGTGCCTTTGATGCGGCAGTCGACTATCTCGCTGTCGCCGGCGGTGGGGAGAGGGTAACCACACACTGCGGAGCGCTCCCCGGCCTCCTCCTGTCGGAGGGAAGGTGTGAGGAGCACTCCGTAGCTGTTGCCGGTGTTGCGCACCACCATGCCCTGAAGGCGCTCGACGCTTTTGTCGATGGGCGAGGAGGGGTGTGAACCGGTTCTCGATGTCTTTTTCCCCATAGGAATTTTTTTATCTTTATCAGAATTTATACCCTACGGTGAGGGCGAGCTGATTGGCACTCTCTTTGATTTTCGACTGGGGAGCGAGGGTCCAGTAGCCGTCGTAGTCCTGGAACGGGGTGAAGCAGTGGTAGGTGCTGGTGCGTTGGCGGTTCACGTATGCCAGGTCGGCGTAGAAACCGCCGGTGCGATATCCGAGGCCGGCTGTGATGTAGTTCGACGACTGATTGAAGGTGTAGCCCAGATATGTACCTGAGGTATAGATTTCGTAATTGTTGTCCTCCACATCTTTCTTCACATTGCCTGACACGTATGAATAGCCGAGGCGCAGGCTGAATTGTGGTGTGACGCGGAACTCGGCACCGAGGCGCAGGGTGTTGGTGGAGCGGAAGTCGGAGGCCACACAGTCGTTATAGTTGTTGAAGGAGCCGTCGATGTTTGAAGAATGCATCTTGTTGAAGGCGGTATATTCATAGTCGGCGCTGATGATGCCGCGGCCTCCAATCACTGCTGCAACACCTGCCATGAGGCGCCAGGGTGAGCGCATGTTCCAGTCGTAGCGTGCGGTGTTGGTGATTTCGTCGGCTTTAGCGCCGTAGTTGTCGCCATAACGCACCGATCCCTGATAGGTGGTGGTGAGCGAATACCATGTGGGGGTGTGCACGGCCAGGCCGATGCGGAACTCCTGGATGGGCTTGATGATCACACCAAGTTTTAGGTTGAAACCGGTGCCGGTGGTGCGCTTCCAGTTGTCGATCTGCCAGTCGCAGTCGCCTTCACGGATGGGGTCGCCGTCGTTGGCTCCTGCCACGTTGGCGCCTACAAGTCTCTCCTCGTATGAGGTCTGCATCTCGTGGGTCATATCGGTGATGCCGAAGCCGATGCCCCAGTTGACCACATTGGCCACATTGCCGCCGAAGTCGATGTTGTATTCGTCGGTATATCCGCGCTCACGCACATCGAAAGCTGCGAGGCCGGTGGTGGGGGCGATGAGGAGATTACCGCCCGAGTCGTGTATGGGATACTGGAAGAGTCCGTCGTACACATAGCCTGTCACTGCTCCGGTCTTCTGGTCGATAACCTCCGAGGGGTTGATGATGAGGCTGCTGTAGCCGAGGATACTTATCCAGTTGATTCTCGTGTCCTGATAGGGGTCGTAGCCGGTCTCGTTGTTGAAGTTCATGTCGGAGGGGTTCACGTTGTCGGTCATCAGGGCGATGTAGTTGCTCATAGATGTCTCGAGCGGCATGCCACCACCTTTGTAATCTCGTGTAAACGATTTGAGACGGTTGTAGCTCACGCCCCACGAGAAGGTCTGCATGGTGGAGTTGGGTCCGAAGTTCATGGTGCCCACATATCCGAAATTGTTTACATCGAAGTGTGTATTGCTCAGTGAATATGTGTTGCGTATCCCCTCCGATTTGTTGGATAAGAAACTTAGGTCGAGCGTGAGGCCCACATCGCTGCCGCGGTATGTGCCTATGCCCGCAGGATTCTGTGTGAGTGTGCTGAGGTCGCCGCCGAGTGCGGTGAAAGCTCCGGCCATCGACATGAATCGTGCTGTGCCTCGGAGCTCAGTGTCGTTGATGCCGAGCATATCTACCGAGCTCTGCGCTGCCACAGTGAATGGGAGCGCTACGAGAGCCAGTGTCTGGGCGATGCGTGTTATATTTTTCATGATCCCATGAATTTACGTGAGTTGAACTATAGGGGGCGATGGAAGAGAGGAGATGAGTGTCAGTGGCGGGGTTGCGGTTATCGGCCGCGGCCACGTGTGCCGCCTCCTCCACCGCTGCTGCCACGGCTTGCACCGCCGCCGTAACTGCCGCCTCCGGAGTATCCGCCACGGCTTCCTCCGGTGCTGTAGCTCGAACCGCGGCTGCTGTTGTTGTAGCTCGGAGTGCTGTAGCTTGAGCCACGGCTGCTGCTTGAGTTAGTGGCCGGGAAGCTCTGGCGCGGATCGCTGGTGCCGCTTGTGCTGTAACCTGCGCGGCCGCGTGCCGGGGCGCTGTAGCTGCCGCCGACCGAACTGTTACTGCCTGGTCGTGCTGTGGGCTGACGGTATCCGGGACGCTCGGTTCCCATTGCGCCCGAACCGCTGTAGCTGCCGCGTGTGCCGTTCGACGAAGCTGCCGAACCGCGATTACCTAAGCTGTTGTAGCGATTACCGCGTGTGCCGTTGGCGTTGAAGCCCGAACTCGGGTTGCCGTTGGGGCGGTAGTTGCCTGTGGAAGAGTTCCCGGGGGTGCGATTAGGTGCGAATGCTCCGCTCGAGGTCCATGTATGGTGGTGTCCGCCACCCCAGCCCGGACCCCATCCTGGACCCCAGTCCCATCCAGGTCCCCAGCCCCATGACGGTCCCCATCCTGGAGTCCAGCCCCACATGGGATAGTTCCAGCCCCAGTTAGGCACTCCCCAGCCTAATCCCCAGCTCCACGACGGGCCCCACATTGCCGCATGGCCCCAGCAGGGATAATTGTAGCCCAGCACGGGGTCATAGCCCCACCAGCTGTAACGCCAGGGGTTGTAGTAGCTGGCATAGAACGGGTCGTAGTAGCTGCCTATGAAGTTTATGCTTACCGACGGCTGTATGCCGTAGGCCTCCGGGGCGGCCCCTGCTGCTGCATAGTTGGGGTCATCGACGGCGTTGTCGGCATATGCGTTCTTGGCCACCTCCGAATCGTGGAAGCGGGCGAGATTGCGGGTGTTGCTCATCTGCTCGAACTGCCTGAGGGTGATCGAATCAGGGCGGTTCGGGTCGTATTTCGAGGGTGTGCGGCGGTTGTATTCGTCCACATCGCGGGTCGATGTGCCTGTGGGCTGATATGTGTCGGCGCTCTGATATTCGCCTACATTGTTCCAGGGCACATAGTTGGCGCCGTCGTAGTAATATTGCTGCTCCTGCGGCTGTTGCTTGTGCTGCTTATCAGTGTTTTTTTTCTCTTTTTTAGCAGTTTTGCGGGCATCGTAATAAATGTCATCGTCGTAATAGCTCTGGGCATAGGCCGAAGTCCACCCGACGAGGGCGGCGATAGCCAGCGCACCGAGGCGGGTTATGCTCTTGCGGATTGTCATGGTGCTGTTCTCCTTTCCTTATATATTTAAACCTTCGTGGAGGCCACGCAGGGGGTGTTGTTATGTTATACACAGATTAGACCGTAGCGGGGTGCTACGGTTTAATCATGCAACGCGTTTATTTTTACAAAAATAACAAATCGTCTGCGATTTGCGCACCATGTGAATCACTAAAAAATCAAAAAAATGCATCCGGACTTACGGCACTGCCTGTTTTGTGGCGTAATCGGCTCGGGTCCGGATGCTTTGGATTATATTTCAACAGCACTTATTCGGTGCGGGTGGGCTTCATGTCGTACGAGGTCATTGCCAGGGCGAATCCCCAATAGATAAATGCCAAAGCGGCGAGGAAGCTTACCATCATCATGTCCTGCAGATATCCGGCCTCCATGAAGAAGAAACCTATGATAAGGAGCAGTACACCGTTGATGAGGTACATCCACCAGTACTTGTTGGCACGTGAACTTACCGAAGCTATGATTGAAGCTATGCCCCAGAAGATGAATACCACTGCCAGGAAGTAGGGGAACACGATTTCAGAGAGGATGATGCTGCGCACAAGCAGGAAACCTACGAAGAGGTCGATAATGCCACCGGCAAGCCACCATCCCCAGCCCCGTGGACGATTGATTCCAGCTGAAACGCAAATCTGAACGATGCCGACCAGCACGAGAAGCCAGCCGAAAATCTGAGATGCTATGGCATATCCGGCTGCGGGCCAGAACCAATAAGCAAAACCGCCGAGCACGAGGAGTATCCCTGCCAACAGGACAACCCACCAATATTTGGACTGTCCCCAGAAATTGATTTGTAAGGTCTTCATAATATAAATATTTTGTGAAACATGTTGTTGCGTTTGTCAGGAATGCGGGCGCCACAGCCCTTGTTTCCCTCATTGTAAAAGAATAACACCACATGCCGCGAAATAGTTGCATCGCCGTCGCCGTTTTTGCCGCTATTTTCAGAATGGCAATTCCAGGACCCTTGGGAGGTTGGCAAAGTTGTTGTAACTTTGCAATCGGAAGGTTGTTTAACCTGTATGGCGCGCCGTTAACGGCCGATACACTGAAAACCGATAATTATTCTACTGCTTTGATATATCCCTCTGTATTTGAAAGAAAGATAGGCTTCGATGCCGTGCGTGCGCGGCTGCGTGAACTGTGCGGCTCGTCGCTGGGGCGCGCGCATGTCGATGCCATGGCGTTCTCTGACGATTTCGATGCGGTTCATCCCGAGCTGCTGCGCACAGCCGAGATGGCTGCCATAGCCTCTTCGGGTTCGCCGCTGCCGATGGGCGGTCTTACCGACTCTACTGCGGCGCTGAAGCGTTGCCGCATAGAGGGCGCGAGCCTGAGCGGAGACGAGCTTATGGCTATCAGACGCACGCTCTCCACCATGGCCGATGTGAGCCGGTTTTTCAACGATGCTTCGGCCGACGGAGCGACAAATCCATATCCTCTGCTTACCGATATGTGCCAGGGGCTGTGGGTATTCCCAGAGCTTTGTCGCGCCATTGACAGGGTGCTTGACCCCTATGGCAATGTGCTCGACAATGCCTCGCCTGAACTGGCTAAGATACGCTCGGAGCTGTCGAGGGTGTCGGCCACTGTCAATTCTGTGATGCGTAGGGTCATGGCCCGTGCAGTAGAGAACGGTTACCTTGAGAAGGACGCCACTCCTACCGTGCGCGACGGACGCCTTGTGCTGCCTGTGGCGCCGATGCATAAGCGCAAAATCAACGGCATTGTGCACGACGAGTCGGCCACGGGCAAAACTTTCTTCATCGAGCCGGCCGAAATTGTTGAGGTGAACAACCGCGCCCGTGAGCTCGAGCTTGAAGAGCGGCGCGAGATAATACGCATCTTCGCCGAACTTACGGCCATGATGCGGCCGCATATCGAGCAGATAATCGAGAGTTACGGCGTGCTCGGGCGTCTCGACTTCATAATGGCCAAGGCCGATTATGCAGGCATAACAGGCGCAACAATGCCGCATGTCTCCGAAAAGCAGGAACTGGAGTGGTATCATGCCGAGCATCCGGTGCTTCTCGAAAGCCTGCGCAAGCAGGGTAAGGAGATAGTGCCGCTCGACATCACCCTCAATGCCGGCCAGCGAATACTTGTGATATCGGGTCCGAATGCCGGTGGCAAATCGGTGACGCTCAAGACGGTTGGAATCGTGCAGTATATGCTCCAGTGCGGCATGCTCCCCACGGTGTATGAAAACTCGCATATGGGCTTCTTTGCAGACATATTCATTGATATCGGCGACGACCAGAGCATAGAGAACGACCTCTCGACCTACTCGTCGCATCTGCGCAACATGAAGGAATTTCTTTCACACGGCCGTGAGTCGTCGCTCATTCTCATCGATGAGTTTGGTGGAGGCACCGAGCCGCAGATTGGCGGCGCTATAGCACAGGCCATTCTCAAGGAGTTCAACAATAAGCGCATGTGGGGAGTGGTGACCACCCACTATCAGAACCTCAAGCACTTCGCCGACGACACCGAGGGTCTGGTGAATGGTTCGATGCTCTACGACCGCCAGCAGATGAAGCCGCTTTTCCGCCTATCGATAGGCAATGCCGGAAGTTCGTTCGCCATAGAAATCGCCCGTAAGACGGGTCTTCCAGCTTCAATCATCGACGAGGCGGCTGAAATTGTCGGTTCCGACTATATAAATATGGACAAATATCTGCTCGATATAGCCCGCGACCGCCGCTATTGGGAGAACAAGCGCATGGCTATACGGCAGAAAGAGAAAAAAGTGGAGCAGGTGCTGGCACGCTATGAAGAGGAGGCCGAGACTCTGCGTGGCAAGCGCCGTGAGATTCTTGCCGAAGCCAAGGACGAGGCAAACCGCATACTGGAAGGGAGCAACGCCGCCATAGAACGTGCCATACGCGAGATACGCGAGGCGCAGGCCGACAAAGAGCGCACACGCCAGACTCGCGAGCGCATGGCTCAGGAAAAGGCGCGTCTCACGCAGCACACCGAGGCCGATCCGAAACTGCTCGACAAAGCTCCGAAAAGGAAGAAAAAGCCGTCGGAAAACCGTCAGGCGTCGGGCGCTGCCGAAGCCCCCATCGCTGTGGGCGACAATGTGAAGCTCGATGGAAACGGCACTCCCGGCACTGTGCTCTCTATCGAGGGCAAGGATGCCATGGTAGCTTTCGGTATGCTCAAGACAAAGGTAAAACTATCGCGCCTACGCCGCACCATGAGCCGGCCGCAGTCGGGTGCCGGAGCGGCATCCTCGTTTGTGAGCAGCTCCACGGCCGACCTCATGCGCGAGCGTCAGCTGCAGTTCAAGCGCGAGATCGATGTGCGCGGCATGCGTGCCGACGAGGCTATCCAGGCTGTGACATACTTTATCGACGATGCCATTCAGTTCAATCAGGGAGAAGTGCGCATACTTCACGGCACCGGCACTGGAGCCCTGCGTGTGGCTCTGCGCCAGTATCTTGACACTGTGCCCGGAGTGGCGTCGTACCGCGACGAGCATGTGCAGTTCGGGGGCGCCGGAATCACTGTCGTCACTCTCGCCTGAGCATTATCAGTAAGTGCCCGGAAGTGCCGTAGGGCGATGGAACAGCTTGTGCAGTAAAAGCGTGCAGAGATAGCTTATGGCTGCAGCTGCCACAACCGGAAGCAGCAGCGTGTAGGTCTGTGTCATCTCCACTGTGATGAAGATTGCCATGAAGGGCGCACGCACGGCGCCGGCCATCACTCCCGCCATGCCGATGAAGGCGAATGTGCCCACCGGCAGCGACAGTCCGAAGATAAGATTGAGCACGGCTCCTACAAGATAGCCTGTCACACATCCCGCCATGAGCGTGGGGGCGAAGTCGCCTGCCACGCCTCCGCCGCTGTTGGTGGATGCACAGGCGAATGCCTTCACTGCTATCACCCCGAAAGCTATGAGCAGGGGAGTGGATGTGTCGGCTCCATCGGTGGCAAACAGGCTGTAGGCTGCAAAAACAGAGGTGTCGCCGCTCAGCACATGGCCCATGAAATCGTATCCTTCTCCGAAAAGCGGCGGAAACACAAATACGAGCACGGCCAGAATACTGCCTGAGATGAGGTTCATCATCCAAGGATTGCGCATCGAGGCGAACCACCGCTTCATGAAAGTCATCACCGAGGAGTAGTAGAACGAATATAGGCCACAGCAAACTCCGAGCAAAAGCACCCACGGCATAAGATTCCACTCAAACGGGGCTGCAGCGGTGAAAGGCAGGTCGGTGACACAGCCCGAGAGCATGAAAGCGGTGAGGGCAGCTGTCACGGCGGCCATAAACAGTGCCACGAGCGCTCCCGCGGTGAGTGTTACCGACAACACTTCGAGCGAGAAAAGCACTCCTCCCACCGGTGCCATGAAGATGCCGGCGATACCTGCCGTGGCGCCGCATGCCAGCATTATTTTCATCATAGCCGGAGTGGCTTTCAGCATTTTGCCGAGGTTGCTGCCGATAGCTGCTCCGGTATACGCTATAGGTCCCTCGCCGCCGGCCGAACCGCCGAAACCCAGTGTGAGCGTGCTTGCGATTATGGGCGCATAGGTGAGGTCGCCTGCCAAACGGTAGTGTCGCTCGGCTATGGCACGGTTGAGGCGGTCGGTGCCGTGGTATATTTCTTTATGTAGCACATAACGCTGATAGATGCCTGTGAGCATAATGCCTGCTATGGGCATGGCGAGTAGTGCCCAGTTGCCTGAGTGAGGGTGCATATGCGCCACTATGGGAGCCGACAGCCACCTTATCAGGGTCTTGAGTATGAATGCTCCGGCCCCGGAGAGTAGCCCCGTGACGAAGGCGAGCACCATCAGTGCCACATAAGGCGGCATGCCGTTAAAGGCGTGCTCGAAGCGGCCACGTAATCGGTTGTGGCGCCTTTCCCTGATTCTATGTATGCCAGATGTTGAGTTCTGAGGCATTGTCTCTCATAAATAAACTTTTATCCCACTTAAAATATAACTTCCCTCATGTCGTCAATGTTTACATTGGCGGTATCAAATTAAATTTGTGGGCGAGTGGAAAATAGTTAACTTTGCAGGGACATAGCAGTTCGCCCGTGGCGCCGCAGATTGCGCCGTTGTGGCATATGCGCTTTTACTTCCCGAAAATGAACAGGATACTCGAGAAAGAGCATTTTTCAGAAAAAGTGGTGAAACTGGTGGTGGATGCACCTCTGATAGCGCGTTCGCGCAAGCCGGGCCACTTTGTGATTGTGATTTGCGATGAGAAGGGAGAACGTATACCTCTGACAATCGCCGATGCCGACGAAGCACGGGGCACCATCACGCTGGTGGTGCAGGCCGTGGGTGAATCAACAGCAAAGATTTGTGCCAAGGAACCGGGCGACTGCCTTCATGATGTGGCTGGCCCGCTCGGGCGTGCGACCGCCGTGGGGCACTACGGTACTGTGGTGTGCTGCGGAGGCGGAGTGGGCGTGGCCCCGCTGCTCCCCATCCTAAAAGCTATGAAGGCTGCGGGCAACAGAGTGATTTCTATTCTCGCCGCACGCACCAAAGACCTCATAATTCTCGAAGAGCAGGTGCGCGAGCACTCCGACGAGGTGATAATAATGACCGACGACGGTTCATATGGCAATAAGGGTCTGGTAACCGCCGGCCTTGAGGAGGTGATAGGCCGCGAGAAAGTCGACCTTGTGTGCACCATCGGCCCGGCCGTGATGATGAAATTCGTGTCGCTGCTTACCAAGAAATATGATGTGCCCACCATATGCTCGCTCAACACCATCATGGTCGACGGCACGGGCATGTGTGGCGCCTGCCGTGTGACGGTGGGTGGCAAGATGCGCTTCGTGTGTGTCGACGGTCCCGAGTTCGACGCCCATCAGGTGGATTTCGACGAGATGATAATGCGCCTTCGCGGCTGAGAACAGTTTTTTCAACTATTTACGACGATAATGAACGAAAATACGATTTCGCCACGCGATGCCGGCTGGCGTGAGGAACTCAGAAACAGCCACACAGCGAAGGAACGTACCGCCATACCGCGTGTGCGCATGACCGAGCTCGAGCCGTCCTATCGCATCACCTGCAACGAGGAAGTGAATCAGGGTCTCAGCGAGGAGCAGGCCGTCACCGAGGCCACCCGCTGTCTCGACTGTCCCGACCCCCAGTGTGTGACGGGCTGTCCGGTAGGCATCAACATCCCCGGATTCATAAAGAATATAGAGCGGGGGGAATTTCTCCAGGCAGCCACTGTGCTCAAGGAGACCTCGGCACTCCCCGCTGTCTGTGGTCGTGTGTGTCCGCAGGAGCGCCAGTGCGAATCGAAATGCATTTATAACCGGATGAAGAAACCACCCGTGGCCATCGGCTATCTTGAGCGTTTTGCAGCCGATGCATCGCGCCTGTCAGGCAAAAGCGAGGCACCTTGTGTGGAGGCTCCCAATGGAGTGAAGATAGCTGTGGTGGGCTCCGGGCCGGCTGCGCTGTCGTTTGCCGGCGATATGGCCCGTCGAGGCTATGATGTGCATGTATTCGAGGCTCTGCATGAGATAGGCGGTGTGCTGAAATACGGTATTCCGGAGTTCCGCCTGCCAAACGAGGTGGTGGATGTGGAGATTCGCGCTCTGGAGCAGACGGGCGTGAAGTTCCAAACCGATTGTATCGTGGGTAAGACACTCAGCTATGACGACCTGACGACCGATGGATTCCGCGGTGTGTTTGTGGCGTCAGGCGCGGGACTGCCTCGCTTCATGGGCATACCGGGCGAAAATCTCGTGGGAGTGATGTCGAGCAACGAATATCTCACGCGTGTGAATCTCATGGGTGCCGGCCGCTCAGGCTGGGATACTCCTGTGATAAAGGGCAAACGTGTGGCTGTGATAGGAGGCGGCAACACCGCCATGGACTCGTGTCGCACGGCACGCCGTATGGGTGCTGAGGATGTGTTCATAGTCTATCGTCGCAGTGAGGAGGAGATGCCTGCCCGTGTGGAGGAGGTGCGTCATGCCAAGGAGGAGGGCGTCAACTTTATGACACTGTTCAACCCCGTGGAATATATAGGTGACGAGCGGGGTCGCGTGAAGGCCATGCGTGTGCAGCATATGACTCTCGGCGAGCCGGATGCTTCCGGGCGCCGCTCGCCGGTGCCTGTCGAGGGCGATATCCGCGAGATTGAGGTCGACCAGGTGATAGTGAGCGTGGGTGTATCGCCTAACCCGCTTATACCTAATTCAATCGAAGGTCTCGAGGTGACGCGCCGCGGCACTCTTGCTGTCGATGACGATACTTTGCGCACATCGATTCCGACGCTCTATGCCGGCGGCGACATAGTGCGCGGAGGAGCTACGGTGATACTTGCCATGGGCGACGGCCGTCGTGCCGCAGCCGCCATGCATGAGGCTATAGCCAACGGCACTATTTAATTTAAATGGTAACTAATCTGATAAATTCATTTATCGAAATCAATAAAATGGCAGAATTAAGCATTGGCGAAGTTTATAAAGCACAGATGGTGCTGAAAGATGTGGCCCGCCACCCGAAAATTATCGGTCCGGTGACTCTGACCGAAGATTGCTCGGTGTATCTCAAACCCGAAAATCTTCAGTACACAGGATCGTTCAAGCTTCGTGGAGCATACTATAAGATATCGCAGCTCTCCGACGAGGAGAAGAGCCGTGGTGTGATAGCCTGCTCGGCAGGAAATCATGCACAGGGCGTGGCCCTCGGCGCCACCCACAACGGCATAAAGTCGCTGATATGTCTGCCTGCCGGAGCTCCGCTGTCGAAAATCGAGGCTACACGCCGCCTTGGCGCCGAGGTTTGCCTTGTCCCCGGCGTATACGACGACGCATACAAGAAGGCCATCGAACTTCGTGACAAGCATGGCTATACATTTGTGCATCCGTTCGACGACCCTCTGGTGATAGCCGGTCAGGGCACCATAGGCCTTGAGATTATTGAGGAGATGCCCGATGTGGAGGCAATCGTGGTGCCCGTGGGCGGAGGCGGCCTCATTTCGGGTGTGGCATTCGCAGTAAAGACTCTGCGTCCCGACATCAAGGTCTATGGCGTGCAGGCCGCAGGGGCCGCGTCGATGGTAAAGTCGCTGGCCGACGGCAAACGCGAGCTTCTCCCCTCGGTAAAGACCATAGCCGACGGCATCGCCGTGAAGGAGCCGGGCGAGAACACATTCGAGTTCTGTAGCAAATATGTGGATGAAATCGTGGCCGTGAGCGACGACGAGATAGCAGCCGCAATACTTACCTTGCTCGAGAAGCAGAAGCTTGTGGCTGAGGGTGCCGGCGCCGCAGCTGTGGCCGCGGCTATGTTTGGTCATCTGCCTCTGCAGGGTAAAAAGACGGTGTGTCTGGTTAGCGGCGGCAACATCGATGTGAATGTGCTTAATCGCATCATCAATCGCGGTCTTGCCAAGAGTGGCCGTGTGTGCCAGCTCGAACTCGAGTTGCTCGACAAGCCGGGCATGCTGCAGGGTGTGCTGAAAGTGGTGGCTGACGAAGGGGGCAACATCCTTTCGGTGAACCATGAGAGGGTTGGCGCATCCACCGATATCAACGCATGCAATCTGCATCTGGAACTCGAGACACGCAACCACGAGCATATCGAGAGCATCCGCAAGGCTCTCAAGGATGCCGGTTATCGTGTGCTCGACTGACGCACTCAGGGCGGTGACTACCACAAAGCATACTGCGAAATGAGAAAAGTCAGACGACACGTTGCGCATGCCATGACATGGTGGCGCCGCCGCTTGCCCGCATGGCTCCTCACGGTTATCACCGTGGGAGCCGTGCTGTGGCTCACCCTCGCTCCCCAGCCTCTCCCCGACAACGACATTCCGTTGTTCCCGGGAGCCGACAAACTAGTGCATGCCGCGATGTTCGGCGGTGTCACTTTAGTGCTTTGGGCCGACTGGCGCATGACACGACACCGTCCGCTCGCCGTATGGCAGACAGCCCTTTGCGCAGTGATTGCTATAGCGTTGGGAGGCGCCATCGAGATAGCGCAGGGCACAATGAACCTGGGCCGTTCGACCGACTTCGCCGATTTCGTAGCCGACACCATCGGCTCCCTCGCCGTGATGGCCATCCTCCTCCGCCACCCCTCCCGCCGCTGATGCCTCCGTCAGGCGCGTAACTTTCACCACGATAAAAGCAAATTCAATCCTGCTTGTGTGCAGGATTTTTTTGTTCCTTCGAAGGAACAATTTTGCAAATTAGACCATCGAGGGAACAAATTGCGATGAGCTGAAATATTTGCAGCTGACCCGTTTTGCAGCTGACCCATCCGTAGGGGCGTGCGCCGGTGGCGTCGGGGCAGGCGGGGGCGCTGTGGGGGCGGGGCGGCGAGGGAAGTGTGGAATGGGGATACAAAAAAACTCCGGAGCGGGAGGCACTTCGGAGTTGGTGGTGATTCGCACAGGATTCAAACCTGTAACCTTCTGATCCGTAGTCAGATGCTCTATTCAGTTGAGCTAGCGAACCAATCCTTGAATCGGCTTGTTTGCTGATTTCGATTGCAAAGGTAGGCATTATTTTTGAACCTGCAAAATTTTCCAAGATTTTTTTTGAAAAAGTCGGAAATTTTGGCGCGAAACAGGGCTTTAGGGGCTTCTGAGGACCGCTTTTCGCGAGATTTGTTGTAATTTAGCGAGAGGAAACATACCAGACAGCGGCTATGAAAATAAACTTCAAAATAAGATTCGCGGCTGTGGCCGCACTGATTTCTTTTGCTCCGGCGTGGCTCAGCGCGGAGGAACTTGTGATAATGCACACGAATGACACCCACAGCCAGATTGATCCCACCGACAAGGGGCTCGGCGGCATTCAGCGCCGTAAGGCGCTTATCGACAGTATCCGGGCTGTGCATCCCGATGCTCTGCTGATAGATGCCGGCGATGCCGTGCAGGGATCGCTCTATTTCACCATCTACGGCGGCGAGGTGGAGATGAAGCTAATGGATGAGTTAGGCTATGACTATGCCATCGTGGGCAACCACGATTTCGACAACGGCGCTGATGCGCTTGCGAAAAATCTCGCCAACAGCCATGTGCAGTGGCTTTCGACCAACTACGACCTCAAGGGCTCACCGATAGAGAAGTATTTCAAGCCGTATGCCATCCGTGAGGTGGGCGGCAAGAAAGTCGGCATCATAGCGCTTAATCTCAATCCCGAAGGCATGATAGCCGACGGCAACTACGACGGTGTTCGCTATCTCGATGCCATTAAGGCCGCCAATGCCACTGCGTGGCACCTGAAACACAACGAGAAAGTTGACCTGGTGGTGGCGGTGACACACTTGGGCTACGACGGCACCGAGCCTTCCGACCGCGAGGTGGCCGCTGCATCGGAGGATATCGACATAATACTCGGAGCCCATACCCACACTTCAATCAAGCCCGGCAGCGGGCAGGAATGGGTGACCAACGCTGTGGGCCGCAAGGTGCTGGTGACGCAGAATGCCAAGAGCGGAGCATCGGTGGCGGAAGTGACGGTCGACCTCGACAGCCTTGGCGTGAAACTTCCACAATATAAGCAGATAACCGTCGACAGCCGTCTCGACGGCAAGCGGGACGCGCGCATCGACAGCCTGCTGGCTCCATATCGCGGAGGTGTCGACGAGATGATGGCTCGCCGCATAGGCCGCAGCAAGGCTGAAATGCCGTCGAACGAGCCGGCGCTGCTCAATTTCGTGACCGATTTCATCCTATCCGAGGGCGAGAAACTCTCAGGCGGCAAAGTCGATCTGGCCATAGGCAACAAGGGAAGCCTGCGCCGTAGCCTGCCCAAAGGCGATATCACCGAGGGGCAGATAATAATGATGCAGCCGTTTGACAACCGCATCGTGGTGGAGGATATAAACGGGGCTGACCTTCTGGAGGCTTTCGAGGTGATGGCGAAGCGCAACGGCGACGGTGTGAGCCGCGGTACCGAGGTGGTGTTCGACCCGCAGACCCATAAATGCATCTCGGCCACTGTGAACGGCAAGCCGGTCGACCCAAATGCCACCTACCGTGTGGCTACCATCGACTATCTGGCCAACGGCGGCGACTACATGAAGCCGCTCACCAGGGGCAGGCGCGTGGCCACAAGCGACCGCATAGTGTATCTCGACCTCATCGACCACATAAAGCGTGTGAAGACCATCCGTCCCGACAATGCTTCCCGCATGCGTCCGTCGGGCCATTGACCGCGTTGATGGTATAGGCACAGCAGAGGGGCACACCGGATTCCGGCGCGCCCCTCTGCTGTGTCTGCATGTCGATGCAGATTAATCTTCGAGACCCATTTTGTCTTTGGCGGGGTTGCGGTAGTGGATTTTGCCTTCCACATATTCCTGAGCCGCAATCAGCGTGGGTTTGGGAAGCTTCTCGTAGTAGCGGGAGATTTCAATCTGCTCGCGGTTCTCCGAAATCTCCTCGAGATTGTCGTTGAGCGAAGCGAACTCCTGAAGCTTCTTGTCGAGGTCGTGCTTCATTTCGCCTGCAATCTGGTTGGCGCGTTTGGCTATGATGCTCACAGTCTCGTAAACGTTGCCCGTATCCTTGCAAAGGTCCATCATGTCGCGTGTCACGGTGTTGAGGGGGGCGTTTGTTTTCTTGTAGTCCATAATCAGATTCCTTATGTCGTGTTTCTTTTTTTGTCGTTTGTGGTCACTCCTTCACGTAGCGGCGTGCTATCTTGAGGATATTGTCTGCTTCCTGGCGGTAGGGGCTGTCGGGATAGTTGTTGATGAAGCTGTAGTATTCGTCGACAACATCGCGGAAACGGTCCACCTTCTTCTCGTCGACCGAGAGGTTGGCCTCCTGGAAGCGCGATTTCAGCACCAGCATCTCGAGCTCCTCCTTGTATTTTGAGTAGGGATATTCCTTGATGGCGTTGCGTGCGGTGATGATGGCGCTCTCGTAGTTGTTGCCCATGTAGGTGCCGAGGTTGTAATACAGCTGGGCGTTCTGCAGCTCTTTGAGCGTGAGCTTGTCCTGCATCTCGAAGATGGCGTTCTGCGCCAAGGTCACTTTGTCGCTTCTCGGGAAATAATCGAGAAATCCCTGCAGCTCCTCGATGGCCTTTATGGTCTCCGACTGGTCGAGCTGGGCTTCGGGCGAGTCGAGATAGAAGGCATAGCCGGCGTAGTAGCGGGCCAGCTCGGTGTATTTGCCTTTGGGGTAGCGCTGGTAGTAGGACTTGAAATAAGCGGCGGCGTCGGCATACTCTTTGTTCTCATAGTAGCTGAGGCCAAGGAGATACATCGACTCTTCGGCTTTGTCGGAGCCTTTGAGCTGTGTCACCACATCTTTCAGGAGGGTATAGGCCTGCACATAGCGCTTGTTTTCGAAGGCGCGCTTGGCGTAGTCGAACTTGTAGTTCGCATCGGAGCTTTTGAGGGCACGCTGATACTCGCCGCACGAGGCGAGCAGTAGCACTGCCGCCAATGTGGCGAGAATCTGCGGAAATATATTCCTTAATTGCGTAAATCGCATGATGTTATTCTGTGATAATACAGTATGGGCTTGTTCAAGCCACAAAGGTAATACTTTTCGGGCGAATTATGGCCCGGCCTGCGAAAATATTTGTTAAAAACCTTACGTTTCAGCCCTTTTCGCCCTGTTTGGACCGTGAGCATCGTGTGCTCTCTTTGTGATAGCGGTTGTTGTGGAAATGAAAATCCCGGCGCGTCGGGATTGTGACACGCCGGGATTTTACGATGGTTCAATATCGGTTAGCGCAGCAAGGCTTTGGTTGCCGCTCCGTCGGGACCGACAACGATGTAGATTTTGCCGCGTTCGGGATTCTTTACTTCGAGACCCTGGAGGTTGAAGAAGCGGTACTCGCCGTCAGCGCCGGTCACTACATTCTCGATGCCCGATACCGAGGCGTCAGCGGTGTTCGAGAATGACGACTCGCCAAGGTGGTAGATGGTGGTCACATTGTATTTATGCGAGCCGGTGACATCGGTGTCGAGATAATTCTCGGTATCCGAGGTGCCTATCTTCACATCGTCACGGTAGATGTTGTAGCCCTTGATTTCAAGCGTTTCCATTGGCAGCGACGCAGGAGTGTAGCTCAGATCGTCGATTACGATGGACTTATTCATCTGGGTCGAGAGCGACGAGCGGATAGCCACATATTTGGCGTCGGCGGGAAGTGTGAAGGAGAAATACTTGAAACCGGCCTCGTTGTCGAAGCGTGTGCCCGAAGGAACTTCAAATTCTCCGCTGAATGACTGGAATTCAGAAATCTCTGATGTTGTGGTCGAGTAGAGCACCTCCATCTTCTCGGCAGGCGATGCGCCCCACGACATGGGTGTGGCGTGTGCCCAGAACGAGACGGTGGTCTCGCCTGCGAAGAGTTCGGGAAGGATGAGCCAGTCGCTGCTGGCCTTGTCTGCAGCGCCCCATGCGATAAGCGATTTGCTTCCGCTGTGAGCGTTGATGTTGTAGCTACTGAGGTCTACTTCGGGATAAGGGTTGCCGGTCTTGTTCACCTGGTAAGCCATAGGTTTGCCGCCGTTCGGCTGGGCCAGATATGAAGATGCTACCACGGTCGCTGCACCGTCGGCGTCATATACCGTGTAGTCTCCGATTGTGCCGGTGTGCTCGTCGGCTGTCACGCCGCCGAAGTCCCAGTCGGTCAGGCTTTCGAAGTCGTCGGTGATGGGCGATGGATTACGCTGCTCAGCAGGGCGGCTCCATGAAAGTTTCACGCCGGTGCCCTCTGTGACAGCGCTAAGGTCGTCGATAACCGGGAAGCGCGGGCTTATGGTGCTCACGCTGATGGTAGCTTCGTCGTTGGATGTGTTTTCGTCGCCGTCGGCGACAACCTTGGCGGTGAGTTCCACTTCCTCGAAGTTGACAGGCACCGGAACATCGATGTCGATTGTAGAGATTGCATCGGGGGCAATCTCTCCGCACTCTACCGAGGTGAGGAGGCGGCCGTTGCCGTAAATGTCTACAGAATAGGTGTTCACAGTCTCAATGCCGTAGTTGGCCACTTTCACGCTGTATTTGCCTGTAGTGCCGGCATCGAGAGAGTCAGGCCCGTCGAATGTCATAATGCCGAGGTCGACATTGCACGGGTCGAATACTCTGATGTTGTCTAAGGCCATGTCCTGATAGCCGGTGGTGGATGCCTTGAAGCATATCTGCAGTTCATTCGAGTCCTTGAACTCGGCGAGGTCGATAGTGACGGGAGTCCATGCCTCTTCAGCCACGACTGTAGAGAACTTGCTGGTGCGGGTTATGCCGCGGTCGCCTGAAACGGCCACTTCAAACGTGAGTTCATCGGAAACCCCGTCAACAGCCTTGTACCAGAATTTGAGCGTCGGTTTGGTGAGCGTGGTGATGTCGACTATGGGTGAGAGCAGGGTGATGGTGCCTTTTGAGGAGTAGCGGATCCATCCGGCATCACCGTCCTGCGAGCCGTCGGTGGTGTCGTAGATGGAGTTGGTCGAAGGTGACCATGAGGGATATCCTGCGCCTTCCTGCTCGGTGGACCAGGGCGATACCGTCTCCTTGCCGCCGGAGAACGATTCGGCGAACGGTGCAGGATAAGCGTTGCCGAAGGTGAGTGCATTGGAGTTGGAGGCAATGCTCTCGCCGGCGATGTTCGAGGCGTAAACGGCATACTGGATTGTCTGCTGCTTCTCGGTGGAGAGGCTTGCGTCCTCACAGATGCATTCCTTCAGGCCGGTGGCGATGTCGCTCCCGGTAGTCAGACTCACTACTCGATATGTAAGGTTCGCAGAGTTCACATAGCCTCCGTTGACGCCCTGCGAAGGTGCTGTCCAGCTTATGACCGCCTTGTCGCCTGCTTGCTTGACAATTACATCGGCAGCTGCCACAGGTGTGTCTTCTCCGACATACACGCTTGCGGTGGCCGCATAACCTTTGCCGGATGCGTTGTAGAACGCCACGGAATAATCATTGTTGCCGTTTACGGCGTTTGTGTCGACAAAAGTCACTTCCGCACCTGGGGTCGGGTTATCGATGGTGCCGGCTACAGTTCCGGTGGTCACATTGGTGAGTTCCGCTTTGGTGAGCTCCGTGAGCTCCGTACCGTCAACAGCTTTTTCAGGTGCCTTTACCACTATTGTGGCTTCGAGGGCGCCTTCGGCTGCTGCAGTCGCTTTTATCGATTCCGAAGCGACGGGCGCACCGGTCGATACGCCTTCCGATACCGAAACGGTGTAGACATACAGATTATATTGGTTTTTCGGACTTGTGCAGTGTATGCCGAAGCAATATGCCCCGTCTGATTCAGGTGTGAATATCACTGAGTATGGAGCGCGGGTGTTTACCGAAATCGATGTCGGCTCTACCACAGTGATTGTCATGTCGTCGACAATGGCGCTGTGGCCGGCCTTTATTTCGTATGTCTCGGCATAGCGGCTGTTGCCCGAGCGCATTTCGGCGACGAGAGTGTACTGATTGCCGGCTTTAAGATTAATCAGTGGAGTAATAAGCCAGTCGTCGGATGCTTCCGTGCGGTTGTAGACACAGTTAGTGCCGTTAATCGACCATGTCCATGTCTTGCCGTCGTTGTTGGCATCGACCACTGTGAAGAGACCGAATTTTTCCTCATCTGTCAGATCCATGCTTACGGGTGTCTCGTAGGAGGAACCCAGCGAAATCGGGGCGGATGCGGCGGGGATGCCTGCCATGCTGCCGCAGACGGCAGTGACGCTGTAGGTGTAGTCGCCGAGCGCTGCGGGGAGCTCGCTGTCGGTGCAGCTTGTGGCTGAGATACCTGAGGCGATGACCTTGCCGTCGGGCAGGCGCTTCACGGTGTAGGTGATGGCCTCTCCCAGATAGCCGTTATGGGCGCCGGCGGTGACAGCATTCCAGCTTATCCGCACTGTCTGACCCTCCTTTACGGCATTTACGCCGGTAGGAGTGGCCGGGATGTCATTGCCGGCGTAAACGTTCAGGCGTGCCGAAGCGCCGCGGCCGTCGGCCGTCGAAGCATATGCCACGAGAGTGTGCGCCCCATCGGAGAAGGCCACTTCGCAGGTCACGGCTTCGCCGGGTGCTGCCTCGCCTTCCAAAATGATTGTGCCGTTGTCCTCGAGGGTGTATTTCACGCTGCCTGAGAGGGTTTCGCCGGAAATGGTGGTCGAAGGCATGTTGAACGATACCGTGCCTGTGAGCGAAGCGCCCTGCAGGTTCACCTCGAAGTTCTCGGGCGCCTGCGGCCCTTTCAGGTCTGCGATGCTGCTCAGCGAGTACAGGCCCACGAATTCCTCGTCGTGAGTGAATGTGCGCACGTTTGTGGCCGAGCCGGTAGTAGTGTCGACGGTGAAGAGGGCCGACATGTCGTTGTTGCAGGCCGCCCAATACATTTTCTTGTCCGTGAAGTCGAAGCATGCCGACTGATTCCAGCGTGCCGGCACAAATCCGGTAGCGCCGATAAGGGTAGCCTCGCCGTCGGTGCGGTCAAAGCGGTAGAGATTGCCGTCGGCACCGATGCCATAGATATCGCCGCTGTCGTTGGCGGCAAGCGCCATGACGGGCATCGGTCCGAGATCGTCAGTAAGGCTGACGGGGCTGATGACATCCACAGTGCCGTCGGTAAGGTCGAGCGTTCCGAAGACGAAACCGCTCGAGGTCTCGTTCATGAACACTCCGTAGACCTTGTTGTCGACCGGGCACCATGTGAGGTCGTTGGCCGAGGTGGTGAGAGGGGCGTCCTTCTTGTCGAGGAGAGTCCAGTCGTTGGCATCGTAGGTGTAAAGGGTGTTTGTCTTTACGCTGCCGGTCTTGGGCTCATGGGCGAGCACATAATATTTGCCGTCGACATAGACGGCGCCACCGTTGGCGTAGATGTAGCCGTCGGCAGGCTTGTACTCAAGGGTGACATCGCCTGTCGCATCGGCGTTGAATTTGTAGATACCGGCATTGTCTCCGTCCGACGAACCCCATGCGGAAGAGTAGATGAGGTTGCCGTGCAGAGTCGGTGCGGGTGCCTGTGCCATCGTCGTTGCCGAGACCGACGACAGCAGCGTAACAGCTGTCAGCAGTAATTGTCGCATTAAATGAATTGTTTGGTGATAAGATATTGGAATTCTGCTTGCAAAAATATGCTATTAATTTCATTTTGCCAATTAAAACGGCTTATTTTAATCACAGTGTGATTGATTTAATGCATAATTATGGCATATGTAAAATGAAAACGGTGCGGCCATATAGGCCGCACCGGATATAATATGCTGATATACAGCAATGATAAAGCCAGAAAGTGTCAATACATCGGGGTGAAGGGTGCGGAGCGTTTCAGATGGGAGTTGGCACAGCCGGTGAGATTGGTGGCTTGGGATGTGTCAAGTTTAAGCACGGGAGCTCCCGGATAGAGATCGAGGCGCGTGAGGTCCACATAGTAGATACCGCTGTCGGTGACTATGTCGAAGTAGTAACGCAAATTCTTGAGGTCGGCGAATGAGCGCCACTGAGTGGACGAGAGGTTGGGCTCGCCCTCAATCATATAAGTGTAAGGCACCGATGCGTCGGCCACGATGCTGCGTGTGATCGATACGGCAAGGTCGGGGTCTGCCGTGGGCTTCACGTGGTGGGCGAAATAATTGGCCCTCACGCAGCGGCTCGGACTTGTGACACCGCCCGGAAGCATGTTCTGTCCGCCGATTTTCTCCCAGTAGTCGATGATGGCCGTCATCGCCGGCCAGTTGGGGTCGTTGGTCATGGCGCGGTATTCGCCCATCTCGTAGATGCGTATGTCGCCGTGGTCAAATTCCACCACCACCGAGTGGCCTGTGCTGTCGGTTATGCCCCAGTGGAGGGCCGACACGGTGCCTCCGTCGAAGGTGGCGCCTCCTATAGAGAAGTTATGCTCCTTGAGCACATCCACGCACTGCTGTGTGGTGGCGTTCATGTCAAGTAGCCACCCCACGAACATAGCCAAAGACATGGGGGGGCGCCCCTCGGTGTCACCGTTGTTGTAGACTGTGCCTTTGCAGAACAGACCGTTTATCACCAGTCCCATTTCGTTCATGCCCTCGGTTATGCCTCCATCGTAGCCCACGGCATATACGGCGCCGTAGGTCGAGGTCCATTCAAACGCTCCCTTGGCGTCGGAGCTCTTTTTTGTCATGCCGCGGGGATACACATAAAGATTTGTGGGAATAGGCGTCTTCCAGTCGAGCGAACGCCCCACCACGGTGAGCGAGTCGGTGCCTTTATAGATTACCCTCGAACACGCTTCGGTGTCGACGGGAGAAAAGATTGCTGAGCCGAGGACCATGGCGGTCACGGCCGCTGTGAGTGAGAAGTGTTTCATAGCTAAAGCAAATAGTTGACATTATTGTCCCTTGCATTTAGAAAAACACTTGGAAAGCCATGTCGGTTGCGCAGCCGATACAAAAAAACCGATTTTTTGAACAAATTTGCTTGCCGCCGGGCTGAGGAAGTGCTAATTTTGCAACATTCACATAAACCAAATCACATCATGATATTCAGTGCTCTTAAAAAATCTCTTCTCACATTAGTCGTGCTTATTCCGGCAGGTGTAATGTCTGGTGCCGATGTGGCCGATTCACCGAAAGTGCCCGAGGTAATAGCCCACCGTGGTTTCTGGAATACCGAAGGCTCGGCGCAGAATTCGCGCGCTTCGCTCCGCAAGGCCATAGAGACCGGATGCTACGGCTCGGAAACCGATGTATGGCTTACCACCGACGGCAAGCTTATGGCAAACCACGACGCATCGTATGGCGGCGTGACCATACGCGAATCATCGTCGGACCGATGCAAGGAGCTGGTGCTGGCCAACGGCGAGCATATGCCCGAACTGCAGGACTTCCTCGATATCCTCATCAGCGCTCCTGAAAGCCCGACGAAACTTATCATTGAGATAAAGGACCACGGCAACGCGGCCCTGAACCGCTCCGCGGCCACAGCGACGGTCAAGGCCGTTAAAGTTGCCAAACTGCAGGACCGAGTGGAGTATATCTCGTTCAACGAAGACGCCTGTCTGCAGGTAATGGCCGACGATCCGGAGGCAAAGGTGGCCTATCTTAAGGGCGGTGTGGCTCCCGAAGAACTTAAAAAGAAGGGTTACACAGGCCTGGATTACCATATGAATGAATACCGCAGCAATGCCGGATGGAACGCCTCGGCGCACGACTGCGGTATGACCACGAATGTATGGACCGTTACCTCTGACGCCGACCTCGGCGAGTTTTTCGATATGGGTGTCGACTATGTCACCACCGACGCTCCGGTGCGGGCCATGCAGATGCGCAAGGAGCGCCTCGCCAAATAATAAGAAGTGAGTAAATAAGCAAAAAGACATGGGAGGATGCGCTGCAGCTGCAATGCATCCTCCCATGTGTTATGTCGTTTCGTTTGTCTTTAGAATCCGGTGTAGGTCGAGGGCGAGAGGCGGTGGAGCTCCTCTTTCACGGCGTCGGACACCTCGAGAGTGTCGATGAACGCCGATATGCTCTCGGCGGTGACGGTTGCATTTGTGCGGGTGAGGGCCTTGAGTGTCTCATAGGGATGTGGATAACCTTCACGGCGCAGGATGGTCTGTATGCCTTCGGCCACCACGTTCCACATGTTCGACAGGTCGCGGTCGATGGCGGTGCGGTTGAGCAGCAGTTTGCCAAGGCCTTTCAGCGTGGAGTTGATGGCAATCACCGAGTGAGCCATGGGCACGCCCACATTGCGGAGCACAGTGGAGTCGGTGAGGTCGCGCTGCAGACGCGATACGGGGAGCTTCTGAGCAAGGTGTGCGTAGATGGCGTTGGCTATGCCGAGGTTGCCCTCCGAGTTCTCGAAGTCGATGGGGTTCACCTTGTGGGGCATCGCCGATGAACCTACCTCGCCTGCCTTTATTTTCTGCTTGAAATATTCCATGCTCACATACATCCACACATCGCGGTCGAGGTCGAGGATGATGGTATTGATGCGGCGCAGGGCGTCGAAAAGGGCGGCCAGGTTGTCGTAGTTGGAAATCTGTGTGGTGTAGGCTTCACGCTGTATGCCGAGATGGTCAGCCAGGAATCCGGCTGCGAAAGCGGGCCAGTCGTAGCCGGGATATGCTGCGTGGTGGGCGTTGAAGTTGCCGGTGGCGCCTCCGAATTTTCCGCTCACAGGCACATCCTCGAGCATGTGGAGCTGTTGGCGCAGGCGATACACATACACCATTATCTCTTTGCCGAGGCGTGTGGGCGACGCTGGTTGGCCGTGGGTCTTGGCGAGCATGGGGATATCGGCCCATTCGTTGGCTCGCTCCTCGAGAGCGGTGATGAGCTCGTTGAGCAGAGGAATGAACGACTCGTGCAGCGCGTCGCGCACGCTCATGGGCACCGAGGTGTTGTTTATATCCTGTGATGTGAGGCCGAAGTGAATGAATTCCTTCCACTTCTCCAGTCCCATGCTGTCGAATTTCTCCTTGATGAAATATTCCACAGCCTTCACATCGTGGTTTGTGACAGACTCATGCTCCTTTATACGCTTTGCATCGTCGAGCGAGAAATTTTTGTATATGGAACGCAGGCGCTCGAAGATTTCGGCTTTGGTGAGTTTCGTTCCTTCAAGCTCCATGCTCAGTGAGGCTAGCTGTGGGAGCGGGAGCTCTGCCAGGGCTATGAAATATTCCACTTCCACTTTCACGCGATAGCGGATGAGGGCGAATTCCGAAAAATAGCGGTCGAGCCCGGCGGTTTTCCCGCGGTAGCGTCCGTCGACAGGAGAGATGGCAGTTAATGTGCTCAGTTCCATGTTCAATAAATTGGTGATGGCGTTGGTTATAGATAGTGCCGGCGCTCGTTAGGAGGCCTTGACGGATGCAAAGTTATGAAATTTTTTTTGAAAAAATCGGCCGAAAGTTTGCAAGGATAAAAAAATGTCCCTACCTTTGCAACGCTTTTGAGGCGAGAAGGGCGCTTAGCTCAGCTGGTTCAGAGCGTCTGCCTTACAAGCAGAGGGTCGGGGGTTCGAATCCCTCAGCGCCCACT